>UPXR01000002.1 GCA_900557365.1 uncultured Dialister sp. | reverse complement strand
ATTTTTATATATTTTAGAAGATTTGTATAAATTTTCATTAAAGCGAAGCCATCTCCTGAAAAGCCCGCACCGGTTCCGCCCGGTAAAATAAGGGGTTTCCGGAAATCCTTACTTTCATGCAAAAAGAACTCTCCGCTCCTATCACATGGATAAGAGCGGAGAGTTCTTTGTTATGGCGGAGCGAGGGAGATTCGAACTCCCGCACCGGAAACCGGTCTAACGATTTAGCAAACCGTCCTCTTCAGCCACTTGAGTATCGCTCCATATAACTGACTTATATCAAGATACACTATTTCCGGGGAATTTGTCAAGGATTATTTTGGAAAACTTTCAAAAAGGAAGGATTCTCTGCCGGAAAGAATCTTTTTCTCCGGCAGGCTCCGCCGCATCATTTCTTCTTCCGCCCCCGTTCCTCCGCAGAAAGAAGCTTTCCTTTTCTGCCATGCAAAAAGCCGGGGAAAATCCCCCGGCTCCTGTCAGCCGTTTCCGTTTTCTTTCCGCAGCATCCGCAGAAGCTCTTCCGCTTCCTTCCGGGTTCTTTCTTCTCTTTCCGGATTTTCCCGGAAGGATATATCCACGGCCATGCCTTCATGAAGATTTTCCAGCCAGGAAGCGGGAACGGTCAGTACCTCATCCTCTTCAGAGACAAGCACCGCCTTATCTTCTTCAATGCGGTCCACAATCATTTCCTTCGTCATATCAGTGCTCCTTTTCTATCTTATAGCTGCTCCCGTCGGAAGTGACCGTCACAGTGCCGTTCCGGTCGGTCCGGTATACCTGGATATTCGCTTTTGCATACCGGTCCAGAACCGTCTTGTGAGGATGTCCGTACGAATTGTCCAGTCCGCAGGAAATCAGCGCCGCTTTCGGCGATACGGCTCTCAGCCAGGCCGCGGAGGAGGAAGTGCGGCTCCCGTGGTGGCCCGATTTCAGGACGGTGCTAGCAAAGGTGCCGCCTTTTTTCAGGACTGCCGATTCTTCTTCCTTTTCGGCATCCCCGCTGAACATGACAGAAAAGCTTCCGTAGGACATCCGGCCTACAATGGAGTTATTGTTCTGGTCGGGCTTTCCCTTGGAGTCCCGGATGAGGGAAACCGGCCCTATAACATCGAAGGAGACTCCCGGGAAAAGCTCCAGGCTTTCGCCGGCCTTTAACGTATGATAGGGAATCTTTTTCGACTGGATGGTTTTCAGATAGTTCCTGTAGGAACCGGTATTGGTGCTCACGCCGTTATCATATACGGCCCCTACGGAAAAGTTTTTGAAAACCGCTGCCATGCCGCCCAGATGATCTTCATGGGGATGGGTAATGATGACTTTGGAAATTTCCTTCACGCCGTACTGCCGGAGCAGCTTCGTCAGGGCTGCTCTGTGTTCGATATCGCCGGAATCGATCAGAACAAACTGCCCGTTCTTTTCCAGCAGGAAGGAGTCCCCCTGCCCGATATCGAGCATGCGCAGGGTCAGCATCCCGCCTGTGCTCTTTGCACCGGCTGCCGCAGCGGAAGGACCGGCGGGGCTGTCTGCCTTTCCTTCTGCGCCGCAGCCCGCCAGCGCCAGCGTCAGGGAAAGCAGAAGGAACAGGGAAGTGAAGATATGGAATATTTTTTTGAAATTCATGCCTTACTCCTCTCCCCGTCCGTCATTCATGACAGATGCTCTTGCCTGAGGAACCAGCCGGGCCACATCACTGGCCCGATAGCCTACGGGCGTCTTTGCAGCCGCCAGATCTCCTGCCAGTCCGTGCAGGTAAGCCCCGCACATGGCGGCTTCCTCCGGGGTCTGTCCCTGTCCGCAGAGTGCTGCAATAATGCCGGTCAGAGTGTCTCCCATGCCGCCCGCTGCCATGCCGGGATTGCCGGTAGGATTTACCCAGGCTCTTCCGTCCGGGCAGGCAATGACCGTCGGAGCGCCTTTCAGGAGAAGCACGACCTGCTGTTTTTCCGCAAATGCCCGGGCAGCATCGATTCTTTCCTTTTCTGCGTCTGCTGCCGTCAGTCCGGTCAGCCGGCAGAATTCCCCGATATGCGGGGTCAGGATATACTGCCCCGGCGCATCCCGGAAGGAAATCCCGCATGCCGCTGCAGCAAAAAGGGCATCTGCATCCAGCACCATCGGCTTTTCCCACTTTTCAATCAGCTTCTGTACGAATTTCTGTGTTTCTCTTTCTCTGCCCAGACCGGGACCGAGTGCCATCACGTCATAGGCTTCTGCTTTCTGTAAGGCTTCCTCTGCCATATCTTCGGTGAAGAAGGGACTGCCGCCCAGAGAGGACACCATCAGCTCCGGAATTTTCGCCGTCAGAGCATCCTTTGCCTTTCCGACAGTATTCACGGCAATCTTTCCGCCGCCTGCATAAAGAGCTCCCTGCCCGGTCAGAAGCGCTGCGCCTTCCATCCCCTCCGAGCCGGCAAAGATTCCGATGAATCCGTTGCTCCCCTTATGGGAGATGCGGCTCCGCACGGGAAGGACCCGCCGGATATCTTCTTTTTCAGTAAGCCGGACCGGGTATTTCGCAAAAGCGCCGCAGGGCATACCGATGGAGGAATAGAGAAGCGTCCCTGTGTATTCACTTCCGGGATACAGCACGTGGCCCCGCTTCACCGACCCGAGCGCCACCGTGAAGTCTGCCCGGACAGCGGCTCCCTCGGCCCGGCCCGTATCGGACACAAGGCCGCTCGGAATATCGACGGAAACCACTACGGCCCGGGAATCATTGATCAGGGAAATGAGAGCCGCCTTCTCGCCTTCCACGGCCCTGGACAGGCCGGTTCCGATCAGCGCATCAATGATGATATCCGCTTTTTCCAGATATTCCGCTCCGTCCTCCGCTTTTTCGACAGGAATAATCGGAATGCCCATTTTTTCTGCTGCTGCGCGGTACATGGCCGCGGCTTTCCCCATATGGTCCGGATTGCCCATCAGCAGAACAAGAACCTGCGCCCCTTCATTCTGCACATACCGGGCCATGACAAAGCCGTCTCCGCCGTTATTTCCCGTGCCGCAGACAATGACCGTAAAGGCTCCGTCCCAGTAAATTCTTTCCTTCAGGAGCGCTGCCGCAGAGGCTCCCGCATTTTCCATAAGCACCTCTTCGGGGATTCCGTACTCGTTCATAACCCGGGAATCCAGGTCTCTTGCTTCATTTGCCGTCGTCAATATCATAGCTTCCTCCGTTCATGACCACCACTGCAGCGGCCATATTGTCTTCGTGGGTCATGGAAACGGAAACCTCCGTCACGCCCAATTCCCGCGCCCGCTTTGCAAAATTTCCCTGCAGCCGGAGCACCGGCGCTCCCAGGGAGGTCCATACTACATGCGCATCCTGCCAGCCGCTGCTGAATACACCGATGCCCAGCGCTTTTCCTGCGGCTTCCCGGACACCCCAGAGAGCCGCATAGGACTCCGCCCTTTTCGCGCCCCGGCTTTCGCAGTGCTTCCTTTCCTCTTCCGTAAAAATCTTTTCGGCCATAGAGGGCCGTCTTTCCAGAATCCGCTTCCATCGGTCCGTCTTTACCAAATCCACCCCGACCAGCATATTCATTCTCCTCTCATCCGGTGATTTCTCTTTTGCCTTCATTGTACAAAAGGAGAAAAAAAGATTCAAACGGAATCAAAAAAGGCGGCCATTCCGGGGTCCCGATCCCTGCCGCCGGGAAAATATACGGAGATTCTTTATTTCTTTTCTTGCCATGAAAATCAAAATATGCTAGAATAGCAAGGTATGAATATTTCGGACGGGAGGTGAACCAATTGCCGCAGATTAAATCCAACATGAAGAGCATGAGAAAAGATGCCGCTAAAAAAGCTGTTAACGCTGCTGTAAAGTCTCAGATTCACGGTGCTGTAAAGAAGGCTGTTGCCGCTGCCAACACCGATGCTAAGGACGAAGCAATCCGCAATGCTGTAAGCATTATCGACAGCGCTGCTCATAAGGGTGTTATCCATAAGAACGCCGCTGCTCGTAAGAAATCCCGTCTGAACGCAAGCGTCAAGGCTGCTATTGCTCAGCAGAAAGCTCTCGAAGCTAAAGAACAGGCTGAAGAAGCCCGGGAAGAAGCTAAGGAAGCTTACAAGGAAGCTATGGAAGAAAAATAATTTCTTCTGCAAAAACTCCGCATCAGCGGAGTTTTTTTATGGGCTTTCCCCTCTGTATCGGGAAGGAAAAATCCGCACCGCAGTGATTGCCTTCCCGTTCCGGCAGCAGAAAAAGACTCATCCGCCTGAAAACGGATGAGTCTTTTTATTGACTGCGGAGTGTTTGCTGCTCCGGTGAATCAGTTCACCAGTTTCAGCATTTCCTCCAGATCGTTCTTCCTGAAGGACGGTGTGTCCGGTTTTTCCCGAAGAACGGCTGTCACACAGGCCAGAGCCGCTGCGACACCGGTCACCAGCCCGTCTTCTGCAATATCAAATTTTGCAGTATGATGCGGACTTCCGCTGCCCAGCTTATCGTCTCGGATTCCCGTAAACATGAAGCATCCCGGATAGGTCGACTCTGTGAGTCCGAAGGTTTCGGAAGCCATCCACATGGGACAGTTTTCGTCCAATGCATCTCTGCCCAGTGCTTCCGTAACCGCTCTGCGGGCCAGAGCGACACATTCCTTATTATTCACGGTAGCCGGGAAGTACCGGTCTTCCACAAATTCCGCGGTGCAGCCGTATACTCTTGCCATGCTTTCCGTCAGTTCGTGAAGCGTATCCCGAAAGGCCAGGCCGTCTGCATTCCGGGTGCAGCGGGCAGTCCCGGAGAATTCCAGCTCATCGGGAATAATGTTCGGGCTGTTTCCGGCCTTCACGTATCCCAGGGAATAGGTCATATTCTCTTCCGGATCTGCCTTGTTCATCCGGTAAGCCCGGATTTCGGAAGCAATGGAAACAAAGCATTCAATCGGGCTGTTCGCCATATCCGGACGGGAGCCGTGTCCCTCTTTCCCATGAATCCGGATTCGGAAGAAATAAGCGCCTGCCATGGCTGTCCCGTAAAGGAGTCCCACTTTCCCTGCCGGAAGGTGCCAGATCACATGGGTGCCGAAGCAGTTGTCGATATGAATCTTTTCATCCCGAAGGTAGCGGAGCATTTCCGGGATTCCCCCTTCTCCCATTTCCTCCGCCTGTTCGAACATGAAAATGATTTTCCCTTCCCAGTCCTCTTTATGTTCCGACAGAATCTTGGCTTCGGTGAGAAGCATGGCCATATGGCCGTCGTGGCCGCAGGCATGCATAACTCCTTCATTTTTGGAGACGCAGACTTTCTTCTGCACAAGATTTTCCGGATCTTCCTGAATCGGAAGGGCATCGATATCGGCCCGCATCAAAACAATCCATCCCGGCTTTCCGCTGTCCAGGAAGCCAAGGATTCCTCCGTTGGGAACGCGGACGGACTGAATTCCGATTTTTCCAAGGAATTCTTCGATATAATCCATGGTCCTGAATTCCTTTGTGGACACTTCCGGATTTTCATGAAAGTGACGCCGCAGTGCAACAATCGTATCTTTTTCCTGCTCTGCCAGTTTTTTTATATTCATTGAAAAACCCCCTCCTTTTTTGGTCAAGACAATTATAAGGAAGGGGGTATGGTTTGTCAATGCAGTTTATCCGTGCATTTACCGGCGGGTGCGCAGTACATGGAGAAGCGCGAAAAGAAACGCCGCCGTCACAATAATGGCTGCGCAGGTCGCCAGCAAATCGCTGTGATACATCCACCGGGATACAGCAAATATGTCGAGAAGGAAAAGAATCAGTAATTTGATTTTCATAGGAATCATCTCCTATAAAGCATTTTCATATCTTTTTTTCATTATATCATAAACCGTCCTAAACCAAAAAGCGCTCCCTTCCGGAAACAGATTCCGCCAGGAGAGCGCTTTTCATCTATTCTTCTTTCAGGATAAGAGTCGGCTGGGTTCCGTTCAGGACGGTATCCTCCGTGACGATGCATTTGGCAACGTCCTTCCGGCTCGGAATTTCATACATGACGCGGATCATGATCTTTTCGATGATGGCCCGCAGTCCTCTGGCTCCGGTATTCCGTTCGATCGCCTGACGGGCAATCGCGCGGATGGCGCCTTCCTCGAATTCCAGATCTACATGATCCATGCCGAGAAGCTTCTGATACTGCTTGACCAGCGCATTCTTCGGTTCGGTCAGAATCCGGGTCAGCACTTTTTCATCCAGGGGATGAAGTGCTACGATGACCGGCAGACGGCCGATGAATTCAGGAATCAGGCCGAATTTGAGCAGATCCTCGGGCTGCACCTGCTGGAGAAGCTCCGCCATGTCCCGGTCTGTCCGCTTTTCGATATCTGCACCGAAGCCCATGACACTCTTCGTCAGACGGGCGTCGATGACCTTGTCAATTCCCGCAAAGGCACCGCCGCAGATAAAGAGAATATTGGACGTATCGATCCGGATCATTTCCTGGTTCGGATGCTTTCTTCCGCCCTGGGGCGGTACGCTGGCTACAGTGCCTTCCAGAATCTTCAGAAGGGCCTGCTGTACGCCTTCCCCGGAGACATCGCGGGTGATGGAGGGATTTTCCGATTTCCGGGCAATCTTATCAATTTCATCGATATAGATGATGCCCCGTTCCGCCTTTTCAATATCGTAGTCTGCCGCCTGAATGAGACGGAGAAGAATGTTTTCCACATCCTCGCCTACATAGCCTGCTTCGGTCAGCGTCGTCGCATCGGAAATGGCAAAGGGTACATCCAGGAAACGGGCCAGTGTCTGCGCCAGAAGGGTCTTTCCGCTCCCGGTGGGTCCCAGCATGATGATATTGGATTTCTGAAGCTCCACATCATCATTCCCGTCTCCCTGATACTGAATCCGCTTGTAATGGTTGTATACAGCCACGGCAAGAGCGATTTTCGCATCATCCTGGTCGATGACATACTGATCCATATATTTCTTGATTTCTTCCGGGGCAGGAAGCTCGAAATGGGGAATCGATTTTTTCTTTGCTTCCTTCATCTCTTCCCGCAGAATATTGGAGCAGACCTCTATGCATTCATTGCAGATGTATACACCCGGTCCGGCAATCAGTCTTTCCACTTCATCTCCGGAACGGCCGCAGAAGCTGCATACCGGTGTTGAATCTTTTCTGGTGGTCAATGGAAACTCCCCCTTATTTTCCCTTTAACTGCGTCAGTTCGTTTCTGGTCAGGATCTGGTCGATAAGACCGTATTCCTTCGCCGCCTGCGCCGTCATGAAATTGTCCCGTTCCGTGTCATTGCGGATCGTTTCCAGAGACTGGCCGCTGTGATGCGCCAGGATTCCGTTCAGTTCTTCCCGGAGACGAAGGATTTCCCGGGCATGGATTTCGATTTCCGTAGCCTGTCCCTGTACGCCTCCCAGAGGCTGATGGATCATGATATTGGAATGAGGCAGAGCAAAGCGCTTGCCCTTTGCGCCGGCGGTGAGAAGCACCGCTGCCATGCTGGCGCAGGAGCCGATGCAGATCGTAGATACCGCCGGGCGGATATACTGCATGGTGTCGTAAATGGCCAGGCCGGCGGTCACAACGCCTCCCGGACTGTTGATATAAAGATGAATGTCCTTGTTGGGGTCCTCCGCTTCCAGGAAAAGCATCTGGGCGATGATGATGTTCGCCATATGGTCCTCGATCTGTCCGTCGAGGAATATGATCCTGTCCTGGAGAAGGCGGGAATAAATATCGTAGGAGCGTTCGCCCCGGGCAGTCTGTTCTACCACGATTGGTACATAAGCCATAGTAACCCTTCCTTTCGGGACCGGAAGTTCTCCGGAGTATGAATGATACAGTCAATCGATAAAAACACCGAATAGACTTACTATATAGATTTTATTCTATTTATAAATGGGTGAAAAAGACGCCGGCAAACTCCCGCGTCTTTTCCCGTCCGTTCTTTCGTTATCCGTCAGAACGTTTCTTATTTTGCTTCCGCAGCTTTGATAGCGTCAATGATTTCTGCTTTCTTTGCCTTGGAATCGATAGCGATGTTCTTTTCTGCAGCATAAGCCTTCAGTTCCTTAACGGTCATGGAGGAGAGATCGCCTGCGGCTTCTGCCGGTGCTGCTTCAGCGGTTTCTGCTGCAGCCTTCTTGTCTGCTTCCGCTTTCTTAGCTGCACCGTAGATGAATGCGGATGCCTTCTTGCGGAGGACGGAGGTGATGAGCATGTTTACGCGGTTTTCGTCCTGGATGATCTTCATGACGTCCTTCGGATCTGCGTTGAACTGCTGAGCCATGCTGTATACTTCCATGGAAAGGTCCTGGTTGGTAACCTGGAGATCTTCCTTGTCAGCGATAGCTTCCAGAACGAGGCCCTGACGAACCTGTTCTTCTGCAGTCTTTTCATAGTTCTTGCGGAGCTGTTCCATGGTCTGGTTGATGCGCTTCAGGTAGTCTTCGAGCTTCTGGTTCTGAGCTTCCAGATTCAGCTTGATTTCTTCCACGATTTCATCAATCTTCTGTTCTACCATTTCATGGGGAATGTCAACCTTGGCATTGGCTACTGCCTGGTTAACCAGCTTCTGATGGTAAGCTTCTTCTGCCTGCTGAATGGCATGGAGCTGCATCTGCTGCTTCAGGCTTGCCTTCAGTTCATCCATGGTTTCGAACTGGCTGATGGACTTTGCGAAAGCGTCATCCAGTGCGGGAAGCTGCTTGCGCTTTACATCATTGATATGAACTTTGAATACGGCTTCCTTGCCCTTCAGAGCATCTACGAAGTAGCTTTCCGGGAAAGTAACCTTTACATCTACATCATCGCCGGCCTTATGACCTTCGAGCTGATCTTCAAAGCCCGGGATGAAGCTCTGGGAACCGATTTCCAGCGGATAGGTCTTGCCTTCGCCGCCTTCGAATGCTTCGCCGTCAATGAAGCCCTTGAAGTCGATGACTGCATAGTCACCCTTCTTCAGTACAGCGCCTTCTTCTGCCATTTCCAGACGGGCGCTCTGTTCAGCAGCTCTCTGGATTTCAGCCATAACCTGATCATCGCTGATTTCCGGCTTTTCTTCTTCTGCTTCCAGACCCTTGTATTCGCCCAGTTCCACTTCCGGACGCTTTACGAAGGTTGCGGTGAATGCAGCGCCTTCTTTTTCGGAGAATTTATCTTCCTTGACTTCGGGCTGGGTAACCGGGATGATCTTTTCATCGCGGAGAGCCTGGTTCAGCGCATCATTGATCACGATATCCTTTGCTTCAGCTTCTACAGCAGCTTTGCCGAAGTGCATTTCCAGAATGGTGCGGCTTGCCTTGCCTTTGCGGAAGCCGGGGATCTTTACCTGGTTGGCAATGCGGGATACCGCAGTCTTGAATCCCTTCTGTACAACTTCAGCCGGCAGTTCGATAGCAAGACTTACTTTGTGCTGATCCAATACCTCTACTTTTACATTCATGAAACTATTCCTCCTTAAGTCGGATGACCGACAAATGATACCTGATTTGCGTCCGTTTTTGGTACTTCGTCATGGATACAATAAACAAGTTATATTTTATCACAGGAAAATAAAAAAAACAAATCATGGAGATAAAGACGGGAAACCTCTTTTTCCTTCATTTTCTTCCCGGATTTCTGCAGATTTCAAAGAGGAGTTCTCCCCCCTTCGAGGTCCGGTCTCCTTTCCGCCGGGCCAGAAGGAGCGAGGAAGACAGCGCTTCCTCAGAAAGGACCGCTGCGGGAATCTCCCCCGCAGGCAGAACCGATTCGGGAACAAGAGCGGTTCCCAGTCCCTCCCGGGCCCACCGGAGACAGGTCCGGGCATCATCGGCGACACAGTATACATGAGGGGAAACTCCCTCCTTTTCACATTCATCCAGAATAATTTTTTCCCACCGGCGGTACAGAATGAGCGGCTCCCCCGCCAGATCGGTCAAAGTGATTTTTTCCCTTCCTGCCGGTATTTTCCCTGCTGCTGCCATACGGTCCTTCCGAAGCGGCACCGTTTCCAGTCCGTAGCCGGAAAAAGGCGTGCGCAGCACCGCCGCATCCAGCCGGCCCTTCCGCAGCTCCTCCAGCAACTCGTAGCTGTTTCCCTCATAAGCCTTGATCTGGATTTCCGGATAAGCCTTCCGGAACAGCCGGAGCTTATCATAGAGCTCCTTCGACGAGGAGGAAGAAACCAGTCCCAGCCGGAGCCGTCCCGAACGCCCCTGCGTCCATGTGCGGATTTCCTCCCGGGCAGCAGCCTCGAGATCCACCATTTCCACCGCTCTTTTGTACAGGATGCTCCCCGATTCCGTCAGCGTAATCTGCCTAGCTCCTCTCCGGAACAGCTCACATCCCAGTTCCTCCTCCAGCAGGTGCATCTGCGCGGAAAGAGGCGGCTGGGAAATATGGAGTTTTTTTGCGGCAGCTGTAATGGTCCCTTCCTCCGCCACGGTCATGAAGTATTTCATCTGTTTGATATCCATATCTTTTCTATATATTTCCTTTGTAAATCAATATTTTAAATATATATTCCTTCCTGTTATCATACAGGTATGTCAAATGGGCCGCAAGACCCGGGAAGGAGCCTGTATGAAATTACTGCTTGATTTATTTCTGACCTTCGCCAAAATGGGCGCGGTCACTTTCGGCGGAGGATATGCCATGCTTCCGATCCTCCAGAGAGAGGTTGTCACCAAAAAGAAATGGGCGGCCGATGAAGAGCTCATGGATTACTATGCGCTCGGGCAGGTCACGCCGGGCATGATTGCCGTCAATGTGGCCACCTTCATCGGGTGCAAGCTGAAAGGATTCTGGGGCGGCGTTTTTGCCACGATCGGCGTCATCACCCCGTCCATGATCATCATCACTCTCATTGCCATGTTCCTTACGCAGTTCGAGGAGAACCCCTATGTGGTGCATGCCTTTGCGGGCATCCGGGCCTGTGTATGCATTCTGATTCTCGATGCGGTCATCAAGCTGGGAAAGAAATCCGTCAGGGATAAAAGAACGGCCTTCATTTTTGCCGCCATTCTTCTGTTTTCCCTGTTTTCCCCGGTATCGCCCGTGGCAGCCGTCCTTCTTGCCGCAGCAGCCGGTTATTTCCTGATGCCTGCGAAGAAGGCGAAAGGAGACGCAAAATGATCTGGTTCCATATGTTCATTGAATTTTTCAAGGCCGGACTCTTTGCCGTAGGCGGCGGCCTGGCCACCCTGCCTTTCCTTTATGATATTTCCGAACGGACCGGATGGTTTTCTGCGGAAGACATCGCCAATATGATCGCCATTTCCGAATCGACTCCGGGACCGCTGGGCGTCAACATGGCGACCTATGCAGGCTTTCAGACGCTGGGCATTCCGGGCGGAATCTTCACCACTCTGTCCCTGACCGCCCCGGCGCTGATCGTTATCACCGCCGTTTACTATATGCTGCAGCGGTTCCGGGAATCCGAGACGGTACAGCGTATTTTCTACGGCCTGCGTCCCGCTTCCACCGCACTCATCGCCGCAGCCGGACTGGGCGTTGCCAAGGTTGCTCTGCTGGATCTTCCGCTCTTTCAGGAAACAGGAGAGCTGCTCTCCCTCATCCGCCTGCCCTCCCTGCTTCTGGCCGTTGTCATTTATATCGGTCTGGTAAAATTCCGGCGGCACCCCGTACTGTACATTGCCGTATCCGCCGCAGCAGGCATCATTTTCCAGATGTAGCCGGCAGAAATCCGGACATGCAAAAAGCAGATCCGCTCCTCTCTTACAGGCAGGATGCAGATCTGCTTTTTTTTGCTGTGAAATCAGGCTCTCAGAATAGAAGAAAGGAAAGCTTTCGTTCTTTCTCCCTTCGGATGGTCGAAGACCTCCGATGCGGTGCCGCTTTCTTCCACACGGCCGTCTACCATAAAGAGAACCCGGTCGGAAACCGATTTGGCAAAGGCCATTTCATGGGTTACGATCGCCATGGTCATGTTTTCATCGGCCAGCTGCTGAATGGTCTTCAGAACTTCGCCGGTCAGTTCCGGGTCCAGTGCGGACGTCGGTTCGTCAAACAGCATGATTTCCGGATTCATAGCCAGTGCCCGGGCAATGGCCACACGCTGCTTCTGTCCGCCGGAGAGGCTTCCCGGATACATATCCTTCTTGGAGAGGAGGCCTACCTTATTGAGCAGCTCCTCCGCTACGGGAAGGATTTCTTCCTTCTTCATCCCCTTGACATAAATGGGCGCCACCATGATATTGTCCAGAACGGTCATATGCGGAAACAGATTGAAGGACTGGAACACCATTCCCATTTTCGCCAGAATGGTCTTCATTTTTTCTTCCGATGCATAGGAGACCTTTCCGTTCTTCTCTTCTGCCAGATAATCTCCGTCCACCAGAATCGAGCCGCCCTGAATGTCTTCCAGATGATTCAGGCAGCGGAGAAGGGTGGATTTCCCTGCCCCGGACGGGCCGATGATGGAAATGACTTCTCCTTTTTCCAGAGTCAGATCCACGCCGTGAAGGATGGTCTGCTTCCCGTAATCCTTCCGGATATTTCTCATTTCAATAAAACTCATGGGGTGCCTCCTTAATCTTCATAGACCGCATAGCGTTTTTCAATGTAAGCCAGAATCTTTGTCAGGAACGCTGTGCAGATCAGATAAAAGACAGCTGCCACCAGGAACGGAGTCGTATCGAAATCGCGCTGCACAAAGGCGCGGGTAACACGCATAAGATCATTCATGGCCAGGATGTACACCAGAGAAGTATCCTTCAGGAGGGTAATGGTTTCATTGCCCAGCGGAGGAATGACACGCTTTACCACCTGCGGCAGAATGATGTGCCACATGGTCTGCCGGTAGGTAAATCCGAGAACCTTTGCCCCTTCATACTGTCCCTTGCTGATCGACTGAATGCCGCCGCGGAAGATTTCCGCAAAGTATGCCGCATAGTTTGCCACAAAAGCCAGGATGGCTGCCGGGAAATCATTAATCTGGATATCCAGCATCAGCGGAAGTCCGTAATAAATGAACATGATCTGCAGCATGAGCGGTGTTCCTCTCATGACGTAGATATACATGGCGGCAAGCCGTCTCAGGATTCCCAGGCGGGAAATACGGACCATGGCCAGCAGGACCCCGAAGGGAAGCGACAGGACGATGGTCATAAGAAATATCTGCGCCGAAATGCCCAGCCCGCCGATCATATTCGGCAGAATTCTGATAATGTAATCCATAAAAAGCTCCTTACTAAAGAATCAGCGAAGAGCAGGCCTCCGGTCTGCTCTTCTTTTTTCCTACAGTTTGTTATTGTACACATTCTTCATCCTTTTAACAAGATAGAGAAAGTGTTTTTTTGCAGATTCTTTATTTCAGGACAACATCTTTTCCGAACCATTTTTCGGAAATCTTTGCCGCTTCCCCGCTGGCAATGACCTTGGCAATTCCGTCATTCAGCAGATCCACCAGCTGCTGGTTGTCTTTCTTGATGCCGATGGAGAAGGTATCCTTCGAAACAATCGTATCCAGTTCACGGAAAGTGTTCGGCTTCTTCGTCATGTAATATTCGATGAGAACGGAATCTGCCAGTACGGCATCGGTGCGTCCCGATTCGAGATCCATGAAGCAGGCGGTCAGATCGGGATAAGCCTTGATTTCGGAGAAGGAGTTCTTCAGGTTTTCATCCCGGTTCAGCGCCGTTTCCGCAGTGGATGCTTCCTGAATCGATATTCTCTTGCCCTTCAGCTGATCTGCGCTGGTATAGGGGCTGTCCGCCAATACAGCATATACCTGGATATTATCCATGTACGGCTTGGTGAAGGCGAGCTTTTTCTGTCTTTCCGGCGTCATGGTGAATCCGTTCCAGATGCAGTCAATCTTTCCGGAATTCAGCTCGGTTTCCTTGGAAGCCCAGTCAATCGGCTTGAATTCAATGGGAATCCCGATTTCCTTGGAAACCGCATTCCCCATATCGATATCAAATCCTACGATCTGTCCGTTGTCATCCCGGAATCCCATGGGAGCAAAGGTATCATCCATGCCGGCTACAATCTTTGCCGGTTTTCCCCCGTTGGAAGCGGATTTCCCGGAAGAAGAGTCTCCGCCGCAGCCTGCAATCAGTCCGGCTGCGCCGATTGCCAGAATTCCTGCCAGTACCATTTTTTTCAGTTTCATCATCATATCGCTCCTGTCTTTTTTCTCATCGCTTCTTCATTACTTTATCTTGCTAAATTTTATGCTCTTATCATACTGTATCCGGTCCGCTCTGTCAAGAAATTTTTTATCCCTTTGCCGAAATAAAGTATCTTTACAGAGTTTTTATCAGAAATTCTCATTTCCCGAACAAACGGAGCCCTTCCTCATACCATAAAGAACTTTTCCCCGTGCTATAATAGAAAAGAAGTCATGAGGAGATAAGAAAATGAATAAACCCATTACCTACAACATCACGGTAGGCTCGGAGAAGCCGCACTCCGGACAGCAGAAGGTATGCCCTTTCTGCCACCCGGAAAACCTGACCAATATCCTGGAAACCAAAGGGGATATCATCTGGCTGATGAATAAATTCCCCGTTTTTGAAAAGACCTGCCCGACGGTCATCGTGGAAACAGCAGACCATCATTCCGGCCTCACTTCCTACGGGAAGGAGCAGCTGCACCGGGTTGTCTCCTTCGGCCTGTCTCACTGGCTGGAATGGGAAAGAGACCCGCGGTTCAGGTCGGTCATCTTCTTCCGCAATTACGGACCGGACTCGGGCGGTTCCCAGCGTCATCCCCATTCCCAGATCATCGGTCTGGAGGATTATGACTACCGGGACAATGTGAGCGAAGAAAATTTCATGGGTGAAATCATCCATGAGGACAGTGACTGTTATGCCACGATTTCCTCGTACCCCATCAGCGGCATGGGCGAATTCAATGTAACGCTGCAGAAGGACGGAAGCCCGGACGGCTTTGCCGATACGATCCAGACTCTGGCACGGTTCATCCTGCAGGATTTTCCCCTTCCCTGCACGAGCTACAATATTTTCTTCTATCATGTGAAGCGCCGCATTCATGCCAAAATTTTCCCCCGGTATTCCGCAAGCCCTCTGTACATGGGATACCGCATCACTCATGTAATGGATCGGGAAAATCAGGAGCGCATGAAAAAATTCCTGCGTACAGAAAAATATTTCGGAGAATAACATTTTTTATGAAATTATATGCTTTCAGTGATTTCCACCTTTCCGGAAATCCTCCTACAAAGCCCATGGATATCTTCGGAGACCATTGGAAAAATCACAGAGAAAAAATTTTCACCGCCTGGGAGGAAACGATCCGCCCGGAGGACACGGTCATCATGGCAGGAGATCTTTCCTGGGCCATGCATATGGATGATGCCCTGTCCGATCTGAAGGCACTGGGCGGGCTTCCCGGACGGAAAATCATTGTCCGGGGCAACCATGATTACTGGTGGGATACTGTCACCAAAATGACCCGTATGACCGGCGGTGCTTTTGAATTCATCCACAATTCCGCACTGATCGTGGGCCAGACTGCCCTGGCAGGAACAAGGGGATGGATTTCCGAAACATCCCGCAAGAAAACGGATGCCGACACATCCATCATTGCCCGGGAGGAAGGCCGGATGGAGCGTTCCCTGGAGCTGGCGGAAAAGATGTCTCCCAAAAGAATCATCGCCGTTCTCCACTATCCGCCCTTCGATGAAATGAAGCATCCGTCCCACATGATGGAAATCATCCGTTCTCACCATGCCACTGACTGTGTTTACGGCCACATCCACGGCGCCCCGAATTTTATCGGTCTTCCGGAAGAGCTTCTCGGTGTCAGAATGCACCTGACCAGCTCGGATTATCTGGATTTCAGGCCCCTTTTGCTGTATGAGGGGGATGAGCTATGAGAAACATCGCAGAAAACAAGCTGCTTTCCGGCTTCATCTACGGGGACCCGCGGAACAGGGAATACCTGTATCTTCCCGGCAGTGAAGTCGATGCCGCAGAGCCCGTCCTGGTCTATGAAACGGAAAACGGCCGGGAGGATGTTTCCATGGAGGAAGGCCTTTCCCTCATCGAAAAGCGAAGCCTCAAGCCCTGCAGCCATCCGGTTTTCGGAAAAAACACCATGCATTGAATCCAAAAAGCTCTTCCCGGGGAGGAATTCCTTCCGGCGAAGAGCTTTTCTTTTCTTTTCTCAAATTTTTATACAAAAGTCATGGACAGCACGGTCCCCCGAACAGGGAAAGCGCCGTCCATGACTTTTTATTTTCTGCTTCCGCCTCAGATCCTCAGGAGCCTGCGGAAGAAAAGCGGTATGGACAGCGGCAGCAGACGCGCTCCCCAGGCCGTAATCTTTCCCGCCGGTCCGGGGACGATAACCGCTTCTCCCCGTTCAAGCCCCCGCACCGCTTCTTCTGCCGTTTTCTCCGCCGTCAGCGCCAGGAAAAGGCGAATTTTCCCCGCCGCTCCCATACGGCTGATGAATTTCGTATCTCCGATCCAATAAGGGCACAGCACGGATACCGAGATGCCCCGGCTCCGCAGCTCCTCCCGCAGGGCCCGGGAAAAGGATGTCAGCCCTGCCTTGGCCGCCCCGTAGAGCGCCATTTCCGGCATGGGCAGAAATCCCGCCGCAGAAGATACATTCAGAACAGCACAGCCTTTTTTCATATACGGCAGACACAGGGAAGTCAGCAGGATCGGAGTCAGAAAATCGGTTTCCGCCAGATCCCGGATTTCTTTTTCTGTCTCCCCTGCAAAATCTCCCCGAAAGCCGAATCCCGCATTATTGATCAGCCGGAAAATGACAGGCTTTTCCTTTTCCAGGAGCGCCTCTATCTTTTCCTCCCAGGAAGGTTCTGAGAAATCCAGAAGAAACAGTCTCTTTTTCCCTGGAAACCGGGATGCTTTCCGCAGTGCATCCCCATCCCGGCCGAACAGCCAGAACTCCTTGTCTCCGTGCACTTCCGCCAGTTTCTTTGTCAGTGCGCTTCCCAGGCCGCCGGAAGCGCCCGTAATCAGGACGACCTCTTTCATAATACGATCACCGCCATGTGCCGGCCGGTCCTCCCGTGCTCTTTCCGGTAGGAATAGAAATGCTCATCCTCCCAGGTACAGATGCCGCTGTTTTCAATGTGCTCCTTCGGGATGCCCGCCCGCAGAAGGGAAATTTCATTGGCCCCGGGAAGGTCAAACAGGTACTTTCCCGCCGGTTCCGGTACGGTAAGCCGATCCGTATCCTCCCCGAAAAGCTCTCTCATTTTTTCGATGACTTCTCCGCCCACCTCAAAATGGGTTCGGCAGAGTGCCGGCCCGACCGCACAAAGGATATTTTCCCTTTGACAGCCGTATCGGCCGACCATCCGATCCACAGTTTTTCCCGCGATATTCCCTGCCGTTCCCCGCCAGCCGCCGTGGGAAACGGCAATGACCTTCCGCACCGGATCGGCAAAGATAAGCGGCGTACAGTCTGCATAGAGCATGGTGAGCGCAGTATCCTTCGCCTCTGTCACAAGCCCGTCCGTATCGGGAATGGCTGTCTTATAGGAAAACGCCCCTCTTCCCCGGTCCTTTTCCGTCACTTCTTCGATATGAACCCCATGGACCTGCACGCAGGATACCATGCTTTCCGGCGCAATCTGCAGGGCTTCCAGAAAACGTTTCCGGTTTTCCCGCACTGCCGCCGGATCATCCCCCGTATGAAATCCCATATCCAGACTGTCAAAGGGCGGTGCACTCACGCCCCCTTCCCGGCAGGATACGGCTGCCCGGATTCCCGCCTTTTCAAAAAGAGAAAAAGTCAGATAAGAAATCCCGTTCTTCGTAATGATCATTCGATTCCCTCCTCTTCCAGAATCCCCGGCCGGATTGTTTCCGCTGCTTCCCGCATATCCGCCGGCAGGGGCGCTGTAAAAGTCATTTTCTTTTTCGTCATGGGATGGACAAAGGAAACGGTCCAGGCATGAAGCGCCTGCCGGTTCATCCGGTCTGTTTTCCCTCCGTACAGATCATCTCCCAGAAGCGGATGCCCGCTGTGGGAAAAATGCACCCGGATCTGATGGGTGTGCCCTGTCCGGAGATGGATGCGGAGAAGGCTCATTTTCTCATCCGCTGCCAGTACCCGATAATCGGTAAGCGCTTCTTTTCCGTCAGGCCGCACTGTCCATTCCACAATGCTTCCCTCTTTCCGTCCGATAGGCAGATCAATGGTTCCCTCCGGCGGCTCCACTTTCCCTTCCGCCAGAGCCAGGTATTCTCTGTAAATCACACTGTGCGACCGGGACAGCTCATACTGCACATGGGCCGATTTGGCCACCACCACCAGACCGGTGGTATTCCGGTCCAGACGGTACACGGGATGGATTCCCGCAGAGATGCCTCTGTCCAGAAAATACCCGGCCACCGCATTCACCAGCGTATCCGTTCCTTCCCGGGAAGTGGGATGAATGATCATTCCTGTCCCCTTATTGACGATGAGAAGATTCTCATCTTCATAAAGGATATCCAGAGGAATCCCCGAGGGAATCACTTCATTTCCCTCGCTCCACGACAGAAGAATACGGTCTCCTTCCCGGAGAAGCGTCCTTGCATTGTGGATTTCTTCGCCGTTGATGAGCACTTTTCCGTCCCATTTCACCCTTTTCCAGAGCGAAGAGGACAGGCGGGCATGGTTCCGTACAAATTTCCGGAGCTCTTTTCCCTCATACTCCGCCCCGACGGTAAAAGATAATTCCATAACTTTCCTTTCTCCGGAGAAGGAGATTTCCT
This sequence comes from uncultured Dialister sp., assembly GCA_900557365.1. Next base: position 160,740 of record UPXR01000002.1, on the reverse strand, counting down.
TCCCGATTCAGACACAAAAAAAGGCTGTGAAATGCACAGCCCTTCTTTTCTTTCTCACTTCACTACCAATACCGGACACTTGGAGCGGCTGACAAGGTAGCTGGATACGGAACCCATGAAAATTCCCTTCAGCGGTCCCAGGCCGCGGCTGCCCATGATGATCAGATCCGCTTTCTGTTCCTCTGCCGTATTCAGAAGGACCGGTCCCGGAGAACCCACTTCGTAAACCGTTTCCACAGGAATCCCGGCCGGAACCATTGCCTTGGCTTCTGCCAGATCATTTCTGCATTGTGCTTCCAGATCCTCGGAAAGCTTCGTGGTCAGACAGCCTTCCGCAATCGATACCTGATCGAAATTGCTCATAGCCGAAACCATATTGCATACCGATGCGATGCACAGTGCAGTATGATCCCCTGCTTCCGCAATAGCTACTGCCTGCTCCATGGCCCGTTTCGCATGCTCCGAACCATCATAGGGAACCAGAATCTTTTTATACTGTAACATAGCCTTCCCACCTTTCCCGGGGCCAATCCCCTCGTTTTCTATCCATATTATAACACACCCATAAAGCACCGAGTATGGAAATCTCCGCGTTCCGCCCTTTTCTGCCCCTAAAAGAAAATCTGATCCGATTCAGCCGGCAGACAGCGGTTATGATAGGGGATCACCCGTTCAAAATGATTGGCCTCCGCAAGCTCCCGGCATTCCCGCAGGGTCTGATGATTCGGCCAGAGTACCATTTCCGCCTGACCCCGTTCCAGGAATTCTCCTGCATTTCCGTAGCCGTGAACACTCCCCGTGAGAAGCACGGACAGGGCCGGTTCCGATTCAATCAGTCCCCGGCTTTCATACCGGGAAAGCTGGGCATCGGTCAGGAAATACACGCCATTTCCGCAGAATTTCTTCCCGTCCCACTGCCGGAAGGATTCCGGAGAAATCTGCAGTGCCCGATCCGCAGCAAAATATTTTCTCTTTCCCAGCAGCATCCACTGGTCATGGAGGCGGGAATCCAGATAGATCGGGAAATCCTTTCCCAGTCTTTCCCGGAGCAGCACCGCCAGGGAAAGTCCCCGGCCGTACCTCGGCACAGGAAGAAGGAGCGGCCCTTTCTGCAGAAGTTCCTCCGCGCGGCCGATTACGGCTTCCCGCATCTCTTCTCCCTGGTCCTCCCGGCTGTATGCGCCGTCTATGACTGCAATATCCGCAGTCATTCCCCGCGCCGGATCGGAACGGTAAAACGGATCTCCTTCCCGGTAGTCGCCGGAGAAAAACAGCGTTTTTCCTTCCACCGACAGCATATACCACACCGCCCCCGCGCAATGGCCCGTACGGCCCCAGCGGACGGAAAAATCCGACTCCAGCTCCAGTTCCGGCGCCGTAGAGTCAAGAATCATCGTATAACGGGGTTTGTACCGGAGCTGCTTATAGGTCTGGTTCGACATGATGACCTGCCCTTTAAAGCCGTTCTTTTCCAGAAATTCCACCGCGCCCGTATGATCTTTGTGGGAATGCGTCAGAAAAATAAATTCCGCCTTGAGAATTTCTTCCTGCGTAAAATGGGGAAGCTGATCTCTTCCGTCCGTAGAAGTTCCTGCATCCACAAAAAAGGCATGACGGGCCCCTTCCACATAAAAAGAATTTCTTCCCTGATCTCCGCACCCGCCGCAAATCAATAATTTCATAACCGTCTCCCCCGGGCAGTTTATTTTCGAAAAAAACAAAAAGCCACACCCAGCGGTGCGGCTTCCCTGCCAACTTATAAAGCTTTCTCATCATTATAAAAGGATTTCTTATTTTTGTAAATAGGAGCTTGCCGAAACGGCCGGAGCAAACAGCCGGCCATTCCGTGCATTCTTTCATAAATTCGTGAAAAAAGCTATAATATAATAAATATTATTTTGAATAGGAAGTATAATGATTGATTCATCAGAAACAAGGAGGCTGGTTCTTCATGAAAAAACTGTCAATGCTCATCCTGACCGCTCTTGCAGTTCCCTGCATGGCATTCGCCGCAAGCAATCCCGCCAAGCCGGATAAGATGCTGGACGATTATGACCGGTATGCAGTGGTATACTCCGGGGAAGAAGAAAGAGTCTATGTAGATACGGAAACGCTGGAGCGGGATCCGGTCAGCGCCGGTTCTCTCCCTGTCATCCGTGCCACACTGTATGCAGAAGTTTTCCGTCATCCCCTCACTTATCCGGACTACGGAAACCATGAGCTGGTCCAGTATGTCCTGCAGTACCAGACTGCCATCGGTGCCGATCAGATCGGAAATCAGATCCGGTACCGCATCCTGAATGAGCTGCAGGCTGCCTACGATGCCAAGGGCAATCCCATTCCCGCGCCGCGTCTTGCGGAAGATCCGGTGGACGAAGCCGATGACATGTACATCACCCTCTACCGTCTTTCCCGGAACTATACCGGTTTCTGATGATATCTCTTTCCCCGCCTTTGCCGGCGGGGATTTTTTATGCACCGAAAAAAATCCGTTCCCCGCAGGGAACGGATTTTTCAGCCCTCGTAGCGGTGTCCGTCCGTATCCATGACACGAACGAAGCCTCCGCCGAATTTTGTTGTCCTGAGCCATTCTTCCAGATCGAAGACATAGGCAGCGCCTTCATCCCACAGGGTGCACATGGTTTTCCCGTCCCCCTGCTCCTCCAGGGCCACCAGGGCCATCCAGTGCCAGTGATAGGGAATCGGCTGATTTCCGCTGTGCAGATTCAGGAATCCCACCGGACAGTCTGCTGCCAGCCCCTCGGCAATGAATTTTTTCACCACGGGAAACTTGGGCGCGAGCAAATGAATGGAAGGAATCGACAGAGACTCTGCTCTGCCGGCCAGCCCTTTGGCCGCCATATACTCCCGGACCCCATCCCGGAGCCACCGGGATTTATAAAGGCCGTGCATGCGGGGCGGGGCGCATTTCCACATATCCAGCATTTTCGCCACGGCCTGTTCCCGGGATTTCACGGGAATCTGCCATTCCTTATGCTCGATATAGGCAGCCATCATCGCCCCCACAGTAGGACCGCAGCCGGCCAGCTGCTGCCTGTATTCAGGATACCATTCCTGATTGTATCCGAGAATCTTTTTCCCGTTTTCCACCAATGTCAGCCATTCCGGATGGCGAATTGTCACAATCATAAATATCGGTCCTTTCTGTATTGAATGTCTGCTTTACCGGATGCTACCGTCCTCCAGAAGACGGCGCACCGCATAGCCGGCCATCATCATGCCCGATACGGGCGGAACAAAGGAAACGGAGCCCGGCGTACTGCCCTCTCCCTCCGGTTTCCGGGGAAGCTCCTCGGAATACACCACCGGCAGGCGGCGCACGCCCCGCACCTTCAGCTCCCGGCGCATTTTACGGGCAAGATGGCAGACGGAGGTCTTGTAAATATCTGTAATCCGCAGCATTTCCGGACAGAGACGGTTGCCCGTTCCCATGGAGGAAATCTCCGGAATCTTTTCCCGCCAGCAGAATTCCGCCAGAGCCAGCTTGGCCGGCACATCGTCGATGGCATCAATGATGAAATCCGCGTGAAGTCCTTTCAGGAAATCCTCATCTCCGGCCTGATAAAAGCAGGTGCATACCCGGACATCGCAGGAGGGATTGACCCGAAGCGCCCGCTCCTTCATGACCTCCGCCTTGTTCCGGCCCACTGTAGTCAGATCGGCCACCAGCTGCCGGTTCAGATTGGAAATATCCACTTCATCCCCGTCGACGAAAATCAGATGACCGACCCCTGCCCGGGCCAGCGCTTCCGCTGCATAGGAGCCGACTCCGCCGATGCCGAAGACCGCAACGGTCTTTTCTGCCAGAAGAGCCACCCCTTCTTCCCCGATGACACGGGCCGTTCTGGAAAATATCCCGTCCATTATTTTTCTGCCGGAATGATTTCGATCCAGTAGTTATCCGGGTCATGGATGAAATAAATGCCCATTTCCGGATTTTCATAGCAGATGCAGCCCATTTCCTCATGCTTTTTATGCGCTGCTTCCATATCATCCACCGCCAGTGCCAGATGGAATTCGTTTTCTCCCAGATTGTAGGCTTCTTTCCGGTCTCTCAGCCAGGTCAGCTCCAGGGTATGCGCCGTTTCTCCATCGCCCATATAGGCCAGGATAAAGGAGCCGTCCGGTGCCTTGTAGGTCTTCACAACCTTAAGTCCCAGTGCTTCCTCATAAAAGGCGATGCTCTTTTCCAGGTCCAGCACATTGAAATTATTATGATTGAATGTAAATTTCATAATTTTCTCCTTTTTCTTTCTATGAATGATGTAAATTCAGTATATCACAAATCATAAAATACAAGAAACTCTATATAAGTCCTGCCGGGAAAGTTCTTTGCTGTCCGAAGAAGAAACGAAAAATCATTTCCCCGCTCCCCGGGCACAGTCATGGGATGACCGGAAAAAAAATATCCGGCATGAAAAAAGGAAGGCCGCAGCCCTCCTTTTGTATTTCTTACTGTTTTACCTTTACGGAGAAATAATTCTTCTTGCCCTTGCGGATAATGATGAATTTGCCGTCCGTATTGGGATGGGCGGAAACTTCCGCTTCGACATCCTTCACCTGAATGCCGTTCACGCGGATAGCCCCGTTCTTTACATCTTCTCTGGCCTGGCGCTTCGATTTTTCCACGCCCGATTCCACCAGAGCATCCACGATATTGACCGGAGCCTGTGCCACTTCGCCGCCCTTGGTGTTGCGGAAAGCTCCTTCGATTTCTTCGCCGGTCAGATCGGCAATGTTGCCGGAGAACAGCGCCTGGGTCACCTTTTCTGCCTGTGCCAGTCCTTCGTCGCCGTGAACGAAACGGGTAACTTCTTCCGCCAGCTTCTTCTGCGCACTGCGGTGTTCCGGATGTTCCTCCACTTCCTTCGCCAGCGCTTCGATTTCTTCCTGCGACAGGAAGGTGAAGTACTTCAGGTATTTCACCACGTCCCGGTCATCCTGGTTGAACCAGAACTGATAGAATTCGTACGGAGAAGTCTTCTTCGGGTCCAGCCATACGGCACCGCCGGCAGTCTTGCCGAACTTCGTGCCGTCTGCCTTGAGCATGAGCGGAATTGTCAGGCCGTAAGCATCATGTGCGCCTTCCGTTTTCCGGATCAGGTCGATGCCGTTGGTGATATTGCCCCACTGGTCGGCGCCGCCGATCTGAAGCTGTACATCATGGGTATCATGGAGTACCTTGAAGTCGATGGCCTGCAGAATCTGATAGGAGAATTCCGTAAAGGAAATGCCTGTTTCCAGACGGGATGCCACTACATCCTTGGCCAGCATGGTATTGATATTGAAAAGCTTGCCGTAGTCCCGGAGGAAATCCAGCAGGGACAGTTTGGACAGCCAGTCATAGTTGTTCACCATGGTGAAGCCGTCTTCACCGAAGAGGCGCTTCATCTGTTCCGTCAGACATTCTGCATTGTGTTTGATGACATCCATGGACTGGAGTACCCGTTCGCTCTTCCGCCCGGAGGGATCTCCGATGGAGCCGGTTGCCCCGCCGATGACGATCACCGGGTGATGGCCGGCCAGCTGGAAGCGCTTCAGGATCATGAAGGGAATCAGGTGGCCGATGTGCATGGAATCCCCGGTGGGATCGATGCCGCAGTAAAGGGAAATCTTCTTTTCCTCTACCAGCTTGTACAGGCCTTCCTCGTCGGTCTGCTGATTCACAGCGCCGCGCCATTTCAGTTCATCAATAATATTCATGCTGCACCTCTTGCAAATGTATTTCAATATACAGGGAAAATTTCTTCCCCGCTGCCTATCCAATAAGAAAAGGGATGCATGGGCTGCATGCACCCCTTCCGACGGAACTGCCCGCCGCCTGCTGCGGCCGGATGCTTTCCGGGCAGTCCGATTCCTTCTTTTCTATTATGCCTTCTTTTCTGCAGGAAGGACAACTGCTGCATTTCCCTGCGGATGTTCGTCATCCAGGACGGTTCCGTCCGCCAGAGTCAGCTTGTAGCCGTTGAAATGGATGGTTCCCAGATTGATCAGCGATGTTGCTGCAGAATCTCCGGTCAGATTCCATACGGAACCTTCTGCGACCATAATATCCGCATTGGTGCGGTACGGTTCTCCCCCTTCCGCATTGGGAACGATCTGAACCGCGCCGTTCCAGACAGACTGATTGGTGACGGTCAGATTGACATCCGAAATGGAGTCCACCACGATATTGCCGTTCAGCGTATCTCCGTCCAGCGTCAGCCGGAGATGACCGCCGTTGGAGCCAGCTTCGCCCCAGCCGTTTGTGCCGTCATTGCCGATTACGGTGAAGACCGGCAGATTCGGATCCTGGGCAACGATCGTATTGACCAGTGTCACCCTGGAATGGGTGCCTGTTACAAGGAACATGCCGCCGCTGTGGGAAATCAGCGTGGAGTCCGTTGCAGAGAACTGCTGGGAGCCCATGGTGCCGATCGCCGATTCATCAGCGCAGAGAACGATATTGTACGGAACAGAGCCCGTTTCATTGCCTTCCAGCGTGGAGTTTTCCAGGGTCAGCGTATTATTGCCCTTAACCACTGCAGCCTTTGTATTCCGTGCTGCGGCCGTGGTATTCGTCAGGGTTACATCCCCGTTGGTATATACCGCCTGGGAACCCTTTCCTTCTGTGGCAATCGTGGAATTTTCCGCCAGAATAATGCCGCCCTTATCGGAAATAAAGAGGGACGGTGCATTGTTTCCTTTCGTGGAAGCCGCTGTGCCGGAAAGCTTCATCATCGCTCTTTCCGCTACAGCTGCCGCTGCGCCGTAATCGCCGGAGGTTTCCACCGTGGAGCCGGTCAGATTCACATAGGTGCCCTTGCTGTAGCCGAATACGCCGGTTGCCCCGGTGCCTGCCGCACGGACAGAAGCTCCGTCAAAGGAGCCGTGGCCGCCGTGGGAAACCAGGAGCGCTGCATTGCTGCCGTATTTCTGCGCAGCCTCTGTATCCGCCGTATTGCCTGTCTTTTCAATTTTGCTGCCCTTGGCCGTCATATATGCCATGGACACGCGGAGCGCATTTTCATCTTCTCCGGAAGACGTATAGCTCATTCCGTCGTAAGCGCCGTCGGAACTGATTTCATTGGCTGCCTTTCCCTGGCTGGCCGTATACTTCGGAGCAGGTGCCGGTTCCGGCTCAGGCTCGGGTTCCGGTTCGGGAATCGGCTCGGGTTCCGGTACAGGTTCGGGAATCGGTTCCGGCTCAGGAGCCGGCGGCTTCGGCGGTTCCGGGGAAAGATTCTTAAATGTGCCTTCCTCGACAGCCTTCTGTACATCCGGCAGCGTCAGGGAAAGTCCCTTCAAAAGTGCTTCCGTGGGATTGACCGGGACAGGAGCAGCGGCCTGTACAGCCGGTGCTGCCGGGGCCTCTGCGGCTGCCTTTTCGTCAGCGGCAAAAGCCGGGCTGATTCCTGCGCCGGCAATAGCCAGAGCGCACAGGAATGCCTTCATGTTGTTATGTGTCATACATTTCCTCTTTTCTGTGCCTTTTCAGCGGCAAAAAAGGTTTTCCTTCTTTTTACAGTGATACTAACACCCCTATTTTACATCAAATAAAAATACTTGTCATGTACATCTCCCGATTTCCCGCCGTCCCCAAAGAAATTCTCTCCTGAACCGCTTTCTGTCCCGCTTTGTGCTAAAATAAAGGAGAAGTACATCATTCACAGGGAGGCTGCTATGAAGATCAATGTCATCAATCATCCGCTGATTCAGCATAAGCTGACCATCATGCGCAAAAAGGAAACCACATCCGGAGAATTCCGCCGTCTGCTGAAGGAAATCACCCTTCTTATGGGATATGAGCTCACCCGCGATCTTCCGCTGGAAGATGTGGAAATCGAGACCCCGCTGGAAAAGACCATCGGCAAACGGGTATCCGGCAAGAAAATTGTCATTGTTCCGATTCTCCGGGCCGGTCTCGGAATGACGGACGGCCTGCTGGACCTCATGCCGGCTGCCCGCATGGGCGTTATCGGTCTGTACAGAGATCCGGTCACGGCAGAGCCGGTGGAATACTACTGTAAGCTTCCCGCCGCAGAAGACCGGGAATTCCTTCTCGTCGATCCCATGCTCGCTACCGGCGGCTCCGCTGTAGCAGCCATCGGCATGCTGAAAAAGAGAGGCGCTAAAAATATTAAATTTATGTGCCTCGTTGCTGCCCCGGAAGGCGTGGAAGCCATCAATCAGGCTCATCCCGATGTGCCGATCTACACCGCCGCACTGGACCGCCAGCTGAACGCCAAGAAGTACATTCTTCCCGGACTGGGCGATGCGGGAGACCGTATTTTCGGAACAAAATAAAGATTCTGTTTTTCAGACAAAAAGAAGCCGCAGCGGAATGCGGCTTCTTTTCATTTGCTCAAATATTTTCTTTGAAATTTCCGCCTCTCCGGCCTCTGCCGATGCAGTCCTGGCCTTTCTTCCAAAACAAAAGGCGGAGAATATCTCCGTCTTTTCCTCTTTCACAGAATCTGTATGCCGGGCCGATTCCGTTACAGCGCTTTCAGGACAGCTGCCAGCTTTTCTCCGTGTTCTTTGCAGGCAGCGGCGATTCTGTCCTGATCGCCTTCCGGACTGACGCCCGGAATATAAGCCGCCGCACAGGTCACGATCGGCTCCAGGTATTCCATGCCGCACATGGCAGCGATCTGTTTCAGACTGTAAGTGTATTCCTCCAGGGTATGAGCATTCGGAGCCCCTTCACCGAAAGCTTCCTTCGGGGAACCGGTCGTGAAGGATATGAGGAATTTCTTTCCCTTCAATGCCGTGCTTTCGCTTCCGTAGGCAAAGCCGTGCGTAAAGACCTGTTCCAGCCAGTACTTCATCAGAGCCGGGAAAGAATACCAGAACATGGGGAACTGCAGAACAATCACATCCGCCTTTTTCAGAAGCTCCTGTTCTTCTTCCACATCAAACCGGAAAGGTGTCTCATCCAGCCGCCTCAGCGTAAAGGAAAGTCCGCAGGCACGCAGTGTCTCAAGAATCGTACGGTTGGCCAGGGAATGGGAAAGACCGGGATGTCCGGAAATTACAAGAACATTTGCCATAATAAATTCCTCCTTTTATCAATCGGTTCCTGTCAGTCTTCACTTATCCTTATTATAGCACCGGGCCGGTGAAAAGATTCATTTCTTCCTTTGATTTTCCCGGAAATCGGCAGCCGTGAAAAGGATGAGAGCCGCCCAGATAAAGGAAAAACTGATTCCCTCATCGGCGGTAAAAGGTTCGCCGTACAGAAAGACTGCCAGAAGCAGAGAAAGGCTGGGCGACAGGTACTGGCAGAAACCGAGTACATTCAGCGGAAGCCGGTTTGCGCCTATGGAAAACAGAAGAAGCGGCAGGGCAGTTACCACACCCGCTCCCACAAGGAGAGCCGTAACAGCCGTACTCCCGCTGCCGAACTGCGGCGTCATTCCCTCCATGGGTGTCAGAGCAAACCAGAAAGCAACCGGCAGCGCCAGCAGAGTTTCCAGGGTGATGGAAACGAAAGGATTCAGTCCCAGCTTTTTCTTTGCTGCGCCGTACAGCCCGAAGGTTCCCGCCAGTCCGATGGAAATCAGAGGCAGTCTGCCCATCTGACAGGTCATATAGGAGATGCCGGCCAGTGCAATGAACATGGCGGCCCACTTTCCCGAAGAAAGGCGTTCCCGGAAAAAGAGAATGCCCAGCACAACGGAAAAGAGCGGATTGATATAGTACCCGAAGGAGGACTCTACGATGCGGTCATGATTCACGGCCCAGATAAAGATCAGCCAGTTCATGGTAATCAGCGCCGATGCGGCGAGCATGAGGGCTCCCTTTCTTTTATTTTCCCAAAGCTCCCTTACGGTTTCTCTGAACCGGGGGAACAATTTTCCGCCGTACAGAACAAACAGCATGAACACAAAGGACCAGATCATCCGGTGCGCCAGGATTTCATACGCGCCGGCCGCTCCCTCCAGCTGTTTCCAGTAAATGGGAAGCACACCCCAAAAAACATAGCAGCCGATTGCTGCAGCCATTCCCAGTTTTCTTTCGTTCATCATCTTCCCCCTGTTTCAGTATTGTATTCAGAAAGTATATCATGAACTGTCCGGCCATGCAGGAAAAAGCCGGTCCGGCTTCCTTCGTTTTCCCGTTTTCCTTCCGGCATGAACCGGGTATAATAAGGACATCGATTCCAGGTTGACTCCAGGAGGTATCTTATGAAATATGCAAAAGAAGCACTTCTTCTCTGCGCTCTTCTTGCCCTTTCCGCTCCGTCCGCATCGGCAGCGAACAATATTCTTCCGGAAAAATTCTCCCGGGCCATCACGGCAGATCTCCAGCATCGCCCGCAGGATATTGTCATCCGGAAAATTGCCGTTCCTGCCGCACCGGCTCCGACCGGAGAAAATTCTTCTGCGCAGCCGGCCGATTCCTCCGCACAGGGAACAGCCGCAACCGAGCTGAAAAAGAATATCTCCCTCACCGGATCTGTTTTCGGCTCTTACGGAGATGATGAGAATGCCCTCCGCATCACCGATGCATCGGTCGTTCTGGACAAAGCGGAAATTGTAAAAGCAGCAGGCAGTTCTTCCTCACTCGAAAGCGGAGATTCCCGCGGTGTCAATGCAGCGCTTCTTGCTGCAGACGGCGCCAAAGTCACTCTTTCCGATTCCTCTGCGGAATCCTCCGCCCCCAGCGGAAATGCCCTTTTCAGCTGCGAAGAAGGTTCGGTAATTACTGCATCCCGTACGGAAATCCGGACCTCCGGCCCTCATTCGGCAGGACTCATGACGTCGGACGGCGGCATCATCCGCGCAGAAGAGATGAATGTCATCACCCAGGGCGATTTCTCCGCTCCGATCCGGGCCGGACAGGGCGGCGGTGTCATCACTGTCCGGAACGGCACCTTTGTCTCCGGCGGGCTTCACGCGCCGGCAATTCATTCTGCCGGTGACATTGCTGTCTACGGAGCCAGTCTGGCTGCCGCCCGTTCGGCAGGAATTCTCCTTGCGGAAAACGGCAAAATTGCTCTGGAAAACTGTACCCTGGAAGGAAACATGGCCGCAGAGCAAAAAGACGGTGATACAGACGCCCGGGAAGCCCCTGCCGCCTCTGTCCTGTTTCTTTCCTCCGGAGACGGCCGTACACCGGCAGGCCCGGCAGAATTTTCTGCAAAGAACGGCTCGATCATTTCCCATCGGGGCGCTGTTTTCGCCGTAAACCGCACGGAAGGCCTCCTTACACTGGACAATGTAAAGCTTCGGAACGAGGACCCCGAAGCTGTCCTTCTCCGCATTGCCGGCACATCCGATAAGCCCGGGAAAGCCAAGGCGGTTCTTCTCCGGCAGAAAGCGGAAGGTAAAATTCTCACCGATTCTGTTTCCTCCCTGGACCTGACCCTGGACAGCGGCACTGTCCTGAAGGGAAGCATTTCCGATGAAGACAGTACCCTTTCCGGCAGCGGCACCGTCCTTCATATCAGGAGGGGCGCCCGCTGGGAGCTCACCGGCGATTCCGTGATCCGCCGTCTGGACAATCAGGGAAAAATCGAAACAAACGGCTTCAAACTGACGGTGCGGGAATAATCCCGCAGCAAAAGCGGCAGCTCCTTCGGGAACGGCCGTTTTTTTTCTGTCCGTTTTCCCCTGTTTCGCCCGAGTTTAAAAAAATGTAAGAATTCCTTAAAAGGAATCAGAAACCTTTCTGCTATACTGAGACTGACCCGGAGGAATCTCCCGAAGGACAGTTCTTTTCCATAATGCAGAAAAATCCTGTGTTATAATATAGATTGTGAATTTACACATGCGGAGGCAGATATGATATCAATTGTGACACCCGTATACAATGAAGAGGGCAATGTGGTGTTCTTCCACGATGAAGTGACAAAGGTTATGAAGGAAACCGGACTGGATTATGAGGTCATCTATGTCAATGACGGTTCCAGGGATCGGACAGATGCTCTGATCCATGAGCTGGCAGAACATGATCCCCACGTACGGGCCCTCACCTTTGCCCGGAATTTCGGACACCAGATTGCCATCACCTGCGGGATGGACTTTGCAGCAGGCGACGCGGTCATCACCATGGACGGAGATCTGCAGCATCCGCCGGCCCTGATTCCCAAGCTCATTGAAAAATGGCAGGAAGGCTATGACATTGTTCAGACCGTCCGTCTGGCCACCGAAGATGCAGGCGCCGTCAAAAAAGTCACCTCCAAAGGCTACTATAAGATCATCAATGCGATTTCCACCACGCCGATTGTTCCCGGCGGATCCGACTTCCGACTGATGGACCGGAAAGCCCTGGATGTCTTTCGCCGGTTCCGGGAACACAGCCGTTTCATCCGCGGAATCGTGGGCGGGCTGGGATTCCGCCAGACCACGGTAAAATTTACCGCACCGGCCCGTCATTCCGGCGTATCGAAATTCTCGCTGAAAAAGATGATGTCCCTTGCACTGGACGGTGTCATTACCAATTCCACCCTTCCTCTCCGCCTGTCTCTTTATATCGGCTTCCTGGCAGGCCTTGCAGGCATCCTGGTGGTCATTCACGTCCTGTACTGTGTCATCATGGGACAGTCTGTACCGGGCTGGGCTACCATGACCATCCTGGTTTCCCTTTTCGGAAGCCTGAACCTGATGTGCCTGGGCATCCTGGGCGAATACCTGGGACACATTTACGAAGAAGCCAAAAACCGTCCTCTCTACTGGCTGTCCGATGATACAGCCGGCAGAAAGGATAATCCGTATCGCCTGACTCACGAACAAGATAATGAAAACTGAAAGGACCTGGTTCTATGAAGGAAACTCCGTTTTTTGAAAGTGAATTATTTGCCGAACTGTCGGAAGATCTGAAACAGTCCTCCCGCTTTACCGCGACCTACCGCATTGCTGCCCCTGATTATGACGAAGCCAAAAAAATTGCCCTCGGCATCGCCCTGGAGCAGACCGTGGAATGCCCCTACGAGCTGATTAAAGGCACGGAAATCGAGAACACCGTCATCGGTCAGATCGAAGACCTCAAAAAGGCAGAGGAAGGCGCTTACTACGCGGTGATTTCCTATGACCCCGACGCAGTAGGCAGTGAAATGTCCGAGCTCCTCAATATGCTTTTCGGAAACACGAGCCTTCAGCCGGGAATCCGTCTCATGTCCTTTGAACTGCCCGATCCGATGTATAACGATTACCCCGGCCCCCGCTTCGGCCGCACCGGCATTCGCGAGCTCTGCGGCGTAGAAAGAGGCCCCATCCTCATGTCCGCCGTCAAGCCCCTGGGACGTTCTCCGAAGGAGCTGGCCAAGATGGTCTATGACCTGGCTGTCGGCGGCTGCCCCATCATCAAGGACGACCACAGCCTGCTGAATCAGGACTATGCGCCGTTCAGGGAAAGAGTCCTGCAGTCCGTCATGGCCATTGCCGATGCCAATGAAAAGACCGGAGGAAAATCCATGTACATCGCCAACTGCACCGCCGACGGCCTGCAGTTCCTGGACCGTGCCTACGCCGCTCAGGAAATCGGCGCGGACGGCATCATGGCTGCACCGGGCCTCACGGGCTTTACCCTCATCCGCGATCTGGCAAGAGCGGATGATTTCCACCTGCCCATTTTCCTCCATCCCAGCTTCTCCGGCCCGCTTGTCCTGTCCGAAGATTCCGGCATTTCCCCCTTCTGCTACTACGGACAGCTCTCCCGCCTGGCCGGTGCGGATGCGGTTATCTTCACAAGTTTCGGAGGACGATTCTCCTTCTCCCGGGACGTATGCCAGAAAATCTGTGAAGGCACGGAAGAAAACATGGGTGACCTGAACTCCATTTTCCCCGTTCCCTCCGGCGGTATGCGCTGGCAGCTCTTCCGGGATATGTACCGGACCTACGGCCCGGATTCCATTTTCCTCGTCGGCGGCGCTCTCCAGACAGAAGGCCCGGATCTGACGGAAAACACGAAATTCTTCCTTGAAAAGCTTCGGGAAGCCCAGCAATAAAAAAGCAGAAATCTTTACAGCGGCATGACTGCACTCCGATGCGGTTATGCCGTTTTTGCGTGCCCGGACCTGCTTTTTCTCCCTGCTGCCGGGCTGATACCTTCCTGTTTCCGTAACCTGCCTGCTCCGATTTTCCGCAGTGCTTTTCCCCTGAAAATTCCATCAAAAAAAGAGATCCCCCTGAGGAGATCTCTCTATTTTTTCTGACCGGCTTCTCCGATGATCTGCCCGGCAGGAACAATCATCCCATAGGACTTGTTCCGCACCCGCTTTGCTTTCGGCCTTCCCAGCGCCTTGGTGAATTTCTTCAGCTCCTGGCCGGTACTCTTCATCAGAGCCTCTATGCTTTCCGCACCGGTTTGCCCCAGTGCTTTCCGCACGATGTACTCACAGGCCCTTGCATCATCCAGGGCCCGGTGATGATGAAAATCAAAGCCGAGCGCATCTGCCACCGTATTCAGCTTGTGGTTCTCCAGGTCCTTCCAGAGTGCCCGGGAAAGCGGCACCGTATCCCCGTAGAGAAACCGAATCGAAGGCAGTCCGTACAGGGAAAGCGCCTGTGCCAGTACGCCCATGTCGAAACGGGCATTGTGGGCAAAAACCACCGTTCCTTCCAGACGTTCCGCAATATCCTCCAGGAAGGCCGGAAAAGTTTCCTCTCCCTCCACATCCTCCGGACGGATACCGTTCACCTTCATGCAGTTTTTGTCAAAATGCAGGGAATAGGGACGGATGAGATGATACCATTCATCCACAACCTCCTTCCCGTTGCTGACCACAATTCCCAGGGAGCACGCGCTTCCCGGCCCCCAGTAAGCTGTTTCAAAATCAATGGCAGCATAGCGGATTTCCTTATCCGATATCAGCGGTGAATTCATGGGTGTCTCCCTCCAGCCAGCCCACCTCTGCGGTGCGGTCAAAGGCAGATTTCATGCGCCGTGCCAGTTCATTCCGGGCAGACGCCACCTTCTTCCGATTCGGTGCAAATCCGGTAATCAGGACCAGAATATTTTCCGAATCAGCAGTCACCTTTCCGGCCTGTTCTCCGCTGCCCAGCCAGTCCTCTGTCGCCGGCTCCTCTCCCAGGTACACATTCCAGCGGCCGTCTTTTTTCCGGACACACAGCGGACGGGTCCGGTCCCCCATGTCATACGCATGGATTTCCACATGGAATTTCAGCATGGCGCCCCGGATCATGTCGGAGATCGGACTGCGCCGCTCCAGAATGTCCGATCCGGTAAGTTCTTCCAGATCCGCCTTCTTGGGCAGAGAAAGCACTTCCGGATTTTCCCCGTCCGGTTCCTGCCCGGCTTCCAGGCCTTCCCGGTAATCGGCGAAAACATCCATGAGTGCTGTCTGGACACCCTTCATGGACAGCTTTTCCATCACCCGGGCATACCGGTCGATTTCCGGATCGGCCATGTGCGGATTGATTTTCAGAAGAAGATTGGCCTCCGTACAGCACCGGCTCCGGAAAGCATCCGCTTCCTGATTGACTCCCCGGTTATCCGCCGCACGAAGCGCTATGATCCCCACGCAGAGGCCGGGGATTTCATCAAATAATTCTTTATCGAAAATGACCTGCATAGTAAAACCTCCGTTTCATCTGTTTATTATACCATACGGAGAAATACCGCTCAGCCTTCATGACGGTGCTCGGGAAGGATCATCGTTGCCAGAACGATATTGGCCAGAATGTAGAAGAACGACATGATCAGCGCCATGGGAAGAGCCGTCTGATCTCCGGCAATTCCCACTACAGGCATCATGGCGCCGCCCAGGATCATGGAGAAGAAACCGATCAGTGCAGAGCCGCTCCCTGCATTTTTTCCGCACCGGGAAAGTGCAAGAGATACAGATGATGCCCCCATAACGGAAAGAGGCGTAATCGTCAGGAAAAGCACAGCAATGCTGTACCAGATCGGCGCCTCCAGGATAATTCCTGCCAGGAAAAAGAAAGAGCCTGCCATCGGTACCAGCACTGCCCATTTCAGCAGGACAATTTCCCGGACCGCTCCGGCCATACGGGCCGGAATGATGCCGGCAATCATCAGTCCTATGCCGATGCCGCCGAAAATATAGCTGAATATCTGCGGGGATACATGATAAATATTCTGAAACAGGAAAGACGAGCCTGCAATGTAGGAGAAGAAGGAGCCGAATATAAAGCATTGAAGCAGGCAGTGACCGAAGAAATACCGATCCTTCATCAGTGTCCCGAAAGCGACAAACCCGTCGGAAACATTCCGGACACGATTGTCTTTATGCAGCGTTTCCCGGAAAACCAGCGTAGCCAGAATCATCAGGATCCCCACGATGGACAGCGCAACGAATACGGCATGCCATTCTGCAAACCGAAGGATCTGCGCGCCCAGCACCGGCGCCAGGATCGGTGCCAGTCCGTTCACCATCATCAGAAGCGCCATGAACCGCATCAGCTCCGGCCCTTCCTCCGTATCCCTCGCTACCGCCCGGGATATGACGATGCCGAAAGCTCCGGACAGGCCCATAATGAGCCGGAAAAACAAGAATATTTCGATATCCTGCACAACAGAGCACACCACAGCAGACACCAGAAATCCCAGCATTCCCAGAAGAATAGGAAGCTTGCGGCCCAGCCGGTCCGAAACCGGTCCGCCCAGAACCTGTCCCACTGCCATTCCCACAAGCGTCATGGTCAGCGTCATCTGCGTCGTTGATGTGGAAATTCCGAAAAAGGAGGAAATCTCAGGAAGTGCCGGAAGATACATATCCGTTGCCAGCGGCGCCAGAGCACTCATCATACCCAGATAAATCAATAAAAAAGTGCGGTTGTTTCCCATTCAATCTCTTCTTTTCCATAAAAAGACAAAGAAACCGATCTGCGATCAGTCTCTTATGAATCAGGCAAAACTATGAAATTCAAAAAACAAATCATCCCGTACGGTGAATCAAAAAGACCTTCGCTCCCCGGAGGAAGCAAAGATCTTTCCGATACAGGATGATGAAGCAGCAGGATATAAACTTACAGTGTGTAATTATAATCCTCCTTCAGCACCTTAATGGCGCCGGAATCTCCGTGCATGGCGGCCCGAATGAGCCATTCCATAGCTTCTTTTTCGTTTTTTCTGACGCCTTCCCCGTTGGCCAGGGCATATCCCAGATGCGCCATCCCGAAAGGATCTCCCGACTCAGCAGACTTCCTGTAATACTTTACGGATTTCCGGATATCCGCCGCCGTGCCGATGCCGGCTTCATAGCAAAGTCCGAGCCGGGCATACGCAAAGGGCACCCGGTGACGGGCTGCACGCTTGAAGCACTGAAAGGCTTTTTCTCCATAGTCGGGGCTGTCCTTCTTCATCAGAAGCGCCTCTCCCAGACGGCAGAAAGCCTCCTTGCTGCCCAAAGCTTCTGCCTCTTCCGCCATGGCCTCTGCCTTTTCCGGATCGATTCTGCCGGCAGCACCGGTAATATATTCTCCGCAGGCCACTGACAGGAATCCCCGAAGAACAGCCTTTCCGTCGGGATCTCCCTTTTCGCATCCCCTGCGGATCCACATTTCTGCGGCGCTCACATCCTTCGCCGTACTGGTTCCCTGGGCATAGAAAAGCCCTGTCATGAGCATCGCTGCAGAATCCCCCCGTTCCGCTGCCAGAAGATAGCAGCAGAACGCCTTTCCCGGATTCACATTGCCCATGATGCCTTCGTCATACATTTTTCCCAGCAGAGAAGCTGCTTCTGCACTGCCGCCGTCGCAGGCCTTTTCCAGGGCCTTCCGGGCCTTTCTCGGATTCGGTCCGCTGCCGGCGATGCCGCGGAAATACAGCTTGCCCAGAAGAAGATTGGCCTCAACGATTCCGTATTCGGCGCTGATTTTATAGCAGTATTCTGCCTTTTTCTCATCCTTTTCCAGACCGTCAGAGCCGGTTTCCCATCGATGCCCGATGGCACAGATTTCATACGCTGCTTCCCGGGTTCCCAGGTTTGCCGCCTTCTTGAAATAGGCCACGGCATCATCCGGACTGCCGCCTCTCAGGCAGTCCTGCCCCATGGAGTAGTAATATTCCATCATACGATCCGATGCCATAACTTACATGCTCCTTTTTCGTTTACTCAAAGCAGGGGATTCCCCTCCTGTGCAGTATCTGTCGGGAAAACTGCGAAAGAATTACCGGAATTCGCTGCAGAGATCGTCAAAGAGTTCTCTGCTCGGTTTTTCTACATGATCCACCAGACAAATGTCCTTGGACGGCACGATATCTCCGAAAGAAACTGCATCCTTTTCCTCATAAATCACGCCGGTGACAAGGCTGTCCGTTTCTGCCAGCAGATGAAGAGCCGCGCCCTTATCGGCGGGATCGTAGTCCTGCTGAACATCTTCAATCTTTTTCAGATGTTCATTGTACCACTGAACGGTATTCATGTGGTTGAAGGTCACGCAGGGGGTAAAGATATTCACGTAGGAGAAGCCCTTGTGATCCACTGCCTTTTCGATGATATCCGGCAGATTCTTTCCGTCTACGGCATAGCCCTGTGCAACAAAGGTAGCTCCTGCAGCAATGGCCATTGCTGCCGTATTCAGCGGAGTCAGCGGATTTCCGTCCGGAGTGGTCTTTGTCACGAAGCCCTTGGAGGAGGCCGGGGATGTCTGACCCTTGGTCAGCCCATACACCTGATTGTCGAATACCAGGTAGGTGATGTCCATATTCCGCTTCATGGCATGCATAGCATGACCCAGACCGATAGCGTAGGAATCACCGTCTCCGGAGCAGACAATCAGATGGGTATCCTTATTCGCACATTTGATTCCCTGTGCGAAAGGAAGCGCCCGGCCGTGCGTCGTATGCGCCCCGTAGCAGTACTGATAGCCTCCGATACGGGAAGAGCAGCCGATGCCGGAAATCAGGGTAATGGATTCATTCGGCCAGCCTTTTCTGGCACAAACCTGCTGAATGGCATTCTGGATGCCGTAATCCCCGCAGCCGGGGCACCAGTTCGGAACGATGGTGTTTTTATAATCTCTCGGTGTAGCCATAATCAGAAAACCTCCTTTGCTTTAGCCAGAATGACAGATGCCTTGAACGGAGTTCCGTCATACTGCAAACAGCTAAGCAGCTTTTCATGGCAGGAGAAGTGTGCGGCAAAGAGCTCCCGCAGCTGGGCTGTCATATTTTCTTCCACAATCAGAACCTTCTTGGCCCCTTCGATATACGGACGAAGCTCTTCCGCCGGGAACGGAGAAACCAGCCGCAGATGCAGGTGGTTAACCTTTCTTCCCTCTGCTTCCAATGCGTCGCATGCTTCCTCAATCGCACCGCCGGTGGAAGTAATGCCGATGAACAGCAGATCTGCATCGGTTTCTTCATGCCGTACGGTAAACGGCTGAATGTCTTTGGAAACGCCGGCAAACTTTCTGTGCCGCTTTTCCATTTCCATCACGCGCATATCTGCACCTTCCGCCGGTTTCCCGTAGGTATTGTGTTCCAGACCGGTGGAAAGGAACAGTCCGTTCTTCACGCCGGGAATCGTTCTCGGGGAAATGCCGTCTTCCGTATTGGCAAAGCGGTCGAAGTACGCCTTCTTTTTCGTATCCAGTTCCGGAAGTCCTTCCGTAACCAGCTTGCCTCTTTCGATGGCAATCCGATCCGGATCAAAGGCCGGTACGGACTGCTTGCACATGCCGAACTGCAGGTCGGAAAGAAGAATGACCGGAGTCTGGTATTTTTCCGCCAGGTTGAAGGCTTCCTGGGTGATGTAGTAGCAGTCTTCGATGGAAGAAGCCGCCAGGACGATTTTTTCCGCATCGCCGTGGCCGCTGCCGACAGCATACCGGATATCGCTCTGTTCTACTTTGGTAGCCATACCGGTAGACGGACCTGCACGCATCACATCAATGATAACGACCGGGATTTCCGCCATGCATGCCATGGAAATGGATTCCGCCATCAGGGACAGCCCGGGGCCGCTCGTTGCGGTAAAGGCACGAACCCCGGCATAGCCGGCGCCCATAGCCATCATGCAGGAAGAAAGCTCATCCTCCGTCTGTACGACCGTGCCGTTGATTTTGTGAATGACCTTGATCATGTATTCCATGATTTCGGAAGCCGGTGTAATCGGATAGGAAGCCATGAACCGGGCACCTGCGGAGATGGCGCCGAGTGCAGCAGCTTCATTTCCCAGCAGATACAGCTGATCTGCTTTTTCCGGAACCGGCAGCTTGCCCATGGAAACACCGTGAAGTGCTTCTACCGCCGTATCATAGCCTTCCTTGAAGATATCCTTATTCTTGGAAATAATTTCTTCGCCCTTTTTCTTGAAGCGGTCCGCAATGAATCCGTAGAACGGATCTTCCGGGAATCCCAGTACGCCGGCGCTCATGCCCAGAGCTGCGATATTTTTCATCTGCATGCTGCCGTACTTTTTGGCCAGATCCGTAATCGGAAGTGCCAGAAGGATTTTGCCGGAATGCTCTTCCACCTTCGGATGGAAAGCGCTGTCCGCAATAATAACGCCGCCCTTCGGCACTTCGCATTCATGGATATCAATCGTTTCCTGATCCAGTGCCACCAGGCAGTCTACCCTTTCTCCGATGGTCGAAACAACTTTTGTCGCAATGCGCAGCGCAATGGTGGTATGACCGCCCTTGATGCGGGATGCAAAAAGTCTCTGACTGAAGAGATTGTAGCCTTCCTGCGCCAGTACACGGCCCAGAATTTCCCCGCAGGATTCTACACCCTGCCCCTGCTGGCCTCCCATTTTCCATATAAAATCACGTTTTGATTCCAATTCATCTTCCTCCTTGTGATGAAATACAGGAATAGTATGAACATTTACAGAAAACTTCGTCAAAAAAACATTCATATTCAATTTATTATACCATACATGGGAAAGCAACTTTACAAAGAGCGGCAAATATCTTTCTCCCACGCAAAAAAGCGCTCCCGAAGGAACGCTTTTGCTCTGAAACATGATCTTAGAATCTGTAGTCCAGTTCTACGGAGAATACATCATCCGGGTTGGCTCCCTTGTCAGCCTTTACATTGAATGCATAGTCGGCATGGAGATCCAGGTTCTTCATGAGAATGATGTCTGCAGTAGCCAGCCAGTACTTCACTTCACCGATATTGGAACCCGAGAAGGTGGTTACCAGATTTGCCGGGCAGGAGTTGTAGGTGCCGTCGCCGATGAAGGAGCCTTTTTCGGCACGGACATACTGTCCGGTTACGCCCCAGGTTCCCGGCTTGTTCCAGTCAACTGTGCTGTAGCCGATGCCGGCAGTCCAGGTCTTCGGGTCTCCCTCATAGTCCATATTGGTGTAGTAGTCCCCGAACACACTGAAATCGGAAAGGTGGATGGTTGCACCGGCGCCGAAGAGGGAAGCGTCCAGGGAATCTTTGCCGTCCAGGTATTCCACATCATAGGAAATGCTGCCGATATCGCCGTACAGACGGGCCAGGAAAAGTTCGCTGTCATTCTTGGCCGGATCACCTATTTTACTGTTGCTGCTCAGCTTGCCGAGAGCGCCGTAGTACAGGGAACCGTAGCCGATATCCAGGTTTGCAGCGCCGCCGTTGTAGGTTGCAATCGCACCGTCGAATTCATCATCGAATTCCAGACCGGTCTGTCCGAGGAACAGGTCCTGACGGCCCAGAGTTACACCGAAATTATCGCCGAACTGGTGATGAACTTCCAGAACTTCCGCATAGGTATCGGAATTATCAGTACCGCTGCTCTTGAAGTCCATATTGGTGCGGAAACGGGCCATCGCATAGGTGCTGTCATTGATCTGGCCCTTGGCGATGAGACGGATACGGCCGTCCCATTTATCTACGGACTTTCCATCCGCGCTGTAGTCCTGCCAGAAACGCATACGGGCATTGCCGGCCCAGGAGATGTTTCCGACCTTCTTTTCCAGGCCGGAAACGCGAACGCCCAGGTTAGCCAGTTCATCGGTATATTCACCGGCCAGTTTGTCCAGAGTTGCCTGCTGTTCAGCGTTCAGCTGATCTTCTTTAGCCATGAGGCGGGCTACGATCTGTGCAATTTCATAACGGGTTACATTCTTTTCGCCCTTGAAGGTGCCGTCCGGATAGCCTTCCACTACGCCCTGTTCGGACAGATCAGCAACGGCCTGATAAGCCCAGCTGTCTGTGGAAACATCGGAAAACGGATTGGCGGCAGAAGCGGAAACGCCTGCTGCCAGAGCTGCTGCTGCAGCCATAGCCAGAATCTTCTTCATACACTCACTCCCTAAAAAAACCGCGGAATTCTTCCGCACTCCAGCCCCCTCTGTCTCCCCATTTGCAGACAAAAGGAGTCTGCTCCGCCAAACGGCGGCAAAAAAAGAAATGTCCCTTCAGTCAGGAGTGATTCCGCTGCAAGAGTATCCCAGTTTCCTCTGCCTGATTCTCTCTCCTTCCGCCCTTCCCGGGACGCGGAAATGGTTACTAGTAGGATACTATAAATACGCGCCGCAATCAATAAAAAATATAACAAAACCTGTATAAAATCTAAAAACGGAATTGACCTTCTTCCCCATTCCCGGCACTCTCCTGCAAATTCATGATTCAAATGCCGGGAAAAACCTTCCTGACGCAGGCTGCTTCCGAGAAACCAATTCCTGACCGGCTGATGCAGCAGCCCTCTCCGGAGCCGGACAAATGACTTCCTGCTGTCCGCAGATTGAAAAACAGGCATGCGAAAAGCCCGCCGATTTCGACGGGCTCTGCCTTTTCTGGCGGAGAGAGGGGGATTCGAACCCCCGTGACGGTATTCGCCGTCAACATGATTTCCAATCATGCACCTTAAACCGCTCGGACACCTCTCCATGCTGCTTATCTCCGGCCTTTCGACCGGTGACCGTATTCAGTTTGTCGTCTGTTTGACTGACTTATTCAGTATACCCAGCAAAGGCAGTTCTGTCAAGCATTTAATTTAAATTTCCCAACATTTTTTTGATTTCTTCCGGATTGCCGGAAACACCCAGGGCCAGAACCAGCAGGAGGCGGGCTTTCCATGCAGAAAGACGGCCGCCGGAAATGATGCCGCTCTGTTTCATGGAACGAATGCTTCCTTCATACCCGTATTCCTCCATTACGCTTCCCGACGGAACGCGGGTGGTGAGAATCATGGGAAGTCCTTTTTCTCCCAGTTTCATGATTTCCTCTTTGCACAGAGGCGGAACATTACCGCAGCCCAGAGCATCAATGACCAGTCCGGCCGGATTCCCCTCACCGGCCAGACGGATCGTATCGCCGTCCATGCCGGACCAGGTTTCCAGAATCCATACTTTGGGTTCAATAGACTGCGGATGCAGCTTCGTATGAGGCATCGGGCGGCGTCCGTACACGATTTCTTCGGAATACACCGTTCCGACCGGACCGTAGTGAAGATCCCGGAATGTATCGGGATTCGTCGTATGTCCCTTGGTCACGTCCCAGGCAGAATAAATCCGGTCCTGCAGGCATACAAGTACGCCCATTCCCTTCGACTGCTCATCGGCAGCAATCCGCACGGCGGACAGGATATTCTCCGGACCGTCTGCGGAAAGCTCGGAAGCCCCCCGCATGGCTCCGGTCACACACACCGGCTTTTCCGTGCGAAGATACGCATCCAGGAAAAACGCGGTTTCCTCCAGGGTATCCGTCCCGTGGGTAACGACAAAACCGTCCGCCCTGTTTTCCGCAGCCAGCCGGTCAATCAGCTGTCCCAGTCCGAACATTTTTTCTGCCGTCATCCAGCCGCTGGGAACGTTGGAAAACTCCACGACCTCCACATCGGCCCAGCGGGAAAGTCCCGGCACGGCAGCGGCCAGATCCTCTCCGGAAACAGCCGGTACAAGCCCGCCGTTTTCTCCTTTTTTCATGGCGATGGTTCCGCCGGTAGTAATCACAATAATATGTTTTTTCATAAATTTCTGTCCTTTCCGGGAAAAAGCCCTTTCCGGCAAAATAAAACCGGCTGTCCGCCGGTTTGTCCGGGAAGCCGCGGCTTTTTTGATTTTCTGTAAGCTTTCCCTTTAAAATTCATCCTGATGATCCAGGAGCCAGCCGCCCACAGTGCATGCCGGGCAGATACAGTACTTCACGCCCTTTTTCTTCGCTTCCCGTGCAGCAGCAGCCAGCTCCGCTGCTTTTTCTTTTCCGAAATATTCTGCCGCAGCTTCCGATTCAAAGAAAGGAATAACCTGCTCCAGAGTATTCACATCTGCGTCCAGTTCTTTCCGGAAAGCTTCCGCCGCAGCCTTCTCCTTCTCTGTTCCCATGGCCTCCAGGAATGCTTTTCCCGCTTCCTTCAGCTCTCCGCAGCAGCTTTCTGCTGCAATCAGGCTTTCGATTTTTTCCTTCAGTTCTTCTCTTGTCATTTTATAGCTCCTTTCCGCTCCAGCATCATATGGGAAACTGCCTCTGCACAGACTGTGCCGTCTTCCTTGATGATTCTGGCTTCCATCACCGACAGAGCCCCTTTTCTTCTGACCTCCATGGCGATAATCATAACCGGCTCACCGATCCGTACCGGCGCCCGGAAGCGGGACTCCATTTTCCCCGTATAGGCAGGTATGCCCTCCCGGAGAAAAATCGCATTTCCCATGACCTCATCCATCAGCGTCAGGATGAGGCCGCCGTGCATCCGGTCATTATAGCTTTGATGCTCCTTCCCGGGAGTAAAGAAAGAAATGCAGCCGCTTCCGCTGTCAAAAAAATGCAGATGCAGCCCTGCGGGATTGTCCCTGCCGCAGGCAAAGCACATACTGTAGCCCGGAGGAGCCATTTCTGTCAGACAATGTCCGAGCTTCTTTTCCTCCCGGGCAAGAAGTCTTTTTTCCCCTTCTCTGAGAAACGGGTAGGAATCCTTCATCTGTACCGGCTCCTTTCTGTGAAAATATTCTGCGTCCCTATTATAGCATGGCCGCGCAGAAAGAGAGACCCATGCGGAAGCCTCCGTCCGCTATTTTAAGAACAGCATCTTTTTTCTCCGTCCGGGTTATGATAAAATTTTACTAAATTAAATTCAATTCTATTCCCTGCCGGGACAGTTATTTCAGAGGAGGTTTTCCCATGCTTTCACAGATTTCCGTATTCACTGCCAATACAAAAGGCGCACTTCATAAAATCACTTCT
This sequence comes from uncultured Dialister sp., assembly GCA_900557365.1. The sequence goes on along the minus strand of UPXR01000002.1, from coordinate 135,687 downwards.
CTCCTGGCCGAGAATGAAATCAGCATTTATACCATGCTGGCCACAGACAGCGCGGAATTCGGAATCATCCGCCTGATTGCGGACAAGCCGGAAAAAGCGGATGAAATCCTGAAAGCGGCCGATTACCAGTGCCGTCTGGACCCCATCATTGCCGTGGATATGCGTTCCGATAAACCGGGTGCCCTGAACCGGATTCTCACTGATCTGACCGATGCCAATGTAATGGTCCGCTATCTTTACATTTCCTTCGACCGCGTCACCGGCTCCCCGATTGCCATCTTTAATACCAATGAATCGGAAACGGAAGCTTTCCTGAAGGGAAAAGGCTATCATCTGCTGGACCGCTTCTGAACCGACAGAATCCCATCCCCGGAAATCCCAAAATAAAAGGCCCCTGCGGATAAAACCGTAGGGGTCTTTTTATTTGGGTCCTTTTCCCTTTTCAGGAGTACCAACCATTTCCTATTTGGCCGCCTCATTGATGCAGCGCAGCGCATTCAGGCTGCGGGGATAACCGATATACGGCAGGCACTGGGAAACCACATCGATCAGGAATTCCCGGCTGTTTCCGATGCGCATATTGGCCGCCGCATGGCTGATCAGCTGCGGCTCGCACCCTCCCTGCGCAGCGAGGAAGCAGAATGTAATAAGCTCCCTCTGCCGATAATCCAGTCCCTTTCTGGTATAGTAGTCCCCGAAACAGTTTCCGGCCAGCCAGCGGTTGATATGCCGGCTTTCTTCCGGCCCGCTGTTCTGAAATCCCCGCATCTGTTCGCCGAAAATATCCACCTGCGCCTGATTGCCCGCTTCGATCCGGGTATCCGCACTGACCGTTCCTCCCTCCGGAAGCGGAAGCTGCACGCCCTGTTCCTTCAGTACATCATTCAGTATGTGTACAAAGGGAAGGACCCGGCCCATGCCCAGATAAGCTGTCCCCTGATACACCGTTTCCTTCAGTTCCTCCGGGGTCACGCCGCTTTTCAGGGCTCCCGCTGCTGCCGTCCGGAAAGCCTCCTCCCCCTGGCATCCCATCAGAGAGGCCAAAACAGCCAGGGAACGGGTTCTGTCATCCAGCCTGCTTTCCCGGATGACCTCATCAAAGGCAAAATTGGAAAACAGCACGGAAAATTCCGGATCTTCCTTTTCCAGTCCGAAAGGATCTTTTTCAAAATGATTTTCTCTGTACTGCTTTGCTTCTTCTGTCAGCTTCATTGGTATCCCTCCTGATTTCCCATTCTGTACAGCTCCCCCGATATCCGATGCAGCCAGAGCAGAGCCGTACAGCCCCGCTGCCAGCACCGCAGACAGGAGCACCATCCATCCTTTTCTGTTTCTCATAATACCACCTTCCGAAATCCGGCTTCTCTCCCGCTTTCCTCCGGGAGCTGAAATGAAAAACACCTCTCATCAAATTTCCGAAAATCAACGTCCGGGTCCGATTCCTAGGCTGTCCGCCCACCGGAGAACCTCTTCCCGGTCGGGCGTACTCTCAAACCGGCGGCCCTCCGTCCAGCGTGCATCCGGTGCCAAAGCCCGGAGATCCCCTATGCTGTTCCCGATTCCGCTGCCGCCGGACGTACAGAACGGCACGATAACCGCATTCCCGAAATCATAGCTTTCCAGAAAAGTATAAACGACCTTCGGCGCCTTGCCCCACCAGATCGGATACCCGAGAAAAACGACATCATATTCGTCCAGCTTTTCCTCTCTTCCCGCAATGGCAGGACGGGCGGAAGGATCCCGCTGCTCCGCATTGGCCCGGCAGCTTTCATTGTGATAGTCCAGATCCGCCGCACTGTACGGCACCGCCGGCGTGATTTCATACAGATCGGTGCCGAGAGCTTCCTGAATGCTGTACGCTGCCTGTTCCGTATGGCCTGTGGCAGAAAAATAGGCCACCAGCATTTTCGGCCGGTCCGGTGCGGAAAAAGAGCTTCCTGCAGCCGCCGGCTGCGCCGGGTCCGGAGAAATCCCCTTTCCGCAGGCGGCCAGTACCACGCCGAAAAGCAAGGCTGCCAGCACAGCAATAATCCGTTTCATTTTCGAATCCCTCCATTTCTTTCCGCATCCTTTGCCTCTGCGGACCGTTACAGTTTCTCCGAGACCGCCGGCAGGTGCAGACTGCTGATTTTCCGCAGAAACAGGTCCCCTCTGCCGATAAAAAATACAGGCATCCCTGCGGATACCTGTATTGTAGAGTGGATTCCGATACATGTCCAATGCCTATTCTTTTTTCAGGGAAATGCTTTTCAGGCATTCTTTTACATGGTCATGAAATGCTGCCTCTGCCGGGCTCGGTACCTGCCCCTTTTTCCAGACCAGCACCGTTCCCGTTTCCATTTTGGGACGCAGCGGAAGAAGGCGCAGTCCGTCAAAGGACACTCCCAGCTCCAGATAAACGGCCGCGCCGACGCCGCAGCGCACCATATTGGCTGCATTCAGTCCCAGATTGAACGTGGCTGCAGGATGTACGGACTCCCAGCTTTCTCCGAACCAGCTTGCCAGCTCCTTCTGTACAATTTCTCTGCCGCTGATGATCAGGGGAATATGTTCCAGATCCCGGGGCGTCACTGCACGCAGCTTTGCCAGAGGAGAATCCTCCCGCACCAGCACACCCCACCGATCCTTTTCCTTCAGCCGAAAAAAGCCGTATTGCTCCACATCCACCGGTTCCGTAAACAGCCCCAGATCCAGCAGTCCCGTATCCAGCCGTTCCTTCACAGCGTCCGCACTGCCGCTGAAAATATGAAAAACCACCTTCGGATAGCGTTCCTGGAACAGCCGGATGGCCTGAGACAGAAAGCTCATTCCCCGGCTTTCTCCGGCCCCGATGGAGATTTCCCCGATCAGTTCCCTGCCGCTGTCCGAAACCTCACGAGCCGTCTTGTCTGCCAGATCCACCAGCTCCTGTGCCCGCCGGCGGAGCAGCCGTCCTTCATTTGTCAGTGCAATGCGGTGGCGTCCGCGCTGAAAAAGCTTCACCCCCAATTCCTCCTCCAGCTGCATCAGCTGCCTGGAAAGAGTCGGCTGTGTCAGCCGGAGAAATGCTGCGGCTTTCGTAATGTTCTCCTCTCTGGCCACTGCCAGGAAATATCGCAAAACCCTGAGTTCCATAAGATGCCTCCTTTTTCTTCATCCTAGCATTTCCCTGCCCGCCGCACAATCCGGAAATTCTGTTTCGGAAAGACTTTGTACCGTCCCGCAGGCTGCGCTGCCGTTCCGCAGAAAATCAGCAAGAGAAAAGGGACAGATTTCTCTGTCCCTTTTCCGGATCGTGTTACAACCTGTACGGCTGCTGTATGGGTCACTGCTCCTCCGCCCGGCCATGCCGCCACAGAAGCCGGACAGCACGAACCCTTCAGGTCCCGCAGGGAGAAAGCAGGAACGCCCTGTAATAAAAGGAATATCCTTTCCCCGAAACAGACGGGGAAACTCTGTCTTACGACTTCTTCGCTCCGCCCAGGTAAGCCGCCATGACATCGGAATTTCCCGCCACCTCGGAGGCCGGTCCTTCCATGACGATCTTCCCCGTTTCCATAACGTACGCATAATCAGCGATCTGGAGCGCCTTTCTGGCATTCTGCTCTACCAGGAGAACTGTAGTTCCCATTTTATTGATATCCCTGATAACCTCGAAAATCTGCTGTACCACCAGCGGAGCCAGCCCCATGGACGGTTCATCCAGAAGCATCAGCTCCGGCTTGGCCATCATGGCACGGCCGATTGCCAGCATCTGCTGCTCCCCGCCGGAAAGCGTACCGCCGAACTGGTTCTGTCTTTCAAACAGACGGGGAAACCGTTCAAAGACCTTCGAAAGATCTTCCCGGATGCCTTCCTTATCCTTTCTCTGATAAGCGCCCAGCTCCAGATTTTCCCGGACTGTCATATTCTGCAGAATCTGACGGCCTTCCGGAACCAGCACCACACCCGTGCTGACAATCGAATAGGGCTTCTTTCCGACCAGAGATTCTCCCTTAAAACGGATTTCCCCTGCCGTCGGCTTCATAACCCCCATGATCGTTTTCATGGTCGTGGATTTTCCTGCCCCGTTGGCTCCGATCAGGGTTACGATTTTTCCTTCTTCCACGGAAAGGTTAATGCCCTTCAGCGCTTTGATATTTCCGTAAGCAGCTTCTACATTTTTCAGCTCAAGCAGCATCAGTCTTCCTCCTTTCCGAGATAAGCTTCAATAACTTCAGGATTGTTCTGAACTTCTTCCGGTACGCCTGCAGCGAGCTTCTTCCCGAAATTGACGACCATGACATGATCGCAGAGGCTCATGACCAGCTTCATATCGTGTTCGATCAGGATGATGGTGCAGCCGAATTTTTCCCGGATGCCGCGGATCAGCTCCGTCAGCGCTGCGGTTTCACTGTCATTCATCCCTGCTGCCGGTTCATCCAGCAGGATCAGTTTGGGATTCGTAGCCAGTGCCCGGGCAATTTCCAGCTTTCTCTGCTTGCCGTAGGGAAGCTCTGTAGCCAGACGGCCTGCATCCTTTTCCAGTCCGACAAAGGCGAGAAGCTCCATGGCATCCTTCCGGGCCTCTTCCTCTTCCTTCTTCTGTGCGGAAGTACGGAATACGCTGGCCAGCAGTCCGGACTTCAGCCGGTCATGATGGCCGACCAGAATATTTTCCAGAACGGTCATCCCCGTGAAGAGGCGGATATTCTGGAATGTACGGGCAATGCCCATATTGATGATCTGATGAGGTTTTTTATCCCGGATAGACGTTCCCTCGAGAAGGATATCCCCTTCCGTCACCTGGTATACCCCGGTGATCAGATTGAAGATGGTCGTCTTGCCGGCGCCGTTCGGTCCGATGACACCGAAGATTTCTCCTTTTTCCACGGAGAAGGACATATTGGAAACAGCGGTCAGTCCGCCGAACTGTTTCACTACATTTTTCATTTCAAGAAGCATGATGATTCTCCCTTCCTTATGCCTTGGCTTTTCTGCCGAGTTTGGCGGAAATCCACTTCACGGCATCATAGGAAAGAATGCCGTCCGGCCGGAATGCCATGAGAGCAACCAGCATGACACCGTAAATCATATCTCTGTATTCGGAAAGAGAACGGAGAGATTCCGGCACAATCGTCAGCACAGCAGCGCCGAGTACGGAACCCCAGAGAACATTGGAGCCGCCGAATACGGTATACAGCAGGATATCCACAACCTTATGCCAGGAGAAATCCGTCGGGCTGATAAAGAATGTGGCATGTGCATAAAGAGCGCCTGCGATGCCCGCAAAGAAAGCGGAAAACAGGAAAGACATCATCTTGTAATTTACCACATTGATGCCCGTAAGAGAGGCTGCATATTCATCAGCCTTGACCGCAGCCATGGCACGGCCGATCTTGGAATGTTCCAGCCGGTACCAGAAAGCAACAATCAGTGCAACAAGAATCAGAAGAACCAGACACATGAGCAGCTGACCGCCGGTCTGGCTGTCGATTTCCAGTGCATCCAGAAGACCCATTTCGGAGGCATAGTCGGAAAGGACACTGGCCATGGACGGAATGCCGGAATAACCCAGTGCGCCGTGCGTGATGTCCAGGTTCAGAGCGATAACGCGGACCACTTCCCCGAAGCCCAGCGTAGCAATCGCCAGGTACAGTCCGCGCAGACGGATCGTCGGAAGACCGATGACCAGAGCAATCAGAACTGCCATGAGGCCGCCGCAGAGGATGCCCACCGGCATCGGGAAACCATGCTCTGCAGTCAGGATGGCGGAAGTATAAGCGCCGAAGCTCATCAGCCCTGCATTGCCCAGAGAAAGAATCCCCGTGCAGAGCGTCATATAAATTGTCAGTGCCAGAATAATATTAATGCAAACAAAGGTCAAAACCTGCAGGAAATAACCGTTCAGTAATTCTTCCATTACGGTCTGCCTCCTTTCCCTGCTTTGGAAAACAGTCCTTCCGGACGGATGAACAGGATCAGGATAATGATGCCGAAAGCTACGGCGTCTCTGTAGGAGGAAGTCCCGTAAGCAACGGAGAAAACTTCTGCAATGCCGAGAATGAACCCGCCGGCCATCGCGCCTTCTACATTGCCGAGACCGCCCATGATGAGGACAGCCAGCCCCTTCAGGCCCATTGCCGTACCCATGGTCGGTTCAATGGCATTGAAGGAAAGCCCGATCAGAACGCCTGCTGCGGCGCCCAGGGCGGAAGCCAGCATGACCGTGAAGGTAATGATTCGTCCGGTATTGATGCCCAGAAGGCCTGCGGTCTCATTGCTTTCAGAGGTGGCCCGCACGGCCTTGCCGATTTTGGTCTTATTCAGCAGCAGCGTAAGAAGAACCATCAGAACCACTGCAGTACCCAGAGAAATGATCTGGATGCCGGAAATCTTGAAAACCCCCATATCCATCAGTTCATTTCCGAACGTAGCCGGGAAAGAACGGGTCTGCGGCCCCCAGATCATGAGCGCAGCACTTTCCAGGAATGTGGACACCCCGATCGTACTGATCAGAGGAGCCAGATGGGTGACCTTTCTGCGGCGAAGAGGACGGAGAGCCAAAAGCTCCAGTCCGTACCCCAGCACGGCGCCGCCGATCATGGCGCCGATAAGAGCCGGGAAAATTCCCAGGCCCGCTTCCGTAACGAGCAGCAGGCCGATATAAGCGCCAATCATGAAGATTCCGCCATGGGCCATGTTAACGATATTCAGTACACCGAATACCAGCGTGTAGCCGATAGCGATTACCGCATAGGCGCTTCCCAGCGTTAAACCGTTGACAAGCTGTTGAAAAAACACGATCTTTATCTCCTTTCATAATGGAAGCCGAAGCTTCTCCTGTCAAAAGAACGAAGGCAATAAAATACCCCTGCAGCAATCTGGCGTCATTGCTGCAGGGGCGAATCAGTCCGCGGTACCACCCTGTTTTATCACTCAATCGGAAAACCCGAATACTCTCCGGCTCTTCCGCCTTTCAGCTATACAAAAAGCCCCTATTTCCGAAATGGAAATAGGGGCGAATCAGCTTCGCGGTACCACCCTACATTGTACTCTGGTTTCCTGTCCGTAACGTGGATCAACGCCTTTCATCTACTTGGTTCGATAAAGGAGCTCTCAGGTGATATCCAATCGCGGAATGCTCCGGCTTGCACCATACGCCGGCTCTCTTTGCCATGGACCGCTCATGACTTTGTCCTGATCCTTGCTTTTAGGGATGCCCGTAACGCAGGCCGCGTCGAAAGCTACTTTTTTCACTTTCGAAACTCCCGGGTGAGAAAAACATCTTTTTCCTGCCGGCTTGCACCGTACGCCGGCTCTCTGCAAAGGATCTGCGATGCCTATTCCCGATCATTGCTCTTCGTTCTTTCTTTGATTGTTCTTATTATAAACACTTGAGGAAATTTGTCAATACTCCTTTTCATTTTCTTTCCTTCAGGAGTACCCCGTGTGCCGGGAAATCCCCGGCGGGGACAGCTCATTCCCTTCCCGCCCCGGAATCGGCCTGTCCCCCCTTCGGACTTGCAAAAATTCAGGATTCAGGTATAATTTACATAGTATACTATGCAATGAAACGGAGAAACCTCATGCTGCGAAAAAATCTGGAGAACCTGCTGCGGGAAAAACACCTGAAAAGAACAAAGGCCCGCATTTTAATTCTGAACGTACTGGAAAAGGGGCTGCCCAAAACCGCCTCGGAAATCTTCGCTGCAGTTCTTCGGCGCGACAAGCAGCTCAGCCTTTCCACCGTCTACCGGAACTGCGAAATTCTGGCAGAGCAGGGCCTTCTCAGCCGGAGCACTTCCATGACCGACGGCCTTACCCGCTACGAATTCGCCCGGGGCACCGAGCAGAATCATGCGGTCTGTCTTTCCTGCCGCCGTATATTCCCTGTCGATATCGAGCTGGAAAAAGACTACAAGGACGCTCTGTCCGACCGCTACGGCTTCCGGGCTGATACTTCCCGCATCGAAATCTACGGATACTGCAAGGACTGCATCCGTGCCGGAAAAGACAAGCAGAACGGAGCATAAGTTTCCTGCAAACGGAAGAACTCTTCCTGTCTGCCGCTCCATGTCCATATAAGATAATAACACAAAAATAAGCAGGCCTTCCGGCCTGCTTTTCGATTGCCTGAAATCCGGCAGTCAGAACGTATAATTCAGTTCAATGCCCCAGGTATCCTTCGGGTCCTTTACGTCACCGTCCAGGGCTTTTGCAGCAAAATTATAGTAAGCATCAAGCTCTACATTCTTCTGCAGCGCCACTCCCGCACGGGCCGTCCAGAACTCCACGCCCGTATCGTTGTCCATGCCGTACTCCAGCTGATCGGTCATATCCAGAGCGGAATTGCCCATCCGGTAAGCCCCTGCCTCAGACTTCACATAATGAACCCCCAGGGACCAGGTACCCGGCTTTTCCGTATTCACTTCGCCGTAGGTCAGCCCGGCCGTCCACAAAGCAGCATTGCCTATGCCCTTGTTCCCGTGGGTCTGTACATAATCGCCGTCCAGAACCAGCGCATCGGTAAGGCTCACTGCTGCGCCTGCCCCCCATACATGGAACTTGGCTCCTGCGTATTCCCCTGCGGCAGAACCGTTCAGGCCGTGGGTATTTTCCAGATAAAAAGCGGAAATATCAGCCCGGTCAGAAATGTGCCCGGTCAGCCTGCCGTACCAGGCCTCAGTGGATGCTGTATCCTTCCAATACTTCTCTCCCACTTCATATCCGGCATCCTTGAAGTAGCCGTAGCCGGCTTCTGCGCCGATTCTGCCGTTATCCCAGCCGACATGGATACCGTCGAACACACCGTCTTCATCCCAGAAGGTACCGGTCATATCGAGCGCAACGCCCTGACGGCCGATGGTAACGTCTGCCGCATCACCGGGCTGCCATCTGGCATTCAAACGGTCCATGAAAGTATCGGAGGATTCACTGTCCTTGAAATTCATTTCATTCACAAAACGGCCGTTCACCGTTACCTGATCATTGACCTGTCCCATGACATTGATGCGCATACGGGCATTCCAGCTGTCAGCATATCCTTTTTTCTTTTCCGGATTCAGGTTGTGCTGATACTGCATGCGGGCATCACCGGACCAGTAAATGTTGCCGGCTTTCTTTTCCAGATCGGATACGCGGACGCCCAGGTTTGCCAGTTCATCTGCATATTCACCGGCGAGTTTGTTCAGCGTTGCCTGCTGTTCTGCATTCAGCTGATCTTCCTTCGCCATAAGGCGGGCAACGATCTGTGCAATTTCATAACGGGTCACATTTCTTTCGCCCCTGAAGGTGCCGTCCGGATAGCCTTCCACGACGCCCTGATCGGACAGATCGGATACGGCCTGATACGCCCAGTCATCCGGCGTTACATCGGAAAAGGGATTGGCCGCAAATGCGGAAATTCCGGCAGTAAGAGCTGCCGCTGCGGTGATGGCGAGAATTTTTTTCATACGATCACTCCTCAAAAAATATAGGTATGATGAGCAGGAACTGTATTCCTGCAGAAGAACGCCGGAGTTTTCTCCGGCAGACAAAAGGACAGCGGACTTTCTCCGCCGGCAGGGCTCAGGAAAGCCTCAGGGAAATACTGCCGGTTTCAAAAATTCCTGTCCGCCCCGCAGAGGTTTCCCAGGCAAAAATTTTGCCCCTCTGCAGTCACAGGGAAAGACTGCCCTCTGTATTAAAGAAAAATGAGAGTGACCGTGTTTCCTCCCGTTTTTCTTTCCGCATCGGTTCAGGCTTTTCTCATTATACCTCTTTATTTAATCTTTGACAAATTTCTATATCATTTATTTTAATCGTCTATTATATTTTTGTAAAAAATAACTTTTCCCTTATGAAGTCTCCCTTCATTTCTTTCCGTCATGAGAAAATTTCTGTTTTCTATAATGATTATTAGAATTAACCCTAACTTTCTAATAATTTCTGTCTTTCTGCCGATTCCGCTCCCGGCCTGCCTGCGAAGCTCTGTTCCGGGAAAGCAGACGGCCTGTTTTTCCCACAAAAAAGAACCCGCTCCTTTCGGAGCGGGCTCCTGCCTCAAAGTGCATTATTTGATATCATACATACCGCTTACGCCGTCTTTGAGATTGATGTAAATATTCTTTGTCTGGCTGTAATGTTCCAGCATGACCTTATGGGTTTCTCTGCCGATGCCGGACTTCTTGTAGCCGCCGAAGGGAGCGCCTGCCGGCAGGTCATTGTAGGTATTGACCCACATACGGCCCGTGCGGACAGCTCTTGCTACGCGGAGCGCCGTATTGATATTTTTGGAGAATACCGCACCGCCGAGGCCGTATTCGCTGTCGTTTGCCAGTCCGATAACTTCTTCCGCAGTCTTGAACTTCTGAATAACAACAACCGGTCCGAAGATTTCTTCCTGGCAGGCACGGCCCTTGTTGTCCTTTGCAATCAGGATGGTCGGTTCCATGAAGAAGCCCTTATCGCAGCCATTTTCCGTATAAGCATGGCCGCCGGTTACAAGAACATCCCCCTCTTCCTGAGCGATTCTGACATATTCCAGGACCTTATCCTGCTGTGCCTTGTAAATCTGAGCGCCCAGCTGCGTGGACGGATCAGTCGGATCTCCGATCTTAACGCCTTCGAAAGTTGCTTTCAGACGTTTTACAAATTCATCGAAAATGCCTTCCTGTACAAACAGACGGGAGCCTGCGCAGCATACCTGTCCCTGATTGAACAGAATACCCTTGCACGCACCGTCGATAGCCTGGTCCATATCTGCATCATCAAATACGATATTCGCAGATTTTCCGCCCAGCTCAAGGGTAACAGGGATCAGTTTTTCCATAGCAGCCTTATATACACCGTAGCCGACTTCCGTAGAACCGGTGAAAGCCAGCTTATCCAGATCCGGATGATCAAGCACCCACTGGCCGCTCCGGCTGCCCTTGCCGGTGATGACATTGACAACGCCTGCCGGCAGAACGTCCTGAATCAGGCGCATAAATTCCATAATGGAAAGGGAGGTATGAGAAGACGGCTTCAGCACGATTGTATTGCCTGCTGCCAGTGCCGGCGCCAGCTTCCAGCAGGCCATGGTGAACGGGAAGTTCCACGGAATGACCTGTCCTACCACACCGACCGGTTCATGGAGAATCAGGGAAAGCGTATTGTCATCGAGCATTACGGCAGAACCTTCCCATGCACGGAGGCAGCCTGCAAAATAGCGGAAATGATCGCTTCCCAGCGGAACATCGGCCGCCATGGTTTCCCGGATCGGTTTCCCGTTGTCCAGGGTTTCGCACATAGCCAGATGCTCCAGGTTCGCATCAATAATATCGGCAATCTTCAGAAGGATATTCTGTCTTTCCACAGGAGAGGTCTTCGACCATGCGGGAAGTGCTCTGCGGGCAGCGGCAACGGCTGCATCCACATCTTCCTTCGTTGCTTCCGCAAAGGAAGCCAGTTTTTCTCCGTTTGCCGGGTTGCGGCCGTCAAAAACCGCACCGTCCGATGCGGGAACGAATTTTCCGTCAATAAAAAGCCCGTACTGTTCCTGAATATCTACTTTTGCCATAGGAAATCCACCTTTCATAAAAGCGGGGCTCCGCCCCTGTATAAGAACAATCCCTCCGGAGTGTTACGACATTCCCGGTAGTCCGGCGGGAAATACTTCAGCATCGCAGCCGTTCGGAAATCCAACCTTTCATACTGTTCGACAGTCACTTTCCAATGACTCATTTAACGCTGTGCTCTCATTATAGCACAACATATAGTAAGTGAGAACGAGAGGTCATTCCATATCTTTCCCCTGTTTCGGTATGCCTCAAGAAATCTCTTATAACCGGAAGAAAGAAAAATGCTGCCTTATTTCCCGCCTCCGCTCCCGTTTTCCCCTTCAGTCCTCGAAATTACTCGATATTTTCAGGAAATTTAAATCTTTGGAAAATAAAAGTATTTTTCTGTATTTTCTTCCGGACAAAGAATATATATCCGCAGATCCAGGAAAAAGGTCACTGGTTATAGAAAATATGTATAGTCAAAAAGAAATTTCTCTCAGCATCCGATGACAAACAGCAAAAGCATTTCCGAATGCAGATCATGTTCTGCCCATGCAAAAAGCGCCCCGAAGGGCGCTTTTGCTGTCTTACGAAACAGACAGATCAGAATACATAATTGAGGGAAACAGTCCAGGAATCCTTATCATCACCGGCATAGTTTTCGGTGTCCACGCCGAAGGCATATTCGCCGTGAAGGTAAACATTCTTCTGGAGAGCTACATCTGCCATAACATTCCAGAAGCTTACATTCGCAGCCCCATCCTTAATCGTCAGATAATTGAGAGCATCTGTCTGGAGACCGGTGCCGCCGAAGTATACCTCCCGTTCCACATCATTGTAAGCCACATCAACAGCGAAGGAACCCGGCTTCTTCAGGTTCAGCCTGCCGTAGCCGATGCCTGCATTCCACGCAGTGTCCTCGCTGACTTTGCAGGTGGTGTTCTTCCAGTATTCGCCGAATGCACGGAATTCACCCACCGGAACAGTCAGGTTGACGCCGAGCAGTTCATTGTCATTGTTCTGTTCCTTGAATACGAGGTAATCCGCACCGAGTTTCGCAAAGCCGAAATCATAAGCGCCGCGGGCATAATATGCATCATCGGTTTTAAGTCCTTCATAGTCAGAGGCATTGAACTGCCCGAAGCCGGTTGCCAGCCAGAGTTTGCCGTTGCTGTAGCTGATTTCCGCACCGTCGAAGTTGTTGGAATCACCATAGAGCCAGCCGCCCTGATCGCCGAAGTTGTTTGCATAGCGGCCGAGCTTCACATTGACATTCTTGCCGAAGCCATGGTTTACAAAAAGAGTATCCATATAAGTCTTGGATTCATCCGTGCCGGCTTTCTGGAAATCCATGTTGGTGGTCAGACGGCCCTGTACATAAGTGGAGTCATTGACCTGTCCCTTTACGTTGATACGCATACGTCCGGTCCAGGCATCCTTATCAAGAGCCTTGTCCTGATAACGCATACGGGCATCGCCGGACCAGTAAATGTTGCCGACTTTCTTTTCCAGGTTGGATACGCGAACGCCCAGATTAGCCAGCTCGTCTGCATATTCGCCAGCGAGTTTGTTCAGGGTAGCCTGCTGTTCAGCATTCAGCTGATCTTCTTTAGCCATGAGGCGGGCTACGATCTGAGCGATTTCATAACGGGTTACGTTTCTTTCGCCCTTGAAGGTGCCGTCCGGATAGCCTTCAACTACGCCCTGATCGGAAAGATCAGATACAGCCTGATAAGCCCAATCATCCGGTGTAACATCGGAGAACGGGTTAGCAGCGAATGCAGAAACACCAGCGGTAAGTGCTGCAGCAGCAGCGATTGCGAGAATCTTTTTCATAGATTTCTCCTCCTATAAGAAAAATTTTTGTCTCCTCGGTTCTCCCTTCGGAAATTTTTCTCATCGGATTTCGAGGCCTGAGTGTTCTGCTCGAGTGACCGTGTTTCCTCTGCACTTCTCATTTCTCTACTTTCTTCAAGTCCGATTTCTTCTGTTTGAAAGGCCCGGGCCGGAGACCGTTTCCCAAGGCTTATCTGTATGATATCCCAAAACCGCCCTGAAATCAAGGTCTTGACAGCAAAAAAGTGACTGAAATTCACATTATTTTTTATAAAGTTCCGTCCTATTCTCTTTTTTTGCCTGACAGCTAAATTCTCCGATTCTGCCGTACTTTTCCCAGATGTTTTCCTCTGATATCTGCCGAAAGGCAAGCCTGAAATCTGATTTATCAGGAGCAGGCTATAGATTTCTTTTATGATTAAATTCAGTTTTCTGCTCTTTCTCTGCAATAAAAAAGAGCGGAGATCCGCTCTTTGCCATTCTGTTATTTTTCGATGTCTATCTGATTCTGGGCCGCCCCGAGCATCACTGCCAGCTGATATATTTCCCGCAGATCCGGCTTTTCTTCCTTTCTTGCCTCCTCATAGGAGATAAGACGCACCTGTCCCCGGTCCATGCCGGCAAGCATCCGGTCTTTTCCCTCCAAAAGGGCCCTGACCGCAGCCGCTCCCAGAATAGAACCAAGCTGTCCGTCCCGGGCGGTAGGCTGGCCGCCCCGCTGGATGAAGCCCAGGATGGTCGCGCAGATATCAATGCCGGTATGCTCCTTGAGCCAGGGAGTCAGGCTTCCCGCATCATCGCTTCCCTCGGCACAGATGATGATGCTGTTCGTCCGGCCTTCCCTCATCTGCTCCCGCAGGCTCGCCGCCAGCTTTTCCCGGCTGAATGGCACCTCGGGGATGAGGACATATTCCGCTCCGCACGCCAGCGCCGCATGGAGCGCAATCTGTCCGGAATACCGGCCCATGACTTCCACTACGGCGGCCCGATTGTGGGCGGAGGCGCTGTCTCTGATCCGCCCCACAGCGGAAACAACGATATTCACTGCCGTATCGTGGCCGATGGTTTCATCCGTTCCCCGCATATCATTGTCAATGGTTCCCGGCACCGTCACGGTGGGCACGCCGAACTGAGAGATTTTTTCCGCCCCCTGAATGGAGCCGTCGCCGCCGATAACAACCAGTCCTTCAATGCCGTGCGCTTTCAGGATGCCTGCTGCTCTTTTCTGGTTTTCTTCCTCAAAGAAAGCCGGACAGCGGGCTGTTTTCAGCACGGTCCCCCCGCGGAGGATAATTCCGGAAATGGAGGACGGCTGCATGGGCACGATATCCTCTTCCAGCAGTCCCTGGTAGCCGCGGTAAATCCCGCAGATTTCCGTTTTATAAAAGAAAGCGGTCCGCACCGCACTCCGGATTGCAGCATTCATGCCGGGCGCATCGCCCCCGCTGGTCAGTACAGCAATACGTTTCATAGAAATCCCTCCTGTTCCGAGAAAGCCTGTCCCGTCCGGGCTTTCCCGGCGGATTCGTGTTCTTTTATTTCATATTATATCATTTCTCCGAATGCCTTTCCCGGCTTCGGCAGACCGGATATCCTTCTTCCCGTGCTATAATATTTTTATCCATTTATTTCAGAAAATCGATTATTTAAGGAGTCTTTTATGCTGATTATAGGCTGTCATCTTTCCGTTTCCCGCGGCTTCCTGGCCATGGCCAGGGAGGCCTCCTCCATCGGGGGAAATACTTTCCAGTTCTTTCCGAGAAATCCCCGGGGCGGCCGTTCCAAGCCCTGGAGCGGGGAGGACACGGATGCACTCGCCGGATGGATGCAGTCCCATCATTTCGGCCCCATTCTCTGCCACGGAGCCTATACGATGAATGCCGCTTCCGTTAAGGAAAATGTCCGTGATTTCGCCCGTACGGCGGTCCGGGAGGATCTGTCCAAAACGGCCCGTCTCTATCACTGCATGTATAATTTCCATCCCGGCGCGCATCTG
Source organism: uncultured Dialister sp. (assembly GCA_900557365.1). The sequence continues at coordinate 120,372 of UPXR01000002.1, read as the reverse complement.
GGGCAGGGACCGGAAAAGGCATCCGTCCTGATTGCGGATATGCTGAACTATGCCATGGATCAGGAACCCCTTCCTGAATGGGTGCTGCTGGAAACCATGGCGGGAAAAGGAACGGAGGTGGGCCGGACCTTCGAGGAGCTGGCCGCCATCATGGATAAAACAGAGCGGAAGGATAAGCTCGGTGTCTGTCTGGACACATGCCATACCTATGACGCAGGGTATGACTGGGTGCAGAATATGGACGGAATACTGTCCCATTTTGATAAAATCATCGGACTGGAAAAGCTCCGGGCTGTCCACCTGAATGATGATAAGAATCCTCTCGGCAGCCGCAAGGACCGGCATGAAAAAATCGGAGAGGGAACGCTCGGCCTTGAAACGATCGGAAGGCTCATCAATCATCCTTCCCTGCGGAATCTCCCCTTTTATCTGGAAACCCCCAATGATTTGGACGGATATGCCCGGGAGATTGCCCTGCTCAAAACACTCCGCACCGGAGACTGACCGTTTTACTCTATTTTCACAGAAAGGAAGGCATGAGCGGCCGTTTCCCGCCGCTCCCGGAATATGAAATTCATCCATACTGCCGATTGGCACTTAGGCAAGCTTCTGAAGGAGCATTCCATGACAGAGGACCAGCGCTGGCTTCTGGAGCACCGTTTTCTTCCTCTGGTCGACCGGGAGAAGCCCGATGTGATTCTTCTCGCCGGCGATGTTTACGACCGCTCGCTTCCTCCCGAGGAAGCCGTCGAGGTATTTGACTGGATCACCGATGAAATTGTCGGAGTCCGCCGCATTCCCATGATTATTATCAGCGGAAATCATGACAGCGCGGAAAGACTGTCTGTGGCCAGCCGGCTGCTCCGTTCCCGGGGGCTGTACATTTTCGGTCCCGATGACCGTCTCCGTCCGGTCATTCTTTCCGATGCGGACGGAGAAGTTGCTTTCCTTCCCCTCCCTTATGCAGAGCCTGCACGGGTACGGGTGCTGCTGAACCGTCTCTGTCTGGAAGGCGCGGAAAAAATCAAAACCTATGAGGACGCCGAGCGGGCCCTGTCCGGCTATGTCCTGTCTCTTCTTCCGGAGGAAAAACGAAATCTCCGGAAAATCTGTCTGGCTCACGTCTTTGCCGCAGGCGGCTTTGCGTCCGAATCGGAGCGTCCCCTTTCCATCGGCGGCTATGACCGGATTTCCGACGATGTATTTGCGCCCTATGATTATGCGGCGCTGGGGCACCTTCACCGGCCGCAGAAAACACAGGCTTCCTCGGAAAAAATCCGCTACAGCGGCAGTCTCATGCGGTACTCCTTCGATGAGGTCCGTCAGAAAAAGGGAGTCATTATCGGAGAAATGAACGGAGAAGGCCGCATTTCCGCCCGTTTTGACGAACTTCTTCCCCGCTTCCAGGTGCGCGTCCTGGAAGGAACCTTTGAAAAACTCATGGGCGATGAGACGGAAGCCTCTGAGGATTACCTGCAGATCAATCTTACCGACCGGAGTCCGGTCATCGACGCCATGCCCCGGCTCCGGAAGAAATTTCCCAATGCGCTGGGTGTAGCGCAGGACATGGGATACCGGGAGGATACGGGTGAGCGGATTGCAGAGCTGGAAACGATGACCGATGAGGATATTCTTTCCCATTTTGTCTCCCGTTTCCGGGATCATCCCCTGACAGAGGAGGAAAAGGAACTGGCCCGGACCGTCTGGGAAGAGGTTTATCGAGAGGAGGAAAAGAAATGAGACCTATCCGGCTGACCATGAAGGCCTTCGGACCCTATGCAGAGGAAACGGTCATTGACTTTGAAAAGCTGGACGGCCGCCGTCTTTTCCTGATATGCGGTCCGACGGGAGCGGGAAAGACGACGATTCTGGACGCCATGTGCTATGCCCTGTACGGCAAAACCAGCGGTGACAGGGACGGGAAAAATATGCGGAGCGACTATGCCGATACGTCGGTGCGGACAGAGGTCACCTTCGATTTCGCTCTGGGAAACCATGTGTACCGGGCCTATCGTTCCCCGGAGCAGCTGTTGGATAAGAAAAGAGGCTCCGGCCAGACGGTTTCTGCCATGCAGTCATCCCTGTCGGAGCTGGAAAACGGCAAAGAAATCCATACGATTGAAAAGGGCGTGGAGGAAGCCGCCACCCGTCTGATCGGCCTCAATGCCGGCCAGTTCTGCCAGGTCATCCTTCTCCCCCAGGGGGATTTCCGCAAGCTTCTCGTAGCCAAGGCCGATGAACGGGAAGCCATCCTGAAACAGCTTTTCAAGACAAAACGCTTTTCCGATTTTCAGGATCGCTTAAAGGACCGTTTCCATGCGCTGATGAATAAAAAGAAGGAGGAGGAAACCGCTCTTTCTTCCGTCCTGCAAATGGAAAAAGCAGAAGACGCAGAGGAGCTCCGCCGCCGGAAGGATGCCGCCGCACAGGAGGGAAAGGCCGCCGGCCGTCTCCATGAGGAGCTGGAACGAAAGTACGGTGATTTCCGGAAAATCTTTGAAAAAGCCCTTCTCCTGTCCAATCATTTCGAGGCGCTGGAAAAGGCGCTGTCGGAAAGGAACCGGCTTCTGGCGCAGAAAGACAGCGTAACCCAGAAGGAAGAAGACCTGTCCAAAATCCGGAAGGCCCGGGAGCTTTCTCCCTATTTCGACGCCCTGGAAAAGACGATTCTGGAAGGGAAAAAGGCCAATCAGGAAAAATCAAAAGCAGATGCCCTGCGTCAGAAAGAACAGACAGCATTGAAGGAACTGCAGCAGCAGGCCTCCGCACTGGACCTGCAGCGTCCCGGCATGGAAAAAGACCGCCAGGCTCTGGCCGTCATGAAAGAACAGATCCCCCGTGCAAAGGAATACGGACAGGCAGCGGAAGCGCTGCAGCAGGCAGAAAAGGCAGAAAAGCAGGCCGCCCTGCAGAGAAAGAAGCTGGAAGAAGCCGTCCGGAAAGCACAGGCGGAGCAGAAAAAGAGGGAAGATGAGGCTCTGTCTCTGCGAAGAGACTATATCTTCGGACAGGCCGCCATCCTGGCCCGGCAGCTGAAGGAGGGAGAGCCCTGTCCGGTCTGCGGCGCCGTCCATCATCCCCTGCCTGCTGTATCGGACCGGCCGCTCCCCACGGAGGAGGAAGTCCGTCAGGCGGAACAGAATGCTTCCCGTGCAGCCGAAGAGTCCAGAAAAGCAGCAGAAGCCTTTACCCGTTTTGAGGGTGCAGACTGGCTGCAGGTACAGAATGCACTTTCTGCGGCCCGGACCCGCATTGCCTCCCTTGCGGATATTCCGGAAAGATTCCGGGACCCGGATATTCTGGCGCAGGAAATCCGGAAGCTGGAAAAGCAGCTCAGTGACTGGGACGCCGCACAGAAGAAAAATGAAGAGAATCTCCGGGAAGCATCCGCAAAACTGGGAGCTGCCGAAGCATCCTATAAATCGGCGGATGAGCAGAGAAACAAGCTGGTGCAGGATTATAAGCAGCAGCAGGAAGCGCTCAGCCGGAGAGCACAGGAGGCGGGCTTTGCTTCTCCCGAGGACTGCCGCACCTGGCATGACCGGCTGAAGGAAGAGGAAACACTGGCCGGAGAAATCGACCGGTATAAAGCTGAGCTCACCTCCGCGGAAAAGCGTATTTCCGAGGAGACAGCACAGACCGCAGGACAGCAGAAGCCCTCTGTGGATGTTCTCCGAAAGGAAGATCAGTCCTATCAGGCCCGGCTCAAGCAGGCTCTGACCGTGCAGACCGAAAAGGAAAAGGAATCCCGCCGTCTGGAAGAGGTGCTCCGCAAGACCGCCGCACAGGCAAAACAGCTGGAAAAAACCGAAAGGGAGGTCTCTCTGGTATCCGGCCTGTACAGTCTCACCCGGGGCGAGCGTTCCCGGATTTCTCTGGAACGGTATGTTCTGGGCACCCTGCTGGATGAGGTAGCCAAGGCTGCCAATCTGCGCCTCCGGGAGATGAGCCGGAAACGGTATTCTCTCCGCCGCATGTCCGGCGACAGCACGCTCGGCCGGGGCGGCCTGACGCTGGAGGTGTCGGACAGCTATACCGGACGGACAAGACCGGCCAATACCCTTTCCGGCGGGGAAACCTTCCTTGCGTCTCTGGCTCTTGCCCTCGGTCTGGCCGATGTAGTGCAGGCAAGACAGGGCGGTGTCCGGCTGGACACCATGTTCATTGATGAGGGCTTCGGCACACTGGACCCGGATTCTCTCAACAGCGCCATGAACACACTGATTGATCTGCAGAGTACGGGACGGCTGGTCGGCATCATTTCCCATGTGCCGGAACTGGAAGAACGGATTGATGCCCGGCTCCGCGTCAGCACAGGGAAAAAAGGCAGCACAGCCGCTTTCGAGGTCGAATAGCAAGAGAAAAAAATACCGCGGAACCAACAAAAAAAGGCATCGGGATAATATTCCCGATGCCTTTTTTTACAACCCTTGTCCTTTCCCTTCTTACCGCTTCCCTTACACAGTCTGTATGGCCGGCCGTCTGCTCCGGCAGGCTCCCTGTCGCTCCGGCCTGGGCGCCGGTTTTAATTCCTTTCCCGGACATTCAATATCTGTACCACCGATACTGCAGGTACCGCCTAAACCGTCTTTCCGCCGCACAGAAGCTGCACCTTTTTCCGCAGTTCCTTCTCCTGAAAGCGCTCACTGAAAGAAACCTGAAAATGTCCATTCAGAACCTCGAACGATTTGATGCGGTCCACACGATAAACGGCAGGCACCATTTGCTCCTGTTCCTCCGGCTCTCCTTCCCGGAATGCCATCAGATAAAAATAATATTCAGAAAATAAAATCCCCATCGGTTTGATTTTCCGCTCTATCGTCCCGCTTTTTTCCAATTGCTCATACCGGATTTTGATCATCCGATGTTCCTGTACAGCCTGCTCGATATCCCACAAGCCGGACAAAATCCGTTTTTCATGATCCGGCTCTGCATAATGATACTTTTCATTAACCAGCAGACGGGCAATAAGTTTCTTATTCTGTTCCGGCACGCTGCAGGCCACCAGTTTGTCCAGAAGAGGAAACATTTCATCTTTTCTCATGGAACGGCTTTCCATAAGAATTTTGCATACGGCCAGAATTTCCCCGTTGTTCAGCAGAGAAACCTCAGACTGTTCCAGCCGATATCCCTTCATTTTTCGGTCATACACAATATCCTGATGTAATTCCTGCTCCGCGAAAAAGCATCTCAGAGACTCCAGATCCCGGCGAATGCTTCGTTCTGTGACATGAAACTGCTGCGCCAATTCCTTTTTTAAAAGGACATCTCCGCGGATCAGACGAAAAAAGATCTGCAGCAGTCTCTCCGATTTCGCCGCTGTTTCATCCATACAATCCTCCCCCAATAACAGACCGCCATTTTTCCGGCCTGTTCCAATGATTTTTCCTTCATCCGATACAAAATATCCGCCGAATCATCTATTCCGCCTCCGCTGAAGGATTTCCTTTCCCTACAGGTTTTGCTATTGTCTCCTGAAGAAAAACCTGTAATTTTCATAAAAATCCAGACGCATAGTTCTAATGCATCTGAAACATTACTTTCGGCCTTCCTATAACTCTTAATACCTCCCTGTGATTTATGATTTCCATTCATGGTAAAAATATTATATCAAACGCCATGGACAGCCACTGTCACTCTTTCCGGCTCTTCGACTTTTTCTCCTCTTCCGCAGCTGAGAAAATTTTTCCCGGACCCCTTTGTATTCTCTGCGTTTCCAATTCGTCTGTCTCCCTTGCTTTCCATTTCCATTTTCAGTCTCCGTTCCCCGAGGCCTTTCCTTTTTGCCAAAACGGAAACACCGGGAATCCCCGGTGTTTCCGTTTCGACCTTTTTTCCGCAGCAAAAAAGGCGCTCTGAAAGAGCGCCTCTCTCTTACTTCTGTATTTCCGGATCAGATCAGTTCCAGATTTCTCATGATCTTTCCCAGCACGCCTTCAAAGACCTGCATTTCCTCTTCCGACACGCCGCTGTAGAAGGAACGATCCATATCCTTCGCAGCCTTGCGGCTGGCCTGTTCCACAAGCTTTGCCTTATCCGTCAGGAAAAGGCGGTATTTCCGGGCATCATCAGCCATTCTTTCCCTGCTGATCAGCCCTTTTTCCATCATAGATTTTATCATCACCGTAATGGTCGGATTGGTCAGATTCAGCGCATCTTCCAGCGTTTTCTGGGTGATGATGTCTTTTTTATGCGTTGACAGGTAAGCAATGATAAGTGACTGCCGGGCAGTAAGTCCGAACTTTTTCATAATGCCCGACTGCTTGAGAAGCATGATCTTATGTGCCTGTCCCAAGTTGTAGGTTAAACCCAGGTGGTCACTCCCCGCCATATCAGCTGCTTTCAAATGAATCTGTTTCTTCATAGCTCCTCCATCTCATTTCCTTTGCTGAAAACTTTCCTCCGGTGCTGCTGTACCGTTTTCCTCTCCCCTGCTTTTATTCGGAGAGCCGTCCTCTTTCTCCGTAAGCGTCCAGCGGTTGTCCCGATCAAATTCCCCTCTGTAATGATGATCACCCATGGTAATCAGAAAGTATGTCTGCTCTCCCGATTTGTCCCGGATAACCGAAAATGCAGAATTTTCTGTATAACAGCTCTTTCTCCCGATGAGTCTTCCGTTCTGCCGGACTTCCAGAATCATCCGGCGGTTTTCCCAGGTCATTCGGAATTCCGTGAATTTTCCGAAGCCGTCATCGAAGCAGAGTGTGGATTCACTTCTTTCGGAAGAGCCGTCCGATGCTCCGTCAAAAAAAGAATAGGAATGATTTACTTCTCTGTAAAACGATGTGGAAGCAACGTTTTGTCCGGAAGCCGGTTCTGCCGCCCCCGCACTGTATCCGCCGAAAATCCCGACAAAAAGAAGAACAGCCATGCCCGTCTTCTTCAGAACCTGAAAACTCATAACTCGGAAAGCTCCCTTCTCAGCGAAATTTCTATTAAAGAGACCCTTTTATTTATTATATAGCATAAAATGAATGAGTCAAAATTTATATTTTCTTTATAAGAATCTGCGAAAAGCACCGATTCCTTCGGTCAAAATACGGTTTTCTTGCATGATATTATAGATTTTTTCTATGATAGATTCTTTATTTTCCGTCAGAACTGCAAAATACCGTCTGAAAAAGAGCACTTTCTCCTGATATTTGCTTATTATAGCCTATCCCATCATTCTCCGCTCATACTAAAAAAAACGATTTTCGTTCAATTCAGGTCTGTTTTTTATAATAGGCCGAATCATATTGATATTTCTTAAAAAAGTTTTCTTTTCCCCGAATCATTTCTATAAGCCGGAAATACATATTATGAATCTCCCGATTTTTTCTGAAATCAATTTCTTCCGATCATCTCGTTTCACAGAAAACGTCCTGCAATAATATAGATTATTCTCTTTTTATCCCTCGGATTCTGTTGTACTATATGGATAAGAATAGAGATTGTGAATTTCATTTGTTTTTGCCGGAACAGAACCGGTCTGTCCTGCAGCAATGCTGCCGGCCGGTTCAAAGGAGGAACCATATGAGAAAAACAAAAATTGTCTGCACCATGGGCCCCAATGAGGATAATGAAGCGCTTCTTGACCGGATGGCGCCGATCATGGATGCCGCCCGCTTCAATTTTTCTCACGGCACCCATGAAGAGCATCGGGCCCGTCTCGCCAAAGTGCGGGCCGCCGCCGAAAGAGCAGGCCGGCCCATAGCCATGATTCTGGATACAAAGGGGCCGGAAATCCGGACCGGACTTTTGAAGCACCATGCCTCGGTGCTGCTCCGGGAGGGAGAGTCCTTCTGCCTCACTGCGGAAGATATCGAGGGAGACAGCCATCGCGTTTCCGTTTCCTACAAAGAGCTTCCGCAGGATGTGCGCCCGGGAGAGGAAATTCTTATCGATGACGGACTGATCGGCCTGACAGTGGAAAGCACGGACGGCCCGGACATCTTTTGCCGGGTCAGAAACGGCGGCGTACTCGGTGAAAAAAAAGGCATCAATCTTCCCGGGACCCGGACAAACCTCCCTGCCCTGACGGAGCAGGACCGGAAGGATATCGCCTTTGCCATTGAAGAGGATATGGATTATATTGCTGCTTCTTTTATCCGGGATGCGGCAGGAGTGGAAACCATCCGGGAAATTCTCCGAAAGGCAGGCAGTCCCATCAAAATCATTTCAAAAATTGAATGCGCTTCGGCGGTAGAGCATTTTCAGGAAATTCTGGAGGCTTCAGACGGCATTATGATTGCCCGGGGCGATCTGGGGGTAGAGGTGGATCCGAAAACTGTGCCGCATCTGCAGAAGGAGATGATTGATGCCTGCAACTATGAGGGAAAACCGGTCATCACGGCAACCCAGATGCTGGATTCCATGATCCGGAATCCCCGTCCCACCCGTGCGGAGGTCACGGATGTGGCGACCGCGGTCAATGACAATACGGATGCGGTCATGCTTTCCGGAGAAACCGCCAACGGAAAATATCCGGCAGAGGCTCTGGAAATGATGGCCTCCATTGCGGAATATACGGAACGGTTCATTCAGCATGAATTCTTCCGCTATCGGGACATGGACAAGAGTATTTATGATTCTGTGGCCAATACGACCTGCCGTGCTGCCGTAACGGCCGCCCATGAGCTGCGGGCCAAAGCCATCTGTGCACCGACCGACAGCGGAGCCACCGCCCTTCTTCTTTCCAAGTACCGTCCCGATGTGGATGTATATGCCCTTTCCTCCTTCCCGCACACACTCCGTCAGATGATGCTTTTCTGGGGCGTCACACCGGTCTTTGCAGAGAAACAAACCGATACGGATACTCTTTTCTCCAGATCCATGGATAAGCTCCGGGAGATGCACATTCTTTCCCCGGATGATCTGTGCGTCATTACAGCCGGCATCGGTCAGATGGGCCTGCCCCATTCCAATACGAATGTAATGCGGATTATGAAAGCCTGAATTCCGGTTTTATTTTCCGGCATCCGGATACTCTCTTCGAGCGCTATTATATATATGTATAAAATATGGAAGGCTGTTTCTCCGGCCCGGAATCAGAAAACACACAGAGCCGGCAAAGGGAAACAGCCTTTTGTCTATCCGGCTGTTATATACTTGTATACTTTATTTATGCCAAATAATCATAAGGCTATATTTTTGAGCCGATCGGTGTTATATTGTTCCTAGATCATCATGTATCTGATACTTTGATTTGTAAGAGGAGGCATTCCGATGGCAAACTACAATCCCTACGAAAATATGCTCCATGTTCTGGACAAAGCAGCGACTGTTCTGGGCTACAAACAGGATGATTATGATTTCGTCCGTTATCCGGAAAGAGAACTGACGGTATCCATTCCCGTACGGATGGATGACGGCCATGTGCAGGTTTTCTCCGGATACCGGGTACAGCATTCCACGGCGCGCGGTGCTGCCAAGGGCGGCATCCGTTTCCATCCGCAGTCCGATGAAAATGAAGTAAAGGCACTGGCAGCGTGGATGACCATCAAAAATGCCATCGGAAATATTCCCTACGGCGGGGCCAAGGGCGGCATCCGCGTCGACCCCCACAGGCTGTCTCAGAGAGAGCTGGAACGGCTCACCCGGGGCTATATCAGAAAAATTTATCCCATCATCGGACCGGATAAGGATGTTCCGGCACCGGATGTCAATACAAACGGGCAGATTATGGCCTGGATTGCCGATGAATATGCTGCACTTTCCGGTACCTGGCAGCCTGCAGTCGTCACCGGAAAGCCGCTCTGCACGGGAGGCTCCCTGGGCAGAAATGAAGCGACCGGCCGGGGTCTTCTTTTCACTCTCCAGACCTGGTGCGAAAAGAACCATAAGGATATCAGCGGACTTACCATGGCTCTCCAGGGCTTCGGCAATGTAGGCTCCGTAGGCGCTCTTCTCATGCACAGAGAAGGTGTAAAAATCACCACTATCGGGGATATCAACGGCACCTGGCACAATCCGAACGGACTGGACATCGAGAAAATGTATGTTTATGCCAACAGCCACGGCCGTTCCCTCAAGGGCTACACCGAAGAAGGGGCTGTTCTCATCCCTACGGAAGAACTTTTCAGCCAGGATGTGGATGTTTTCTTTGCAGCTGCTCTGGAAAATCAACTGAATGCAGATACCATGGGACTCATTAAAGCAAAGCTGATCCTGGAAGGGGCCAACGGTCCTACCACGGAAGAAGCAGACGCTTACTTTGAAGAAAAAGGCATCGAAGTCCTTCCGGATGTCATGGCCAATGTGGGCGGTGTCGTAGGCTCCTATTTCGAATGGGTGCAGAACCGCACCGGCTACTACTGGACGGAAGAAGAATACAATGACCGTCTCCGCAAGCAGATGCGGCAGGCTTATGAGGATGTCTTTGCCCTGAAGGAAAAATACCATGTCACCTATCGTCTGGCAGCTTATATGCTCGCTCTCCAGAGAGTCGTGGAAGCACAGAATATGAGAGGATTCCTGGGCTGATTCCCTTTTGTCCTTTTCAGAAAAATCTCCTCCGCAGAAGCAGGGGAGATTTTTCCGTTCCGGGCTGTCAGTTTTGCCCGGAAATTTCCGTCAAAAAATCGGGAACTCCCTTTCCGGAGCTCCCGATTTTTCATTTTTCTGTCTTTTTCTGTTTTTGATGTTCCGCAGTGTTTTCAGACTGTCCGAAACAGCCGCCTTTCAAAGGCTCAGCCCATTTTCTGTACGGTCTCTGCTGCCCATTTCCGTCCGATCACATATACATTTTCCGAGAATTTTTCAATGGCAGGCATGGCCGTTTCCCGAATCGTACGGTACAAATCATCATTGAATTCCATTGCAGTGACCATTTTCCCCTGCGAGCGGAAAATGAATCCGTGTTTTCCCTCTTCATTGACGGCAAAGAGCACTTCATCGATATGCTTATCACTGTACATCTGATCCAGCCGGTCCCATACGGCGCTCTTCATCAGCTCCACGATGCGGTCATCCATGCCCGCATCCCGGATGGCAAGCTTTTCCTTAAAATCATTGAAGGAGGTTACCAGCCGTGCCGTATACCCCCGGAACTGGCGAAGAAGATTTTCATATTTCTCCTCTCCGCCGCTTCCGTCTGCCAGAACAAAAATGATGAACCGGTCTTCCTGCTGGTGATAAAGGAAATTATAATTCAGAAGCGTTTTGGCTCCGCAATGGGGGCAGACAAACCGGAAAGCGCTGTTGTCCCGCACAGCCTGCCGCATTTCCGGATTTTCCTTTGTATTGATGCCGTCCCAGACAGTGAACGGTGATGCCTTCCCGCACTGCGGGCAGGTGATATCCTGAGTATTCTTTGTAGACATAGGTTCCTCCTGAAATTCTTTTTTCCTATTATACAATAGAAATGTACAGTCCTGATAAAGAATTTACCAAATCAGAGCAAAGAGAACCCTGTCCGGGTTTGACAGGCCTTTCCTGCGGTGCTATCCTATAAGTAATTTCAAAAAGGCAATGACAGGAAGAGTAGGCATGGGGAGCTGTCCCAGAGAGCTGCGTAAGGTGAAAGCAGTACGGTAAAGCATGCTGAAGATGGACTTGGAGCCAGTGGGACCGAACAGTGAAGTCCCCCGGGTCTGCCCGATACAGCAGCAGGGTATCAAGGCTTCGGCCGGCGTACTTATTAAGGCCGTTACGGCAACGCAGCGGTAAATTTGGGTGGTAACACGAGATTCTCGTCCCTTTCGGGGACGGGATTTTTTTATGGGGAAATCCTTCTCAGGAAGGAAATCCCTTTCCCGATTTACCGGCATTTGCAGGATCTTCCCGTACAGATCCAAGGAGGTATATTATGGACATCAAAACACTTTGTATTCACGGCAGCGACAGAGCAGATGCAACAGGCTGCGTTTCCGTCCCGATTTTCCAGAGCGCTACCTTTCGCCATCCGGAGCTCGGCCAATCCACAGGCTATGACTATTCCCGCCTCGGCAACCCCACACGGGATGCCTGCGAAAAGGTTGTAGCCGCATTGGAGCACGGTGCAGGATGCACAAGCTACTCCTCCGGCATGGCGGCCATTTCCATGGTTATGGAGCTTTTCCGTCCCGGCGATACCGTCCTTTCCACGGATGATCTGTACGGCGGCTCCATCCGTCTTTTCCGCCTCATCAATGAGAAGAACGGCATCAACTTCCGCCTCATCAATACCTCCGACCCGGCCCGCATCGAGAAAAACTTTGATGATACGGTAAAGGCCCTGTATGTGGAAACACCGACCAACCCGATGATGCAGATTACGGATATCCGGAAAGCTGCGGAAATTGCTCACAGCCACGGAGCGCTCCTGATTGTGGACAATACGTTCATGAGCCCCTATTTCTGCAACCCTCTCGATCTGGGCGCAGACATCGTCATTCACAGCGGCACAAAATTTCTGGCAGGCCACAATGATACGCTGGCAGGATTTGCCGTATGCAAAGATCCGGAGCTGGCTCAGCGTGTTCATGACCTGTATACGACGGTAGGCGGCTGCCTCTCTCCCTTTGACAGCTGGCTCACCATCCGGGGCATCAAGACGCTTGCGGTCCGCATGGAGGCAGCACAGAAAAATGCCATGTGCATTGCCGAATGGCTGACACAGCAGAAGGAAGTCACCCGGGTTCTTTATCCGGGTCTGCCGGATTTCCCGAACAAGGAGGTTCATGAAAGTCAATCCCGGGGAAACGGCGCTATGCTTTCCTTCTATACCGATTCCCATGAAACCGCTGCACGGGTTCTGAAAAAAGTACAGCTGATCCGGTTTGCGGAAAGTCTCGGCGGTACGGAAAGTCTGATTACCTATCCGGCTACGCAGACCCACCATGATCTGACCGAAGAAGAACGGGAAGAAAGAGGCATTACGGACTGCCTCCTCCGTCTTTCCGTCGGCATCGAATCCGCAGAGGATCTGATCGGAGATCTGGCACAGGCCCTGAAGGAATAAGCCCTGAACGATAATCTGCATCCTGAAAATAAAAAACGCCTGCCGTTTCGGCAGACGTTTTTTATTGAGCTGAACATTCCGGCAAAGAAAGCAGACACCCCGTCTTTTTACCGGCCTGTCCGAATCCATCCCTTTTTCCGGGCCAATGCGTAGTATGCCGTACCGAGAATGACGACGGCTGTACTCACGACGCCGTACATATACCGGTATCCCAGGACCATGGCCAGTGCCCCCAGAATGGTGGCAGAAAGCCCGACGGCAATATCCAGAGACCAGAAATACGTAGAGGTCGCCACTCCAGTCCGGGAAGGCGGAGCGCTCTGAATGGCAATGGTCTGTGCCGCCGGGGCCAGAGCACCGAAGCCCAGTCCGAGGAAGGCTGCGGAAACCAGAAGAAGCACCGGCCCCTCCACCATAGAAAAGAGGACAAAGCCGATAACGAAGGAAAGGAATCCCGGATACACCGTGAAATCCGGCCCGTTATGGTCAAATACATATCCCACCAGCGGCCGGGTGACAACAATGATCAGCGCAAAGACCATAAAGAAAAGGCTGGTATAGCCGGTCAGATCCATGGACTGCGTATACATGGGGATAAAAGTCAGGACCCCGCCGTAGGCAAAAAAGACAAAGGTGGACATTCCTACGGCAGGAAAGGCATTCTTATCCAGAAAACTGGATACGGTAAACCCGGCTTTTTTCCGGCTGCCCGGCAGGATGACCTCTTCCGGCAGTTTCTTTCCGTTCCCCGCCGCAAGAGCCAGAACAGCCAGAATTCCCAGAGAAGAAAACAGAACGGCAGAGCCGAAATACTGAATGACCAGAAGGCCGACCATCGGTCCGATGACCATGGCCAGATTGCCGGATACCGCAAAATAGCCGATTCCTTCCCCTTTTCTGGCAGACGGCAGAATCATGGATGCCATGGTGGCGGAAGCCGTCGTTCCCAGGGCAAAAAGGATGCCGTGAACCAGCCGGAGACCGAAGATCATATCCAGGGAATCTGCAAAATGAAAGGCAATCATAACCAGGAAAAACAAAGCGGAAACGCCCAGCAGAAGCTTCTGCTTGTTTGCCTGATCAATGATTCTTCCCGCAAAGGGACGGGCCGACACTGTGCCGATCTGGAAAAAAGTCATTGCCATCCCGGCCTCCCACTGGCCGCCGCCCATTTCTTCCGCCATATAAATCGGAAGTGATGCGATCAGGATGTACTGCGACATGAAATAAAATAAATTAGTGAGACCCATACCGATAAATTCCCGGGTCCACAAATTGGTTTTTCCCATATGAATGTTTCCCCTTCCGTATTCTATAAACTGTATTTCAGAAAACATTATTTATAATAGCACAAAAGGCAGAAACTATTTATATAAAATTTCTAAATTTTTATCATGATGTGCCTAAAAAAATAATAGGCAATCCTAAAATCCTGCCCTGCATCTCTTCTCCTTTTCTCTCTTTCCTCTCCGCTCATGTATAATATAGGAAATGTTTCTTGTATTTTGAGCAGGCGAGGCGCATCATGTCTCTTCATTTTATTTTCGGACGGGCGGGAACGGGAAAGTCCCGCCGATGCTATGAGGAAATCCGGAACTATGTGCTTTCCGGCCATGACCGCAAAGCATTTCTTCTGGTCCCGGATCAGGGAACCTATACGGCGGAATATCTTCTGGCCGCTTCTTTTCCCCACGGAGGATTCACGGACGTAACGGTATGCGGTTTTTCCCGGCTGGCTTACCGGGTTTTTCAGGAGCTTCACTCTCCCGTAGCGGATGCTCTTTCCCCGCTGGGACAGCAGATCATCATCCGCCGTCTCCTGGAAATGAACCGGGAAAAGCTGCAGGCCATCCGGCGGGCCGCGTCCTATCCCCATTTTTCGGAAGAGCTTGCCGCTTTTTTCCATCAGCTTGACACCTTCTGCATGGAAGAGAAAGATCTGCGTCTTGCAGCAGAGCAGGAGGGAGACACCCCGCTGGGGAGAAAACTATCCGATCTGCACCTGCTGTATCAGGCCTACCGGGCCTACCTGAAGGAGCACTTCTCCTATGAAGGGAGTCTGTTTGACCTGCTGGCGCGGGAAATCCCGAAATCCAGAATGATCCGGGATGCCCGGATCTGGATAGACGGCTTCAACGGACTGGTTCCCCAGAAAATCCGTATCGTATCCGCCCTGATCCGCACTGCCCGGGATGTAACGGTTACGCTTCCCATGGATTCCCCGAAGGAAGCAGCCCGCAGCGGGAATTTTGCCCGTCCGATGCAGCTGTACCGGCAGATTCTGCAGGAGGAACGCCATGCCGATTCGGTGGTGCTGAAGGAGCCTGTCCGCTTCCGTTCTCTCCGCCTGAAGGAAATGGCGGAGCATTTCTTCAGCCGCCGGCCGCTCCCGTTCAGCCGGGGCAAAAGTCCCTCTGTAAGACCGGATGTCGGTCTCCATATCCTGGAAGCCCCCGAGCGGAGCAGCGAGGTCGATGAAATTTCCCGGACCATTGCATCTCTCGTCCGGGATAAGGGCTTCCGCTACCGGGATATTCTGATCCTTCTCCGCAATCCCGACGATTATACGGATCTTTTTGAAAGATCCTTCGCCCTGTATCAGATCCCCGGATTCATCGATCAGAAGCATCCCATGAACAACCATCCGCTGGTTGTGCTCCTGGACCGCCTCCTCCGTTTTCTCACGGCAGAGACACACCGAAAAGGAAGCGGCTGGCGGAAGGAGCTCCTTTTCCGGCTCCTGAAAACCCATATGCTGTCTGAGCTTTCTCCGGATGAGGTGGACCGTCTGGAAAACTACGTCCTTCTCCACCGGATTCGCCCGTCCCAGTGGCATACGGTCTGGGAATTCCGGGAAATCCGCAGTCTGGATGAAGCGGCACCGCCTCCCGACGACAGGGAACGGGAACAGCTGGCGCAGGTCAATCAGTGGAGAGAAAAGGTCGTCTGTCTTCTGGATGATATCACCGGCCGCTGGCGCACTGCCGTCACCGCAGAGGAAAAATGTGCGGTTCTGTATGATTTCCTGCTGGCAGAGTCGATCCCGCAGAAGATTTTCGCACTGGACGAAAAGGACGAAGAAAAAACAAACCTCCGCCCCCATCTCCAGGTATGGAAAAAGGTCCTGTCCCTTCTGGATGAAATCGTCCATGCCGCCGGAAAGGACAGTCCTTCCGATGAAGATTTTCTGGCCATGTTTGAGGACGGCCTTTCTGCGCTCACCTACTCCACCATTCCGCCTTCCCTCGATCACGTGACCGTCACCGGACTGGACCGCGGATATTCCATGGAGGCCCGGGCGGTGTTCATTCCTGGCGCCGCAGAAGGGGATTTCCCGAAGCGTCTGGAAGAAAGAGGATTCTTTACGGAAGCGGAAAAAGAGCGGCTCTATGAGCAGTCTTCATTTCTCTTTTCCTCCAATCTGATGCAGCAGATTCACGAGGAGGAATTTGCCGTGTACCTGGCGTTCACCCGTGCCCGGGATGTCCTCTATATTTCCCGTCCGAAGATGACGGAGGACGGAAAAGAAACGGAGCTTTCCTTCCCGGTTTCCCGGCTGATTGCGCTTTCCTACCCCTCGGAGGTCCGGGAGGTTTCTGTCCCGTCTCCGGAACGGAACGACCCGTCCTTCTTCTGTCACCCCGGGGAAGCGCTTTCTTTCCTGCCGGGCGTGCTGCGGGAAAAAATCCCCGGAAAGGATTCCTACTGGACCGGCCTGGTATCATGGGCCGCAAACAGCAGGGACTTCCGCCCGCTTCTTTTATCCCGGCTGCGGAGTCTTTCCTATGCCAACCGGTCTTCCTCCCTTCCGCCTGCTCTGGCTGCCAGACTGTTCAAGCCCGGCGGACGGTTCTCCAGCTCTGTCACCCGGCTGGAAAGCTACCGGAGCTGCCCGTACAAGTATTTCCTTCAGTACGGACTGTCCGTAGAGGAGAGAAAGGAAGGCGGAATCGAAACGCCGGACTTCGGACTGTACCTTCATGCTGGACTGCATCAGTTCGGCGCTGCGCTCGAAAAGGACCGCAGACAGTGGCGGGATGCCACCGATGAGGATATTGAACACCTTTCCTCAGAAATCGCCCGGAATCTGTCTGCCCGGATGAAGTACGGCATTCTCCATTCCGACGGAGCCTCCCGCTATACGGAACGGGAGCTGAACAAAACCTTCCGGAATGCACTGGTGACCTTCCGGGAATGGAGCCGCCGTTCTTCCTTTGATACAAAAGCACTGGAAAAGGACTTCTTTGTCCGCCTCGCTGCAGAGGAAGGGGATTCCCTCACGCTCAGAGGAAAAATCGACCGTCTTGATGTCAGCGGGAACCGGGCGGTCATTGCCGACTATAAGACAGGCGGAGCAGAGGCATCGCTTCGGGAAATCGTTGCCGGCCTGAAACTGCAGCTCCTGACATACTTCCTCGCCGCTGCGGAGGAAGCGGGGAGAACGGGAAATACACTTCTTCCCGCCGCACTGATGTATATCTACCTGTCCGGCGATGTGCGGGCCGTCGCCCAGACGCCTTCCGGCGGCATTCCGAAGCTTCCGGAGAAAGACAAGGCCGCCGGGTATTTCCTGAATGACCCGCAGGTTCTCCGCGATCTGGATGCCCATATGGGAGAAACCGACTCCTTCCTGGCCGTGCGCCTGAAAAAAGACGGGACCTTTTATGCCTCCCCGTCCGTTCTCACGGAGGAAGAGTTCCGGAGTCTCCTCACCATCGTACGGAGGAATATCCTTTCCCTGTACCGGAAAATGTGCTCCGGAGATATTTCCATCCGCCCTGTCCGGTTCGAAGGGAAAACGGCATGCACCTACTGCCCCTACCGTTCCGTCTGCCGCTTCGATCCGTCCCTGCCGGGAGAGGAATATGACTATGCCCCGCTTCCCGGCAATACATTCCTGAAAAAGAATCTCGCTGCCATTGCTGCCGGAGCCGATATAGCGGAGCTGGCCGCCGCAGAAAGAGAAGAAAAGGAGGATTCCCATGAGTAACCATTGGACCAAGGAACAGGAAGCCGCCCTGAATGCCCGGGGAAGGAATCTTCTCCTCTCCGCCGCGGCAGGAAGCGGAAAAACGGCCGTCCTCACGGAGCGAATCACCCGTCTGGTCACCGATCCGGAGCATCCTGTCAATATCAATGAACTGCTGGTACTGACCTTCACCAAGTCTGCTGCTGCGGAAATGAAGGCCCGGGTATCCTCTTCCCTCACAGCTGCGCTGAAGAAGGCCGATGAAGATCATCAGGAGGCACTTGTGCACCATCTGGAAAAGCAGATTTCTCTTCTGGGAAACGCCGCCATTTCCACCCTGGACTCCTTCTTCCAGTCTCTGGTCCGGCAGTATTTTTACCTGCTCGATCTGGACCCCAAAACAAAAATCCTTTCCGATGAAAACGAGCAGTACCTTCTCTCTGAGGAAGTCCTCACTGAGGTGCTGGAAACCTTTTATCAGAAGGGCGACCCGGATTTTCTGGATACGGCCGATTTCTTTGCCGGCCGCTATCAGGACAAAAAGCTCCGCGCCGCCGTCCGGGATCTGTGGAATTTTTCCCGTTCCATGGCTTTTCCGGAGGTATGGCTGTCCCGTCTGCCCGATGCCTATGCCCTTCCCGAAAATGCATCCCTCGATGACCTTCCCTGGACAGCTTCCGTACGGGAAACCCTTGTGCGCTCCGCAGAAAAAGCGGCGGATCTCTACCGGGATATCTTTTCTCTCATGGAGAATTCCGAGCCGATCCGTACCGCTTACGGCGAAATCCTTTCCGGGGAATACGATTTCTTCTCCCTGCTGGCTTCCGCCGAAAGCTGGCGCCCCCTGTACGAGAACAAAGATTTTTCCTTTGCTGCGCTCCGTACGAAAAAGAGCGATCTTGCTTCTTTCGGCATGACGGCGGCTCAGTTCAAAGAGCTGCCTCCCGTATCCCGCATCAGGGACATCCGGAATCAGGCAAAGGATATATTTTCCAAAGAAATCGCGCCGATTCTTTCCGTTCCGCAGTCCCAGTGGCTGGAGGAAACCCGGGCCATGCAGCCTGCCGCCCGGGTCCTGTCGGAGCTGACTCTTGCTTTTTCAAAAGCCTACACCCGGAGAAAAAAGAGGGAAGCGGTGATGGACTTCAACGATCTGGAGCATTATGCGCTGGACATCCTGCTGGATCGGGACAATCCCGATTTCGATCCGATGCGGGCCAGGGAATACCCGTCGCAGACCGCTCTGGCTCTCCGCTCCCGGTACCGGGAAGTCATGATCGATGAATACCAGGATACAAACGGTGTACAGGAGCTGATCACCTCTCTTCTGTCCGACGGAAAGAATCGGTTCATGGTCGGCGATATCAAGCAGAGCATCTACCGCTTCCGCCAGGCAGACCCCACCATTTTCCTCGAAAAATACAATACATACACCCATGACCCGGCCTCTCTCACGTACCGCATCGATCTGAACCGGAATTTCCGGAGCGATGCCTGCGTCCTGGCTTCCATCAATTTTCTTTTCCGGCAGATCCTTTCCGAGCAGACGCTGGAGCTCTCCTACGGAAAGGAAGAAGCCCTTTATCCGGGACGGAAGGAAGATCCCCGTCCGGCCAATTACCTGGGCGGTCCGGTCTCCATTGAGCTGATCGACAGCAAATCCGTCCGGGAGTCCGAGGATGCCGATCCCGCACTGAAGGAAATCCAGAGTGCCGCCGCAGAGGGGCGGTTCATTGCGGAGAAAATCCGCACCATGATGGAAGAAAAGCAGCAGGTTATGAACAAGGACGGCACTTTCCGGCCTGTTTCGTACGGAGATATCGTCATTCTTCTCCGGTCTGTGTCCTCCAAGGGGCCCGTTCTTCTGAAAACCCTGGAGGAAAACGGGATTCCCGCCGTTTCCGACCGGGAGGATGACTTTGTGCGGAACAATGAGGTGCAGGTTCTCTGGGCACTCCTGAAAATCCTGGACAATCCCCTCCAGGATCTCCCGCTCACAGCGGTTCTCCGTTCCTTTTTCGTCGGACTGGATGAAAAGGACCTGTCCCTCCTGTATCTTCTCAAAAAGGAGGAAAAGGCCGATTTCCTGTGGCCTCTTCTGGAAAAGCAGACCGTCCTGTCCCCGGACAAAACCGAAGCCCTACTGCGTTTTCTCCGCCAATACAGCAGCTGGAGAGAATCGTCCCTGCTGGACGGGATTGCTCCGCTTCTCCGGAAAATTCTGTCCGATTCGGACTACCTCACCTACATTTCCGGACTCCCCGGCGGCGCCTTCCGGAAGTCTCATGTGCTGTCCTTCTATGCACTCGCCCGGGCCAGAGATGCAGGCACGCACAACGGACTGTATCCCTTCCTGAACGATCTGTCCCGCCTGACCAAAATTTCCAGAGAATTCCGGAGCCGGACTGCTTCTGCCGCATCCGATGCGGTCCGCATCATGACCATCCACCGAAGCAAAGGGCTGGAATTCCCGGTGGTCTTTCTCGCTGATACGGCAAAGTCCTTCAATCTCCGGGATTCTCAGGCCGCTTTCCTGCTTCATAAGGAGCTGGGGCTCGGTCTGCAGTATTATGACAAGCCCCACCATGCCCGCTGGCCCAGCCTGTACTGGACTGCCCTGAAATCGGCTATACAGAGGGAAAGCCGGGCCGAGGAAGCGCGTCTTCTCTATGTGGCCATGACCCGTGCCAGAGATAAGCTTTTCCTCATCGGCCTGTGCAAGGATGCCGGACAGGATCTGGACCGCTGGGCCGCTTCCCTCTTCTCCTCGGAAAAAGAACTTCTCCCCGCTCATATCACCGGCGATGCCAAAAGCTACCTGGACTGGATCATGCCGGCAGTACTCCGCCACCGTTCCATGGAGCCTGTCTGGAACCGTCTGGACCGTATTCCCCGCTATCTGGAGGACGGAGCAGAAGGACAGGCAGATTTTCTCTTCCATGTGACAGACCTGCCCTGCCTTTTCACGGAGGAGGAAAAGGCCCTGTGGACCCATCAGAACCAGCAGTCTCCGGAAAAGCAGTCCACATCGGACCCGCTTGCAGACTATCTGTCCAGCCTGCCTCCGCCTCCTGCCTGGATGGACCGGCAGCTGACCTGGTCCTATCCCCATCCGGGAGCGGTGGAAACGCCGTCCAAGCTCACGGCCACCGCTGCAGTAAGCCTCAGGGAAAAGCAGGAATACGCCGCTGCCGAGGAGCCCCCCTTCCCGTCAGCTCTCCTTGTGGAGGACGGAGACGACTGCATCCCCGCCGGTGCGCCTGAGGACACTGCAGACACACCGCCGGAGGATATGCTTCCTCCGGACTACAGCACCCCGCCGGCATTTCTTACCGATGAAAAAGAAAGACTTTCCGGCGGCACCCCTTTCGGAACACTGATGCACAAGGCCATGGAACTGCTGGATTTCACAAAGATTCCGGCTGACAGAGCGGCATTCCGCCGGGAAATTGAACGGCTGGGGAACGAACAATTCTTCACGGAAGAGGAAACGCGGATTCTTCTTTCTGCCCGCCACCCCCGGCATCCGCTGGATGCGCTTCTTACATTTGCCGCCGGCCCCCTGGCAAAGCTGATGAAACGGGCCGTCCGCATACGGAAGGAAATGCCCTTCTCCATTCTTCTCCCGGCGCATTCTTTCTATCCGCAGTGTGAGGAAGAGGAAAAGATTTTCCTCCAGGGTGTCATGGACTGCCTCCTGGAAGGCGAAAAGGGCCTGATCATCATCGATTACAAGACTGACCGGCTTATGACGGAGGAACAGCTCCGCAGGCATTACCGGGAACAGCTCCTGGTCTACCGGGAAGCAGGCAGTACCCTTCTGGGGAAACCCGTACTGGGCCTCTTCCTCTGGTCCTTCGAGCAGGGAAAAGCCATCCGCATTGAATAATCACAGACAAGCAAAAAGGCATGAACGATCCTTTTACGGATTCGTTCATGCCTTTTATATTTCCGCCGTCCGGCGGTCTTTTTCTTTTACGAAACGATGCGCCACATTGCTCTTTTTCCGGGATATTCCGGGTTTCTCAGATTCCCAGTGCTTCCTCGGCAGTAGCCGGCATCTTCGGAAGCGGTGTCTTGAACCATTTTTCATGAATCTGGTTCAGCGTTCCGTCAGCGGTCAGCTTGGCGATAGCACGGTTTACTTCCTGCTGCAGAGCCTTATTGTCCTTGTTGAAACCGAAGGCAAAGTACTGCACCTCGGAATCGGGCACATCCACCACGCGGAACTGGTCATGTCCGTCGGTAGCAACAAAGTAATCAGCGGAAGGCTTATCCAGCAGTCCCGACCGGGTGCCGCCCGCTTTCAGCTCCATGACGATATCTGCTGCACTGTCGAAGCCTCTGACCTTCCAGCCCTTGCTCTGCGCATAGGCTGCTGCGGTAGTACCTACCTGCAGAGCCACCTGTTCATCGGCCGCTACATCACCGGCCTGATGAATGGGGCTGTCTGCTGCTGTAACCAGCGCAAGCTTTGTTTCATAGAACGGCGCCGCAAAAAGGATCTTTTCCGCTCTTGCCTTTGTTGCCGTCATCCCGGAAGCGGTCATATCCACTTCATGGGACTGCAGTGCCGGAATCAGTCCGTCGAAAGCAATGTTCTTCCATTCGATTTCCTTTCCCATTTCCTTTGCTACTGCCCGGACCACTTCGATTTCATAGCCGGTGTAATCCTTTCCGTCCTTATCCTTGAATTCGAAAGGCACATAGGTAGCATTGGTGGCTACTTTCAGAACATTTCCTGCCGGTGCCTTTTCCTTTTCGCCGCCGCATCCTGCAATTCCTACGGCCAGAATGGCAGCCGCCGCCAGCAGAAGTCCTTTTTCAACAGTTTCATAATATTTCCTCCCTTTCCCGGAATCCCCGGAAATACAAAAGCGCCCCCTTACGGAAAAGCGCTTCATTGCAAAACAAATTCAGTTTTATTTCATTTCCATTCCCTTTGTGTCCCGGACAAAGAACAGTACATTCAGTGCTGCTGCCAGATACACACCGGAAAGGAGAACGAATGCTGCATTAAATCCTTCACTCTGTGCAATGGTCCCGATAATAACCGGTGCAAAGCCGCCTACCGCACGTCCGGTATTAAATATGAAATTCTGTGCAGTAGAACGGGCATCGGTGGTATAGCATTCGGAGAGAAGCGTACCGTACCCGGCCATCATGCCGTTGCAGAAGAAGCCCAGGAAAGCGCCGCCGAAGAGAAGAGCGATGGGCGATCCCAGATTGACGTAGATATAAACCATAGCCGCCGCACATACATAGAACAGCAGGTACGGCTTCTTTCTGCCCAGACGGTCGCAGAGAGCGCCGAATACGTAGATGCCGGCGATCATGCCGATAACGGTAACAATCATCCAGCCGGACATGGAAGCCGTAGTCAGGCCGTGTTCCTTCAGAAGAATCATGGG
This sequence comes from uncultured Dialister sp., assembly GCA_900557365.1. The sequence continues at coordinate 97,070 of UPXR01000002.1, read as the reverse complement.
CAGCCAGACCATAATACCGTAGTAGCCGAAGTTCTGTACACTGGTCATGACAGTCAGGGAAACCGTAGTCAGTGCTTTCGAAGGAGAATCGAAAAGAAGCTTCAGCGGGAAGGATTTGGCAGACTTCAGATCTTCCTCTTCCTCTGCAGTGAGGGCTTCCCCTCTCTTCCGCTTTTCTTCCAGTTCCTTTTTATAAGCCTTGCGCTTCTTCCACAGCGGCGGTTCCTGGATGCCGTGACGGGACCAGGCAGCCAGCAGGGCAGGAACAACGCCTACCAGGAAAAGTCCTCTCCATCCCCAGGAAGGAAGGATAACCGCAGCCAGGACAGCGGCGAGCACAGCCCCTGCCTGCCAGCCCATGGCAACCCCTGCAGTGGCACGGGCACGCTTGGCTGCCGGCCAGGTTTCCGCAACCAGCGTCATGCCGATGCCGTATTCCCCGCCCAGACCGAGTCCGGCAAGGAAACGGAAGATTTCCAGATGAGCTGCACTGTCGGCAAAAGCACAGGCACCGGTAAAGATAGAAAACAGGATGATGGTCAGTGCAAAGGTATGGACACGGCCCCAGTAGTCAGCGAGAATACCGAACAGGTAACCCCCGAGGACTGTACCAATCAGGGTGTAGGTGGCAATGAGGCCTCCTTCGCCCAGAGACAGGCCGAACTCCGCGACAATGGCTGCCATGGCAAAGGACAGAATCAGCACATCCAGACCGTCCATGGCATAGCCGAGGATGGACGCCCACATGATCTTCCATCGTTCCCTGCGGGTGACACCCGTTTCTTCAAATTCCAGTTGTTCCAATGATTTTTCCGACATGGTTCCTCCGTTCCAAAACATAAAAATAATTGTGCCCAAAACTGCACAAATTGTCTTATTATAAAACGGATTTTCGTAAATGAAAAGTCATTTTTTCGTTAAAATTTTTTAAGAAACGGAAATTCCGAAAAAAAGAACGGTTCCGAAGAACCGTTCCTGCCGTCAATTTTATTTTTTCCGTTTCAGCAGTCCCCCCTGGGTTTCCTGCACATCAAAGACCGAGATAAAGGCCCCTCCGTCAATGCCGGTCACGACCTGTTTAAGCTTGTTCACTTCCAAGCGGGAGACGACACAGTAAAGCACATCCTTGTCTTCCTTCAGGAAACCGCCCCGGCCGTGCAGCCGGGTCACCGCTCTCTGCATATCATGAACAATGGCATCGCTCACCCGGTCATAATCATCGGTAATGATAAAGATGCCCTTGGAAGAGTCAAGCCCGGTGGAAACAGAATCAATCATCCGGGAGCAGATGAAATAGGCAATGAGAGAATACATGGCGGAATTCCAGCTGAAAATGAATCCCGCCGCGCCGAGGATGAAGAAATTGAAGAACATCACAATTTCCCCGACGGAGAAGGAGGATCGGTTTTCCAGGAAAATCGCCAGGATTTCCGTACCGTCTGTGGAACCGCCGCATTTAATGACAATGCCGACCCCGAGCCCGATGATAATGCCCCCGAAGATGGTAGACAGAAAAGGATCGGTGGTCACCGGCGGCAGTGTCTCAAAATAAGAAGAGCAGAGGGACAGGACGACAATGGCAAAAAAGGATGACAGCGCCAGCCGGAGTCCCAGACGCCTCCACCCCAGATAAAAGAAAGGCAGATTGAGGAGCACGACCAGCATGGTGAAGGGAAGCCCCGTCAGGGCCTGTGCCAGCAGGGAAATACCGACGACGCCGCCGTCGATGATATGATTGGGGATCAGAAAAAGATTCAGCCCTGCCGAATAAATCGACGCGCCCACAGCCAATCCCAGCACTTTCCGCAGCAGGCGGATTCCGCTTCCTGTTCCAACGGTCATGATAAGTCCCCCTGTAAAATATAAAAAAGCCGCGATAAACCGCGGCTGTCAGCAGCAATGGCGGAAGGGATGGGATTCGAACCCATGAACCTCTCACGAAGTTAACGGTTTTCAAGACCGCCTCCTTCAACCGCTCGGACACCCTTCCATGTGCTCTTTATTATAGCTTTTACTGCGGGATATTGTCAAATGAGACCCCCGGCCGTTCCTGACGGATTCTTTACTTGCCGGCGTATAATAATAGATGTGACGAAATCAAAGAAATAAGAGGTACTCTTTATGAATGCAAAAGAAACCATTGATTCAATTCTTGCTGAGACAGGCAAAGCGGTCCTCGGCAAGGAAGAGGTGCTCCGCCGCATCCTTACTGCCATCCTGGCGGGAGGCCATATCCTGATTGATGATATTCCCGGAGTAGGGAAAACCACCATTGCCCTGGCCTTCACCCATGTGCTGGGACTGGACTGCAAGCGGATGCAGTTCACCCCGGATGTGCTTCCCACGGACATCACGGGCTTTTCCATGTATGATAAGAATTCCGGCACCTTCCGGTATGTCCCGGGCTGTGCCATGACCAATCTGTTCCTGGCCGATGAAATCAACCGGGCATCCCCGAAGACCCAGTCGGCGCTGCTGGAGGTCATGCAGGAAGGCAAACTTTCCGTAGACGGAAAGACCCATGCCGTTCCGCAGCCCTTCATTGTCATGGCCACGCAGAATCCTTTCGGGTCATCCGGCACGCAGGAGCTCCCTGAATCCCAGACAGACCGCTTCATGATCCGCATCACTGTAGGCTATCCGGAAAAGAAAGACGAAGTCGAAATCCTGAAGGGCAGCCGCCGTCTTGCTCCGGATGTGCTGTCTCCGGTCATTACCGCCGAGCAGCTGCTGCAGCTCCGGACGCAGGCCGCCGCCGTCCACACGGAGGATGCGCTCTATGCATACATGGTCGACATTGCTGCGGAAAGCCGCCGCAGACCGGATATCCGGCTCGGCATCTCTCCCCGGGGCACAATGGCTCTGGCAGCAATGACAAAGGCCCATGCGCTCACGGAAGGCAGAGACTACGCTGTTCCCGATGATGTACTGGCCGTAGCCCCCTATACCCTGGCTCACCGCATTTCCCTTTCCGGAGAAGCCCGCTTTGCCGGAAAGACCCCGGAGGATGTCCTGACCGATCTTCTGGCCGCCGTGCCCATGCCCACTCTGCAGGAGGAATGACGGGATGATCCGGATTCTTTATATCTTTCTCCTTATCCTGTCCTTCCTTCTTATGACTCTGTACGACCTGTACGGTGCCTTCCTTCTTGCTGTTCTGCTGGCGGCGGTGCCTCTTCTGTCCGCCCTTTTCGGACGGCTGGCGGGGAAGCATCTTTCCGTTTCTCTCACGCTCCCGCAGAAGGCCCGGAGAAAAGAATCGGTTTCTGCTGTTCTTACCGTTTCAGGAAAAGCTGTGCCTTTTCTGGGCGGTCTCCGTGTCCGTCCCGCCGCCCGCTCCTCTGAGAAACCGGCGCTTTCGGAAAAAGGCATTTCCTTTTCCGTTCCCGTTTTTCTTCCCCACTGCGGACGAATCCTGACAAAACCCATGCGGGTGGAATGGACCGATCCGTTCGGTCTTCTTTCCTTTCACAGGAAGCTGGCCCGCCTTCCTCTGCTGGTCCTGCCGGAAAAGGCAGGCCGGGAAGATATCATCCTGCAGAGTCTGTCCCGCCTGCAGTCCGCCGACGAGACGGAACATTTCGGCGCGACGGAATACAAGCCCGGGGACAATCCCCACCTGATCAACTGGAAAATTACCGCCCGCACAGAGGATGTGTATGTACGGGATACCTGGCCGGCGGAAAGCGACAGCCTGATTCTTGCTGCCGATTACGAAAAGGACGGCGGCCTCCGGGACATCGTGGCAGACACTCTCTACTCCGTAGGCTCCGCCCTTACCGGAGCGCACCGTCCTTTCCGCTTCGCCTGGGCCACGGAAAAGGGAGTCCCCGTACTGGAAACGATCCGCACCGGAGAAGACTGGCAGCGGGCCGTTTCCGCTTTTCTGGCCTCCGGCGGAGACCGTGCCCTGGAAACCGCTTCCTTCAATCCCACGGTTCCCCTGCTGTACCTGACGGGAAATCCCGATCCGCCCGTGCCGCCTTTATTGTCACCGGTCATCTGGTGCGCCGCTGAAGGATCCCGGCGGGCGGCCCTGTCCGGAAAAAGCGCTCTGGAAAGTGCTTTGGGAGGCCGGATATGAACCTTTTTCTCCCATTGATTTCCGCTCTGGGTGCCTTCGGCGCTCTCTCGGTATGCACCGCTTACTTCGGCGGGTCTTCCCTGCTTCTTTCCCTTTCTGCCTTTATCCTGACGCTGGCGCTGACTGCCGTCGGCGGAAAGCAGGATAAAAGCCATCAGCTCCGCCTTGTTTTCGGTCTTTTCCTCCTGGCCTTTCTGGGATTGTTCTTCTTCCGGGATACTCTTTCGGAAAGCTTTCTTGCTTCTGCCGGTGCTCTGGCCGAGACGCTCCGCGCCCCTTACGGGCTGACCATGGCTGTCCCGAAAGCAGCCCCCGGAACCAGCGGCACTCCCTTTGCGTTCTTCCTGGTATACCTTACGGCGTGCTTCTTTACTGCGGCTCACTTCTTTTTCCCGGGAAAGATCCTACAGGCCTGTCTTCTGACGGTTCTTCTCTTTCTCGGCTTTTACTACGGCACGGATGTTCCTGTATACGGAACGGTTCTGCTCGGCGCATACCTGCTCACCATTCCTGCAGGACTGCGAAAATCGGTACGGACCTTTCCGGAAGTCCCGGTCTTTCTCTTTGCCCTCGCGGCAGGAGCCGTTCTTTCCCTGATTGTGCCGGAGGACCGCTATGAACAGCCCGGGTTCCTTTCCCGCATGCAGGACACCATCGTTGCCTCCACCGCTCCCTATGACCCCGTTTTCCATGCAGGCAATGCCTACACGGGCCTCATGAAGGGAACACCCGGCAGCGACGCCCTGGGCTCCGTCAGAGGCATCCGCTATTCCGGACGGATTCTGGCCGATATCGAATCGGCGGAAACGGACCGCCGGCTGTATCTGCGGAGCTGGACCGGCGGCGCTTACCGGCTGAACCGCTGGAACGATCTGCCGGACAGCGCCTATGACAGCGTTTCCTCCCTTTTCCGGAATACCCAGGGAGAATGGTATGACCAGGGCGCCTGGCTCATGGAAGTCATTTCCCGGAGCCCGGCCCTTTCGCAGACTCTGTCCAACTATACGAAAAACGGAGAAACGCCGGCAGTGATGAAACGGGATTTCTCCGTCGATGCAGTTTATGAAAAGACAAAGTACTTCCTTCTGCCCTACGATGCCAGCTTCGGTACGGATTTCTTTGTTTTCGACCGGGCGCCGGTCAGTGCAGGCGGAAAAGCTTACTCCACCTATCGGTGGGACCTTCCCGCAGGAGCCCTCCTTTCCATGATGGCCCGTGAATCCTCGGCCGACCCGTACTATACCACCTATATGCGAAGCGAGGAATCATACCGGAAATTCGTCTATGCCCGCTATCTGGATGTGCCCGACTCCGTAAAGGAAGCCCTTTCCGCACTGGGACCGCTTCCGAAGGTATCCACTCTTTCTGAGAAACGCCGCCGGGTGGAGGAAATCCGTACTTTCCTGGCACAAAATTACCGCTATACGGTCAATCCCGGAAAAACTCCCCCGGGAGAAGATTTCATTTCCTATTTCCTCCTGCACAGCAAAAAGGGATACTGCACGTCCTTTGCTTCCGCAGCCGTAATGCTTCTCCGTGAATCCGGCATTCCCGCCCGGTATGCCGTAGGACTTACCGTGGGGCCGGAAGAGCTGAACAGCAGCGCCCTTTCCCCGTCGGGGCTCCGCCTCTTCTCCGTGAACGACCGCCATGCCCATGCCTGGGCAGAGGTCTACGTGGACGGTCTGGGATGGCAGCCTGTGGAAATGACGCCAGGCTATGACGGCACGCCGAATCCATTCCCCCTTCCGGAGGACAAAAAGAAAAATGACGCCGGTGCCCCCGATGCTCCCCGGGATGACCGGGAGAACCGCCGGGACAATCCGGAACAGCCGTCCTCTGCAAATGAAAAACAGGCGAAAACGCCGCCTCCGCAGCAGCAGCCTCAACAGAAGCCGCCGCAGCAGTCCCGTCCGCAGAACGGCAGCACCTTCTCCTTTGCGGCCGAGCTGCTGGCCTTTCTGCTTGTGCTCCTGGCCGGTGCAGCGGGAGTCCTCTTCTTCCGGTGGACCGCCGCAGACCGGCTGATTGCCCGGGCTTCCTCCGATAAGATGCATTTCAACAGGCTCATCGATTACGGAGACCGCCTGTCTGTCTGGGCGCAGCTTCCCGTCAGAGGACCGCTCTCCGCCCGCCGGGAAGCTGCACGGAAGGATGTCCGCTTCGCTCCCCTGGCAGATTTCCTGGCCCTTCTGGAAAAAGCCAGATTCTCCGGAAAAGGACTCTCTCCGGAGGACCGGAAGCACGGTGCCGCACTGATCCGCACCGTCCGGGAACGCTGCCTGTCCGGAATGACATTCCGGGAAAAGCTGGATTTCCGTATCCGGCGAAAGCTTTAAGGTTTCATTCCATATCTCTGCCCTGCAGGGCATTCAGAAAGGATTTTTCATGAAAAAATACAGATTTCTGCTTTTTGATCTGGACGGCACCGTCTCCGAATCGGCGCCGGGCATCATATGCGCCGTCCGGTACAGCCTGAACGCTCTGGGCATCGAGGAAAATGACCCGCAGGTGCTGCAGAGCTTCATCGGGCCCCCTCTTAATGTGCAGTATGAAAAGGTGTACCATTTCACCCACGAGCAGATTGTCACGGCTGTCACCAAATTCCGGGAGCTGTATGAAACGGAAGGCATCCTGGACTGCCGCCCCTATCCCGGACTGGAACTCCTGTTCCGGGAGGCTCTGGCGGATCACCGGATCCTTGCCGTAGCCTCCAGCAAGCCCGAGCCCTTCGTGAAGCAGATCCTGGAAAATTTCGGATTTGCGCCGTATTTTTCCGTCATCTGCGGCAGCGAAGTCGGGGATGAGCTGGAGAAGAAAGACGAAACTTCCCCGAAAGCACGAATCATCCGGAAAGTGTTCCGCTGCCTTGCCGAAGCGGGATTTTCCTCCCGGGAAATCGAAGGAAATGCCCTCATGATCGGAGATACCGCCTACGATATTCACGGCGCAAAAACAATGCATCTCCCCTCCGTGGGCGTGACCTACGGGTACGGTTCACGGCAGGAGCTGGAAGAAGCCGGTGCGGACGCGCTGGCGGATTCTCCGGAATCCCTGCGGGAACTTCTCCTCGGCAGGGAGCAGAAATAAACGTTCCGCCAGCAAAACGGACCGCCACATAAAAAGAGAGGCAGGAGAATATTCTCCTGCCTCTCTTTCGTTTGGCAAAATTTCCGATGCGTTTGTATCCTTATGACTCCCGTTCCCTGCACGGGAATGCTCTGCATGTATTATTTCCGGTCAGATCAGACCGCGGACCAGAATGATGCCGATCAGCACGGGAAGCACATACTGGAAATAGGGTTTGATCCACCGGGGCATTTTCATGCCTTCCCCGGCATTGACCTCTGCCAGGTATCTGTCAAAGCCCCAGCCGTTCTTCCATACGCAGAATACAGCAAAGATAACGGACCCCAGGGGAAGGACAATGCTGCTCACCAGGAAGTCCTCCGCATCCAGGATTTCCTTCCCGAAAATCCGTACATCGGACCACACGTTAAAGCCCAGGATGCAGGGCAGGCTGCCGAAGAAAATCAGCGGCAGAAGAATCCATACCGCCTTTTTCCGGCTCCAGCCGAAATTGTCCATGCAGTTGCCGATCAGCCCTTCAAAAACGGCTGTAACTGTAGAGAAGGACGCAAAGGTCATGAAGATAAAGAAAAGCGCACCCCAGAAGCGTCCCATAGGCATATTGATGAAAATATTGGGAAGCGCCTGGAAAATCAGAGAAGGCCCTTCCGAGGGAGCCACCCCGAAGGCAAAGCAGGCCGGGAAAATAATCAGACCTGCCATGATGGCCACGAAGGTATCCAGTACGGTGATGCGCACCGCTTCTCCCGTAAGCGCATAGTCCTTATTGATATAGCTCCCGAAGATTTCCATGGAGCCCTGCCCTACGGAAAGGGTGAAGAAGGCCTGGCTCATTGCCGCAGCGGCTACATTTCCCAGTCCGGCTTCCACAGCCCGATTCCAGTCGGGAAGGAGGTAGAATGCCAGGCCCTTCTCCCCGCCGGGAAGAAGCATGCTGTTCACTGCCAGAATCACAATCAGCCCCAGAAGGCCCAGCATCATGACTTTCGTCACCTTTTCCAGGCTCTTGGCGACCCCGCCGGCGCAGACGGCGAAACCGATCAGTACATTCAGCCCCATGAAGAGAATCAGCTCTGCCGGATTGGAAACCATTTCCCCGAAGGAAGCAGATACCCCGGCAGCGGTCATCCCGTCAAAGGAACCGTTGGCAAAGCGCCAGAAATAATCGACCATCCATCCGGAAATCATGGTGTAATAGATCATCAGGACAAAGGTGCCCAGCAGACAGGCCCAGCCCCAGAGATGCCATACCGTTCCCTTTTTCTCCAGGGTTTCCATGCCCCGCATGGCGCTTTTCCGGCTCGCCCGGCCGATGGCCAGTTCCATGGTCACTACGGGAATGCCCATCAGAATCAAAAATGCGATATAGAAAAGTACAAAAACAGCGCCGCCGTACTCACCGCAGATGTAAGGAAATTTCCATACATTGCCGATGCCGATCGCACAGCCCGCACTGACCAGAATAAATCCCAGACGGGATTTGAAACTGTCTCTTTCTTCCATTCTTCTTTCCTCCTGTGCAAATATGCCTTTCTATTTTAATAGAATGCGGGGAATTTATCAAATGCACAAAAATCCGGATTTTCCCCTGTTTTTTCTCACATCAGCCCGCGGATAAAGATAATCAGAATCAGAATCGGCAGCACATACTGCAGGTAGGGCTTGATCCAGAGCGGCATTTTCAGGCCGATTCCCTTATTGACCTCCGCAATGTACCGATCAAAGCCCCATCCGTACCGGGTGACGCAGAAAAGAAGATACACCATGGCTCCCACGGGAAGAAGCAGGTTGCTCACGATGAAATCCTCGCTTCCCAGTACATCCCTGCCTCCGATGAAGGTCTGATCCCTGAGCACATTGTAGCCCAGGACGCAGGGCAGAGAAAGAATCAGCATGGCAATCGTATTCACAATGACCGCCTTTTTCCGGCTCCATCCGAAATTATCCATAGTGCTGGCAATCAGATTCTCAAAAACGGCGGTCACCGTGGAAAAAGAGGCAAAGGTCATAAAGATAAAGAAGAGCGTCCCCCAGATGCGCCCTCCGGTCATATTCAGGAAAATCTGCGGCAGAGTGATGAAAATCAGGGACGGGCCCTGATCGGGCTGCACATCATAGGCAAAGCAGGCCGGGAAGATGATGAATCCCGAAAGAAGAGCCACGAAGGTGTCCAGCGCAGTGATCCGCACCGATTCTCCGGTGAGGGAGAAATCATCGGCCATATAGCTCCCGAAAATTTCCAGGGACCCCAGTCCCAGAGACAGGGTAAAGAAAGCCTGGCTCATCGCCGCAGAGGCCACATTGCCCAGACCGGCTTCCACAGCCCGGTCCCAGTCGGGAAGAAGGTAAAATTCCAGGCCCTTTTCTCCGCCCGGAAGAAGCATGCTGTTCACTGCCAGAATGACAATCAGAAACAGAAGGCAGAGCATCATCCATTTCGTAATGCGCTCCACGCCCCTGTGAAGCCCCAGTCCGCATACGGCAAATCCCAGAACTACCGTAACGGCCATGAAGAGCGTCATTTCCCAGGGATTCGCCAGCATGGCGCCGAAGACAGCCGGTACACTGTCGTGGCCGGCTCCCTCAAAGGTGCCGGTGAGGAATTTCCAGAAATAGGAAATGATCCATCCCGATACGGTGGTGTAGTACATCATGAGCATGGTGCATCCGGCCACACAGAACCAGCCCCAGATGTGCCATACGGTCCCCTTCGGCTCCAGCGCACGGTAGGCACGGACCGCACTCTGATGGCTTGCCCGCCCGACCGCAAATTCCATGGTCATAATGGGAATGCCCATGAGCAGCAGAAATCCGATGTAAAAGAGCACAAAAACAGCGCCGCCGTACTCACCGCAGATGTAGGGAAATTTCCATACATTGCCGATGCCGATGGCACAGCCTGCGCTCACCAAAAGAAATCCCAGCCGGGATTTAAAACTTCCTCTTTCTTCCATTCTTCCATTCTCCTTTTCTGTTCAAATGCAGTCTTTATTGTAGCACAAAGTATCTTTTCGGCAATAAGAAAAACGGGCCCTGCAATTCTGCAGAACGGCCCGTTCCTTTTGTCTTTATATTCTTTATTTTTTCTTTTTAAATCTGCCAAAACTCAGATCAGACCCCGAATCAGGATGACCAGAATCAGCACCGGCAGAATATACCGGAAGTACGGCTTGACCCAGAGCGGCATCTTCAGGCCAACGCCCTTATTGACCTCTGCCGCATATTTTTCAAATCCCCAGCCCCAGCGGGATACACAGAAGAGGAGATAAATGAGCGCACCGCCGGGAAGAAGAATGTTGCTGACCAGGAAGTCCTCGCTGTCCAGTACGTCCCGGGCGCCGATGAAGGTCTGTCCCTTGAGTACATTGTAGCCCAGAACGCAGGGAATCGAGAGAATGAAAATAGCAATCAGATTGACAATGACCGCCTTTTTCCGGCTCCATCCGAAATTGTCCATAGAGCAGGAAATAAGATTTTCAAAAACAGCAGTCACCGTGGAGAAAGACGCAAAGGTCATGAACACAAAGAAAAGCGTTCCCCAGAGCTGCCCGCCCGTCATATTGAGGAAAATCCTCGGCAGGGTAATAAAGATCAGGGACGGCCCCTGGTCCGGCTGCACATCATAGGCAAAGCAGGCCGGGAAGATGATAAGGCCTGCCATGATGGCTACAAATGTATCCAGCAGGGTAATCCGCACAGCTTCCCCCGTCAGGGTGAAATCATCCGACATATAGCTGCCGAAGATTTCCAGTGCCCCTACCCCCAGAGAAAGGGTAAAGAAAGCCTGATTCATGGCTGCGGAAGCTACATTGCCGATACCCGCTTCCACGGCCCGGTTCCAGTCGGGAAGGAGGTAGAACGCCAGTCCCGGTTCTCCGCCGGGAAGGAAAATGCTGTGTACGGCCAGAACAATAATCAGGAAAAGGAGACAGAGCATCATCCATTTCGTGATGCGTTCCACGCCGTTGTGCAGCCCCAGTCCGCATACGGCAAACCCCAGCACCACCGTAAGGGCCATGAAAATTCCCATTTCCCAGGGACTCGCCAGCATGGCGCCGAAGACAGCCGGCACCCCCTCTGCAGACATACCGGAGGAAAAAACGCCGGTGAGAAATTTCCAGAAATAGGACAGCATCCATCCCGATACGGTCGTATAGTACATCATCAGCAGATAGCATCCGGCCAGAGCAAACCAGCCGTGAATATGCCACAGGGAGCCTTCCGGCTCCAGTCTTTTATACCCGAGCACCGCCGATTTCCGGCTTCCTCTGCCCACTGCCAGCTCCATGGTCATGACAGGAATCCCCATCAGTACCAGGAAAGCCAGGTAAAACAGCACAAAAACAGCCCCGCCGTATTCTCCGCAAATGTAGGGAAATTTCCATACATTCCCGATGCCGATGGCACAGCCTGCACTTACCAGGAGGAATCCCAGCCTGGATCTGAAACTTCCGCGATCTTCCATTTTTCCATTCCCTTCCGTTTATTATTATTTTTTTTACACGAATCTTTTCTATTTTATACGAATTAACCGGCTGTGACAACAAAAAAGAGGAGAAAATCAGATTTTCTCCTCCCTGCCGGATCTGTCATGCCTGTACACCGGGAAAATATTTTTTCAGAAAAGGCACATCCGGGTCGGCAAATGTCTGACCTGCCAGATACTGCAGAAGCCCCCCTATGTCCTCATCAAATGCCATCTGCCGTGATGCCAGCAGCTGCTGCTTTTCTCCGTATACCTTATTGATTTCCTTTTTCCCGTACTTGTTGTCTCCCAAAAGCGGATGCCCGATGTACGCAAACTGTCCCCGGATCTGGTGTGTTCTTCCCGTAATCAGCCGGCACCGCACCAGAGCGAGTCCGTCCCGTTCCGCCAGCTTTTCATAATCCAGGACGGCCGTGCGGCTTCCCTTGACGGGTGTATCGGACAGGAATACCCGATTCTGCTTCGCATCCTTGAAAATCTGATGGGTCAGTCTTCCCTGCGGCGGGAGTCCCCGCCCGAGGACGATGCACAGATAGGTCTTGTGGATTTTTCTTTCCCGGAAAAGCTTCTCCAGCACATGTCCGGCTGCTTCATTCTTTCCCAGAAGGAAAAGCCCGCTTGTTCCCCGGTCTATGCGGTGCACCGGATATGGCTTTCTTTCCCCTTTGGCCAGGAGATACGCTTCCGCCCGGTCCAGAAGCGTGTCCTTCTCCTTCCCGGTGATGTCCATGCACAGAAGACCTGCCGGCTTGTGAAGCAGCAGGACCTGTTCATCTTCATAAATAACGGTGACGGCCGATTCCTTCTTTTTCTCCTGTACATAGGAGGTGATCACATCCCCCGCCGCCAGACGGTATGACGGGTCCTCTTTTTTCCCGTTCACTTTCAGCTTTCTGTTTTTCAGCGCCTTCATGAAAAAAAAACGGGGCCAGTGCTTTTTCTCCGTCATATAGACGTCAAGCCTCCTGCCCTGTTCCTTTTCGGAAATCCGGAATATTTCCATTTTCCCTCCTCAGTGAATGCTGACGGCCGGCATATCCTCGTCCGGTCCTCCCAGTATGGCACTTTCCGCTGCGACCAGACGAAGCGTATTCATAACTTCCTGTTCATGCTCGCCCGCCACATCAAAAGCACCGCACATGGCCGCCGCCAGGGAAGCCACAACAAGCCGTCTCTGCTTCTGATCAATGGAAAGCTCCACCGTGCCGTCCGAGGATGCCCGGATGGTAATCGGTACTCTCTGCTGATCCTTCATATATCCTCCGTCGGAAATCCGCCCCGAAAGCGGAATCTTTCCGCATTCTTCCACAAAGCCGCCCGCTTTCCTGCAGACCGCCTGAAATCTTTCCTCTTATACTACCTGATGAAATGAAATCTGTAAATGTATGAATTCTCCATCTTATCTATTATCAAGATAAGATGGATAATATTCTCCTATTATTATTATAAGTTTCTTCGGTGTATACTGAGTACAGAAAGGAAATTCCGGAAAACCTCCTGTTATTTGCCGGTGAAATGCAATATACCTCCGGTAAGATGCAAAATATATTTTAAATGCTATTATAAATATTTTTGATTGTTAATAATCTATGATATTCATTTATAATAGAGCCAGAAAAACATTCGAGTACAAGGAGGCCATCATGAACAGCAGGGATTATCTGGAATACAAAGGCAGCTGGCTTGCAGAATGCAGCATGACCTCTTATGCCATTGCTCCGGGGAGCGATCTTTTCTACGCACTGGAAAAAGTTCTGGCCCCCTCCTGGCTGGGAATCCCTGCCGATCCGGACCGGAATACAAACCTCTTCTTCCGGGAATACCTGATGTACCGGTTCTATATTACGAGCCGTATCCTCCGTTCTGACCCTGCCGGCCTGGGACGGTCCCTCCCCCTGGCAGACGGACTGCGGAATACCCTCTCCGAGCTATCCCGCACAGTCCGCCTGTCTATGGGAAAGGCTGCCCTGAACGGCACGTATACCCGTATCCCCGATGCAATTTCCGGAATCACTCCGGAGCTCCTGAGGGAACGGTTCTCTCTTTATGAAGAAATCGACCGGAACGCCTTCTCCCTGAAAAATAAAGGGGAAGCCCTTGCTCACGGCCTTTCCCATTCTCTTGCTCTTGCGGCCAAACTGGCCTGCATCATCCTGGACCCGTCGGAGACGGCTCTTCTCCTGAAGGAAACCGCCTCGTACCGCCGTTTCCTGCTGAAGGAAATTCATTCCTACACACCGGAAAAAATCCATGCGGAGGTCCGGAAAATCAAAATTTCTTCCGGTTCCCATACGGCAGCCGCCGCAGGAGAAAGACTTCTCTGTCCCGCCTGCACTCTGCTCGCCGGCATGGCTGCCGGTATTCTCCTGCTCTTTGCCTGAAATGCCGCAGGGCTTTCCTGTTTATCTCATTTCTGCCGCCTTTCCCGCCGACGCCGATATTCTTCGGTTCGGCGGCTTTCTTATGAAATTCTTTACTTTACCTTGATTTCTGATTCCGATAAAATAGGGATACCGAGAAAGGAGGCTGCTATGGATCTTTCCCTATACATGGAAAATGCCGGCACCACTGCGGGGATGCGGGCGCTCTTTTCCTATATGACCGAACCGCAGGGAAGCTACTACCTTCCCATGATTTTTTCCAATGTTCTGAAAAAGAAGAAGATTTCCTTTACCGAGAAGGAAAAGCATCGATGGAACAATTTCCTGGCGGACTACTTTGTCTTCCGGTTTTTCATCGCCCGCCATGTACTGAAGACATATGCAGCGGAATATACGCCGCTGCTGTACGCTTTCCGGGGCATTTCCAAGCAGGAAGAGCATTTCCCGGAATTTCTGCAGCCCGACCGTTTCCGGAAAGACGCGAAAACCCTCCTGTCTCTTTCCGATGCAGACCTTTCTGTCTATACACCGGAATACATCGCCGAATATCACCGCTCTTTTGAAGAAATTTCAAAAAAAGCAGAGCTTTGCTTCAATGATCCGGACCGCATCCTGAAAGCCATCACCGAGGAAGCACTTCCCGCCCTGGCCCGGAAGAACGGAGTTTTTCTCTATGCACCGGTCCGCTGGTTTTTTGACAGGGAGACAAAGGATTATGCCGACTACCTTTCTTCCTTCTTCCGGGGCTTCATTCCCATACCGGATCTGTTTCCGGAAGAGCCGAAAAGGAAAGAGCCATCCGAAAGCAAAGCCGCAGGCTCCGTTTTCCCTTCCGGCAAAAAAATTCCGGCTTTCTGTCTTCTTACAGCCATCACCCTGATCTGTCTGTTTCTGGCTGCCCGCTGACCGCAGTATTTACGAATTCCATAAAAAAAGGAACCGCTGCATCGCGGTTCCTTTTTTATGCCTGTGCGGAGTATCCCGCCGGGCTCTTTTTAAAATACATCCTTCAGTACGATGGTCTGTTCACGGCTCGGACCTACGGAAATGATTCCGAGCGGCACACCGATCAGCTTGGAAATTCCTTCCAAGTATTCCTTGCACAGAGCCGGCAGCTCATCATAGTTTCTCATGTCGGAAATCTTTGTTTTCCAGCCCTTGAAGGTCTTATATACCGGAGTCACCTTTTCCAGGAACTTCAGGTCAGCCGGATATTCTTCCACTTCTTTGCCTTCGTATTCATAGCCGACGCATACCTTGATTTCATCCATGCCGTCCAGGATATCCAGACGGGTGATAGCCAGGTAATCAAAGGTATTCAGTTCTGCCGCATAACGGACAGCCCGGGTATCCAGCCAGCCGATACGGCGGGGACGGCCTGTGACGGTGCCGAATTCATGAGCAGTATTTCTCAGATAATCTCCGGTTTCATCCTTCAGCTCGGTCGGGAAAGGACCTTCGCCGACACGGGTGCTGTATGCCTTGACAACGCCGAAAATATTATTCATCATATGCGGTCCGATGCCTGCGCCGATGCATGCGCCGCCGGCAGTCGGATGAGAAGAAGTAACATACGGATAAGTGCCGTTATCGCAGTCCAGCATGGATGCCTGTGCCCCTTCAAAAAGAACGTTCTTTCCTTCTCTGACCAGGTTCTGTACGGTATAGTTCGTATCCTTTACATAAGGACGAAGCTTTTCTGCATAGCCCAGGTAATCGGTAAGCATGGTTTCATAATCGAAGCCTTCCATTCCGTACAGCTTTTCCAGGATCATATTCTTCTGGTCCAGATTATATTTCAGCTTTTCAGCAAAGGTTTCCTTGTCCATCAGGTCGCACATCCGGATACCGATGCGGTTGATCTTATCTGCATAGCACGGACCGATGCCGTTCTTCGTCGTTCCGATCTTGCGGCTTCCCTTTCTGGATTCTTCCGCTTCATCCAGTCTTTTGTGATACGGGAAAACGACCTGTGCACGGGTGGAAATCTGCAGATGCTTTGCATCAATGCCCTGTGCTTCCAGGTTTTCCATTTCTTCCAAAAGGCTCTTGGGATCTACTACGACGCCGGTACCGATAATGCATACGGTTCCCGGGTACATGATGCCGCTGGGCATCAGACGAAGCGGATAAGCCTTGCCGCCGGTCACTACGGTATGTCCTGCATTGTTGCCGCCCTGGGAACGGACGACTACGTCTGCTTTCGCTGCCAGGTAGTCGACAATCTTTCCTTTTCCTTCATCGCCCCACTGGGCACCGATTACCATTGCTGTTGCCATTATTCATTCTTCCTTCCTGTGGAAAATCTCTTCCCGTCCGCATGAACGGGAAAATTGATCCAAGTCTGTGATTCTTACACATACACGTTTATTATACCATACGAACGGGAACGATGCGTAAGGAAACGGAAATTCCTCTGCTTTCCCGCCGCAAACGCCGAGGAAACACGCAAGGCACGGCCCGTTCTCCGTGCAGAAAAAAGCGGCCGCCGATGAGCGCGCCGCTTTCATAAATGCATTCATTTTTTATTCTGCTGTTACTGATACATGGATAGTACTGGTCACCTGCTGATGAACCCATACTTCCACATCATATTCCCCTGTGGTCTTGATGGGGCTCTTCAGACGGATATTCTTCTTGTCCAGATCGAACTTGTACTGCGCCTTCAGGGCTTCGGAAATATCCTTGCCTGTTACGGAGCCGAAAATTCTTCCGTCTTCGCCGCTCTGCACCTTAATAACCAGCTTGACCTTTTTCAGCTGGGAAGCCATGATGACAGCTTCATCCGCTGCGACCTTATCCTTGAAATCCTTTGCTTCTTTTCTCTGGGAAGCGGTATTCAGATTCGCCTTGGTTCCTTCCACGCCCAGTCCCTTGCGGATGAGCACATTTCTTCCGTAACCGTCGGAGACCTCAATAACGTCTCCCTTTTTCCCCATTTTCTTTACATCCTGTAAAAGTACTACCTTCATTCTTTTTCCTCCTTTATTTGCTTACGGACTGCTTCGATAACCTGCTTTTCAATCTTCGCCCTGTCCGCTTCCTTACCCAGCTGCGCTCCGGCCACGGTAAGATGACCGCCGCCGCCGATGGATTCGGCCACAACCTGCACATTGACTGTCCCGTTGGAACGAATCGACACGCTCAGCCCCTGATCGGTATGATAGAACAGGCAGCTGACCCGTATGGTATTCACAGTCACGAGATAATCCGCCACCTGACCTGCCAGAATCTGCGATTCTTCTGTTCCTTCCGGACATTCCGCAACGGCAATGCACTTATCCACGATCCGCATTTTGGAAAGAATCGAGGCTTTGGCCTGGATGAACCGGATATCCTCCGAAAACAGCCGGCGCACCAGTGTTGTATCGGCGCCGCACCGCCGCAGATAGCTGGCTGCATCAAAAGTCCGCACACTGGTCTGAACGGCAAAATTCTTCGTATCCACAACAATTCCCGCATAGAGGCAGGATGCTTCCGTCACATTCATTTCCCGGTCTCCGCCGTAGTACTGAATCAGTTCCGTTACCAGCTCCGATGCGGAGGACGATGACGGCTCCATGTAGGACAGGAGCGGCTGAGAAATGACTCTGGAGGACCTTCTGTGGTGATCGATGACCACCCGCTTGGAGACCTTGTTCAGAAGCTCCGGCGCTGCTACCATTTCGGGAATGTGCGTATCCACAATAACCAGAATGGTCCGGTCGGTAACGAGACCCTTTGCCTCGCTTTCATCTATCAGAAGCCCGTCCTCTTCGCCGTTTGCGGAAATCGCTTCAATCATCTTCCGGCACGTTTCCTTTTCCCGGGAAACCACCACATGGGTCTCCACATGAGAGGCCTTGGCCAGGTGCGAGAAGCCCACTGCTGCGCCAAGAGCATCGAAATCCTCATGATTATGCCCCATAATCAGCACCATATCGGCTTCGGAAATGATTTCCCGCAGTGCCTGCGCCACCACGCGGACACGGACACGGGTGGAATTGACCGATGCAGGGCTCTTCCCTCCGAAGGCCTTTGTTTCCTTCCCGATGCGGACGATCGCCTGATCGCCGCCGCGGCCCAGTGCCAGATCCAGGGAAACCTGCGCTTCCTCAAACTGCTTGGCAAAGGTTTCCTCACTCTGCACAACCCCGATGGAAAGCGTCACCGGGATACGGTTCACCGTATGGATATCCCGCACACTGTCCAGAATATCGAAATTGGATGCCATGATATCCTGCAGTGTCCTGTGGTCTATGCAGCCCACAAAATCATTGGAGGAATACTGCTTGATAAAGCCGTTTCTTTCCGTGAAATAGGACAGTACCTTTTCCGTTACATCCGACAGAAGGGAGGACCGCTCCACGTCCGTCATGTCAGCCGTAACCTCGGATACATTGTCGATGCGGACCAGACATAAAACCGGCCGCGACTCCATGCATTCCCGGACCGCTTCCTCCACATCGGTTCTGTCCATGAAATAGAACACCATGAACGGAGAATCATGATCCTCATCCTTATCCAGGAATTTATGGAATACCCGGAAATAGGCATTATTCACATGGCAGTCAAACCAGCCTGTCTTTCCCCAGATCTTGGCCAGCTTCTGCCCGACGATCAGATCCTGAAGACGAACCCCTTCCTTGACAGCAGAGCCGCCCCAGCTGCGGAATACATTGTTCGCCCAGACCAGCTCTCTCGTATCATCCATCATAGCAATGCCTACAGGAAGGTTCTTTACCGCATAAACCGTACCGGCAGAAACTCCTGCGGAAAGTCCGTCCAGGTAGCGCATCAGCTTTTTCTCCTGTCCGTCATCGCTGCGCTTCACATAAATCAGACAGCCTGCCACGACAATGCAGAGAAGAATCCCCAGCACCAGATTCTGGCTGACCAGCAGCAGCACTGCCGCAATGAGCAGCCCGATGAGCAGCCGGGATGTCCCCTTGTACACCCAAATATCACTCAGCATAATATCCCCTGTTTCTTCGAAACAAATCAAATTGAATCAGATTCCCTTCGATACCCCTTATGGTACTCGAAAACGAAAGGATATGCAAATCACCTTAAACCGATGATTTTTCCGACACGGATGCGGCTCCGATACACCGTGATTTTCACGGGCCGGTCCGTTTTTATTCATAATGATTCTTCTTCCGGTAGTTCAGGCCCATATCGGCCATACCGAGGAATACAAGCCCCATCTGGAACATTCCGATGAAGAGAGACAGCACTACGATGAGAAGCCGGAATGCCCGGAGAATCGGATAGCGGTGCGGCATCCACCATACAGTGGCCACCCCCTGCAGCCAGAAGAAAAGGATACAGAAAGAGCCTGCATTGTAAGCGATATAGGAAACCGTTTCCTGCTCCGGCAGAAGATACTGCACAGCCAGAACCGCCACATAAAGGAAAATGAATGCCCGCGGGAATTCCCACCGTTCCAGACTCGGCAGCTGGGGAATATCATGGATGCCCATGCGGCTGAAAATCACCTTTCCCAGTGTCATGGAGGCCCAGGAATAGAACAATGCCGCCGCACAGACCGTGAAGGGCACGGATTTCTTCATGGCCTCCACCATCACATCCACCTGTTTTTCCGCTTCCGCCAGCTGGTCCCCGGAATACAGGGAAGGAAGCACTTCCGTCATGGCCTCTTTCACGGAGTCCATGGCTTCTCCGCCGAAAAGCAGAGAAGGCATTCCCAGCATATAGAGCGCTGCCAGCCCTTCCCCTACAAGAGCAATCAGCACCATGCCCGCTCCGAAAAGAAGCGTCTTCGAGGCGGAAAGCTTCCTTTTGTAGCAGAAGCCCATGACGACCCCGAGCACCCCGAAGATGGCGCAAAGAAATGCGGCGGAAATAACCCCGAAAAATACCGAATCCAGGATGAGCACGCCGCCTGTCACAACCACAGACCACTTCACACCCTGCTTCATGCCCAGATATGCAATGGGAAGCGGGATCAAAAGAAAAACAATACCGGAAAAAACCGGCACATACAGCCCGATCATGGACAGTACCACCGCCAGGGCCGTACTCATCCCGGCCATGACTACTGCATTTGTCTGACCTGTCTGGTTCTGATTCATGAAATTCGACTCCTTGACAAATAGAAGGAATACCCCTTCTCTGTTTTGATATATTTATTTTATTTTATCATAAAATTTCCGGGACTTGGCTTCCGTATCATGTCTTTTCGTACTTCCGGATACTTTTTCTTTCCTTCTCCCGTTTTCTCACGTCCTGTTGCAAATTGTGATATAATAGAAGCAGCGACTATGGAACGGCTTACTATTGAAAGGAATTTCAATAGGATTTTTTATATTTTCCCTGATCGGGAAAAATTACAACTGAATAGGAGGTTTTATTCACCTTGAGTAAATCCAGATTACAGATCATTCCCCTGGGCGGACTGGGGGAAATCGGAAAGAACATGACTGTATTCCGTTACGGCGACGAAATTATCGTAATCGATGCAGGCATGGCCTTCCCGGAAGAGGATATGCTGGGGATTGATATTGTCATCCCTGATTTCAGCTACCTCATTGAAAACAGAGACAAAATTCGTGCAATCCTGATTACCCACGGACACGAAGATCATATAGGCTCCCTTTCCTATCTGCTGCGGGACGTGAAGGCGCCGGTTTACGCGACACGCCTGACCTGCGGCCTCATTGAAGGCAAACTGAAGGAAGCCCATATTTCCGACTATGACCTGCATGCAGTCACTCCGGGCGACGAATTCAAAGCCGGTTCGTTCAAATTCGGATTCTTCCATGTATGTCATTCCATTCCGGATTCCTGCGGAATCTATCTCCGCACTCCCATCGGCACCGTAGTCCATACAGGGGACTTCAAATTCGACCACTCCCCCGTGGACGGCGAACTGACCGATATGTACAAGCTGGCTGAACTCGGCCACAGAGGCGTTCTCGTTCTCTGCGCCGACTCCACCAATGCCCAGGTACCGGGCTATACCCCGTCGGAAGCGGTTGTATCCAAGTCGCTTATGGACGCTTTCCGGGATCAGCGGGGCCGCATCATCCTGGCTACCTTTGCATCCAATGTTTCCCGTATCCAGATGGCCGTCGATGCAGCTGTGGCCGTGAAGCGGAAGGTCTGCGTATTCGGCCGCTCCATGGTCAATGTCGTAGGCATTGCAAGAGATCTGGGCTATCTGAAAGCACCGGAAGGCACCTTTATCGAACCGGAGGAAATGAAGCAGTACAGAGAAGACCGTCTCTGTATCCTCACCACCGGCAGCCAGGGCGAACCGATGGCAGGCCTTTCCCGCATGGCAGACGGCAGCCACCGGAATGTTACCATTCATGCCGGCGACACAGTCATCATCTCCGCTTCCCCGATTCCGGGCAACGAAACCAGCGTAGGCCGCACCATTGACAACCTGATGCGTCTCGGCGCAAAGGTCATCACCGGAAAGAACGGATTCCGTGTTCACGTTTCCGGCCACGGTTCCCAGGAAGACATCAAGACCATGCTTTCCCTGGTCCGTCCGAAATTCTTCGTTCCTGTCCACGGGGAACACCGTTTCCTCTGCAGCAGCGCTGAGCTGGCCATGGGACTGGGCATCCGGAAACAGAATATCCTCATCGGGGAAAACGGAACGATTTTCGAATTCACCAACCGGAGCGGCAAAATCAACGGAAAAGTACAGGCAGGAGCCGTCTTTGTTGACGGCCTCGGCGTAGGCGATGTAGGAAATATCGTCATCCGTGACCGGCAGCAGCTTGCACAGGACGGCGTGGTCATCATCGTCATTGCCCTGGAAAAGGGAAGCAACCAGGTCCTTGCAGGTCCGGACATCGTTTCCAGAGGCTTTGTCTATGTCAGGGACAGCGAAGCCCTTCTTTCCGAATCCAGAGCACGTGTTGAATCCGTACTGGACCGCTGCGCAGCAGGGGATGTCACCGAATGGAATGCCATCAAAACCCAGATCCGCGATACCCTGAGCAAATATTTCTATGAAAAAACAAAGAGAAGACCGATGATTCTCCCCATCATCCAGGAAATCAAATAAAAAAGAAAGCCATGAGAATGAACACTCATGGCTTTTTTGCAGTCAAACAGGAGGCTCTATGGAAGATCTGCAATATTTTTCTGTCTGTCCCTCATTTTTCCCCGATTTTGCCTGCAAGGCCGATCAATGTCTGCACACCTGCTGCCAGACCTGGGAAATTGATATCGATGCAGAAACGGAGGCAAAGTACCGCGCCGAGCCGGGACCGCTCGGAGAAAAGCTTCGCCGGGCTATGAAAAAATCACCCGACGGCTCTACCTGCTTTGCCCTGAACGAAAAGGGATACTGCCCGCTGCTCACCGAAAAGGGCCTCTGCTCTCTTGTTCTGGAAAAGGGAGAAGATTTTCTCTGCCAGATCTGTCATGCCCATCCCCGTTTCTACAAATATATCGGCAATCTGGAGCTCTGCGGCACCGGACTGGCCTGCGAACGAACGGTGGAGCAGCTTCTCGCCGTGAAGGGTCCCCTTCTGTTCTGCGCAGAAGGCCGGACTTTCCCGCTGGATTCCCTGCTCTCTCTTCTCCTGCCGGACCTCCCGGAAAAGGAGTTCCGCTTTGCTCCCGATTTCACGGAAGAAACAGTCTGCCCAGCCCTGGCCCGTCTGGAAAAAACCGAACCCATCGACAGCCAATGGCCGGAAGAGCTTGCTGCCGTAAAGCAGGATCTGCCGTCCCTTCTGAAAGCAGCCCGGACACTCTATGCCGAAAATCCCGATTTCTGGGAAAATCTTTTCCGGTATATCCTCTTCCGGGAAATCGACCGGCTGACAGATTTCGATCCCGCCGTCATTTTTGCATTTGCCCGGGAAAGCACGGTTTTCATTCTTCTTTCCGCTGCCCGGACACATGAACTGATTCCCCCGGTCTGCCGCTGGTCCGAACAGATTGAGTATGATACGGACAATGTGGACCTGCTGCTCACCCTTTTGGAAAAGGAGGTTTCTCATGACTAAAGACTGCCCGCTCACCGAATACGATCTTTCTCAGGAGCTGATCAGCCCCCGTTTCGAAAAGCTTTCTCTTTCCCTTCCGTCCCGTGCTCTCTTCGTCTTCCTTTCGGAAAAGGCCATCCGCACCTTTGCAGAGGAAAAGGGAGGAAAGGAAATCGGCTCTTTTATTTCCATTACCAAGAAATTCCCCCTCTGGGAAATCCCCGGGGAACAGCCGGCAGTCCTCATGCAGGCTCCGGTGGGAGGCGCCATGGCCGTTCTCATGGCAGAGAGGCTCTTCGCCTACGGCACGGAAAAGCTTCTTGCGGCAGGCTGCTGCGGCAGTCTGGCGGATCTGCCGGAAAATACCTTCCTTCTCGTGGAAAAAGCCCTTCGCGATGAAGGCACCTCCTTCCATTATCTTCCGCCGCAGCGCTTCGTGTCCCTCCCCGAAAATCCCCGGATGAAAATTTCCGCCTTTCTCCGGGAAGAGGGCATTCCCTTCTCCCCATGCACCACCTGGTCCACAGACGGATTCTTCCGGGAAACGAAGGAAAAGCTGAAACAGCGCCGGGAGGAAGGCTGCACCGTGGTCGATATGGAATGCGCCTCCCTTGCGGCCTGTGCGCAGTTCCGAAACAAAGACTTTGCCCAGATTCTTTTCACCGCCGACACCCTGGCCCACCTCCGGCACAATCAGCGGGGCTGGGGAAAGGAAAGCCGCGGTGCCGCCCTGGAAATCGGTCTCCGCGCTCTTCTCCGGATGTAGCTTCTCCGGCAGACTTCCTGAAAACGGCTGAATCCGAAATAAAAGCTGAGCATCGGGTTTTCCCTGTGCTCAGCTTTTCGATTGCTCATTTTCCGTCATACGGCGTTTTATTTTCCTTCGGAAAGTTCCTGCAGCAAATCGCCCACATGGCTGCCGGCCTTCACATTCCGGTATTCTCCCGCCAGATTTCCCTTTTCGTCAATGAGGAACGTGGAGCGGACGATTCCCATGTACTTTCTGCCGTACATGCTTTTTTCCTTCAGTACGTCATACAGCTTCACCACGGTCTCCTCTGCATCGGAAAGGAGCGGGAAATTCAGACTGTTCTTATCCCGGAAATTGCAGTGCTTCCGTACAGAGTCCCGGGAAACGCCGAGTACTGCATATCCCAGCTTCTGAAAATCCTCCAGATGATCCCGGAACTGCTGCGCCTCCAGAGTGCATCCCGATGTATTGTCCTTGGGATAAAAATAAAGAATTACCTTCTGCCCCAGATAATCATGCAGAGAAATATCCCGTCCGGAATCCGACGGAAGCGTAAAATCCGGTGCAGGGCTGCCGATATTCAGTGCCATATTTATTCCTCCTGTTCTATATCGATATTTTTCATATTTCTAATTTACCACAGGATTTCTTTTGCCGCAACTGCAGCACTCCCTGATTTCCTTGGTAAAATACTCGGTAAAATATCTGAAAAGAGAGTATAATAAAAGAAATATTTCTGATTTTATCTGTTTCAGGAAAAGAGGTATATTCATGAAAATCGCTGTTGCCGGGACCGGTTATGTCGGTCTTTCCAACGCTGTCCTTCTTTCTCAGCATAATCCGGTCACCGCCGTGGATGTCATTCCGGAAAAGGTCGATATGGTCAACCGGAAGAAATCTCCCATTGCAGACGCCTATATTGAGGATTACCTTGCCAACCGTCCGCTGCAGCTCACCGCTACACTGGACGGGGACACTGCCTACCGGGATGCCGAGCTGATCATCATTGCTGCTCCGACCAATTACGATGATATCAGCGGCCGATTTGACACCACTGCTGTGGAATCCATTCTGTCCCAGATCCGCCGCGTCGGCTCCAAAGCTGCCGTAATCATCAAATCCACCATTCCCATCGGCTACACGCAGAAAATTTCCGCTCTGTACAGCGATCTGCCCATCCTTTTTGCTCCGGAATTTCTCAGGGAAGGAAAAGCACTCTACGATAACCTCTACCCGTCCCGCATCATTGTAGGCATCCCGGAAGGACGGGAGGAACTCCGTCCCTGGGCGGAAAAATACGCCGCACTTCAGCAGGAAGGGGCTATCCGGGAAAATATTCCGGTTCTCATCACCGGCTCCTCCGAAGCGGAATCCATCAAGCTTTTCTCCAACACCTACCTGGCCATCCGCGTGGCCTACTTCAATGAAATCGATACCTATGCGGAAATGAAAGGCCTCGATGCCGCTGCCATCATTAAGGGCATGGGCTACGACCCCCGTATCGGCGATTTCTATAACAATCCTTCCTTCGGCTACGGCGGATACTGCCTTCCGAAGGATACCAAGCAGCTTCTGGCCAACTACAGGGGAATCCCGGAAAATATGATTCAGGCCGTAGTTTCCGCCAACGAAACCAGAAAAGAATACATTGCCGAGCATATTGCCGGGGAAAACCCGAAGCTTGTCGGCATCTACCGTCTGACCATGAAGAGCGGCAGCGACAACTTCCGTTCCTCTGCCATTCAGGGCATCATCGAACGCCTCACCGACAGAGGCATTGATCTGCTCATCTATGAACCGACCCTGCAGGAAGATACCTTCCAGGGCATTCCCGTTACCCGGAACATTGAAGAATTCCGGGAGAAATGCACTGTCATCCTGGCCAACCGCATCGGTGAAGACCTGGCCCCGGTTCGGGAAAAAGTCTATACCCGCGACCTCTTTTCCAGAGACTGAATCCAGACAAAAAGACCCCGGAAACTTTCGGGGTCTTTTCCTTTGCCGTTCTTATTTCTTACCGCCGGATTTTTTCTCACCGGGAAGAGTAAATCCGTAGTCCAGCAGCGCTTCCGCCTCTGCAAACCTTGTATCCGTATCCTGAGAATGCAGGAGAATCACAATCAGCTCCCGGCCGTTCCGCACCGCCGATGCAGCCAGACAGCCGCCGGCAGCCATCGTATATCCTGTCTTGATGCCGCTGGCTCCGCTGTAGGTATAAAGAAGGCGGTTCGTATTTTCTGTCCGGAAAATTGTCTGCGGCCGCAGATAGCGGATCTGCTTTTCCTTCGTTCCCACCACCCGGCGGAAGTTTTTATTTTCCATAGCATACCGGGCCAGCCGGGCCATATCCTCCGCAGTGGAATAATGATCCGGATCGGGCATCCCGCTGGCATTCACGAAATGAGTATCCTTCATGCCGATGCTCCGCGCCTTTTCATTCATCATATCTGAAAAAGCCGTTTCATTCCCCGCAATGGCCTCCCCCACTGCATTGGCGGCGCCGTTGTCGGAAATGAGCATCATCTGGTTTGTCAGATCCCCCAGAGAAATCCACTCTCCTCCGTTCAGGGCGGTGGATTCCACATCCGCTGCCTTCGGACTGATTTCGATGACCTTTCCCGGATTTCCCTTCTCCAGGGAAAGAATGCACGTCATGATTTTTGTCATGCTTGCCGGATATTCCCGGCGGGTTCCGTTCTTTTCATAGAGAATTTCCCCGCTTTTTTCATCCATGATGACTGCTGCATCGGCTGTAATATCCGGTGCCGCCGCAAAGACAGACGCACTCCCCAGACAAAGCATCAGCAAAAGAGCTGTTATTTTCTTTTTCAAAATGTCTCCTTCCCGGACAATCCGGCGGAAAATCTGCCTGTCCGTCCTATAAAAAAAGAGCCTGCCAGGCGGGCTCTTTAATTTTTTCCGTGCTCACATATTACAGCAGCACGTACTTGCAGAGGAAAATCACGGCCAGTACATAAAGAAGAAGATTCAGCTTCTTCCCCCTGCCGGCCAGCAGATTCAGCACTACATAGGAAATGGTGCCGAAAGCAATGCCTTCCGCAATGGAATAGGTGAACGGCATGGCAATGACAGTAAGATAGCAGGGAATCGCTTCCGTAGCATCATAAAGATTCACATCGGCAATTGCGGTAAACATAAGGAAGCCTACGATAACCAGCGCCGGTGCCGTCGCAAAGGCAGGGATAGCCAGGAAGAAAGGCGCCAGGAAAAGAGAAAGCAGGAAGAAGCAGGCAACCGTCACAGCCGTCAGTCCCGTCCGCCCGCCTTCGGCAACACCGGACGCACTTTCCACATAGGTTGTATTCGTGGAAACACCGACTGCTGCGCCGACACAGGTCGCAACGGCATCTGCCAGCAAAGCGCCTCTGATGCGGGGCAGCCGGTCATTTTCATCCAGCATTTTCGCCTTGGCGGAAACGCCGATCAGCGTGCCGATCGTATCAAAAAGATCCACGAAAAGGAATGCCAGAAGAACGACTATGAAATTGAAGGTAAAAAGCTGAGAGAAATCAAACTGCAGCGCAATCGGCGCAATCGACGCAGGCAGGAAAGCCGCCGCACCGCCGGAAAAATCAGGAAGCGTGGAAAAAGCGCCCTTTGCAGGGTCCGGCACATACAGCCCGGTGAGCTCACAGAGGATGCCCAGAATCCAGGTGAAAAGGATACCCCAGAGAATATTTCCCTTTACATTCTTTGCCAGCAGATAGCCCGTAAACAGGATGCCGATAATGGCCAGCACCACCGTGATGCCCGTTGTCTGGAAGGTTCCCGCTGTCAGGGAAGCCTTGAAGGAAAAGAGAGAAATCTTTGTCGCCGGATTGGCCACAATGATCTGCGCAGACACCAGCCCGATAAAGGCAATAAAGAGACCGATCCCGGCCGATACTGCCCGCTTCAGATTCAGAGGAATGCAGTTGAAAATGGCTTCCCGCACATTGGTCAGAGACAGAATAATGAAGATGACCCCTTCCACAAAAACCGCAGCCAGGGCCATTTCCCAGGAATATCCCATCTGCTGAACCACCGTAAAGGCAAAAAAAGCATTCAGGCCCATCCCCGGTGCCAGTGCAAAAGGATAATTGGCAAGGACCGCCATAAGCATCGTTCCCAGGAAGCCTGCCAGTGCCGTTGCGGTAAGGACTGCCGCCTTATCCATACCGGTCGTACTCATAATAGCCGGATTGACCGCCAGGATATATGCCATCGTCATGAACGTGGTCATCCCTGCGATAAGTTCAGTCCGGACCGTTGTCCCGCTTTCGGAAAGGTGGAACACCCTTTCAAAAAAGCCTGCATTTTTTTCCATTTTCAGAACCCCTTTGTAAAATTCCTCATCCTGCAGATAAGGCAATGCAAATGATTAACAACATGTATCATTATATAATATATGAATTTCCGAAGAAAGAGAAAAACGGCAAAAAAGAGCTTTGATCCGCCTTGCATTTTTCAAATTGCTTTTTCCGTTTTCCATGCGCAAAAGTCATGTGCTTCTCCGCTGTCTGTCCGTCCCTCCAGCTCCGTTTCCCCGGAGCCTCCGGTCTGTTATTTTCCTATTCTCCGACCCGCAGTCGGTCAGAATCGTTTCCGTTTTGCTCCCGCAATATCGAAAAAGCTCCTCTTCGCTTCAATATTTTTCCTCTTTGTATATACATTTTATTTTTTGAAAAATTTGTTTTTCTTTTGTCATTTATTCTCTTGTACCACCCTCCCAAATTATGCTATAGTAATTGCGGTAAGGAAACACTTGTACCCAATCCTTTCCTTATAGGTGTTTCCCTTACCGAACCCTTACAGACCGGAGCGCTGCTTCCTGACGGCGCTTCGGTTTCTCCCCAAAAAGCATGGCGAAAGCCATGCTTTTTTCCTTTCCGTATTTCTCCCTGCCGTTTAAGATTTATTTATTGTCATGTACCTTGCAATGCAAAATACTTTGTGATATATTAGTTGCATAAGGAAGGTTTCCCTTTCCCGGGAATTCTGCCTTATGCAAGCATAGTGCCGGGGCTATCCCCCCGAAACGCCCCGGCTTCCCCTGTCCATAAAACTGTCTGGCGGAAGAAAGGCAGGTATGATACGGAAAGAAAAATCTTTCTGCTCCGGGCCGGGCAGCCCGGCTGAACAGATCCGGTACACCGGAATCTGAAAAAATCCCGTCCGCAGCCCGCGGAATCTTCTTCCGGAGAGGACTAAAAAATTTCACGAAAGGAGCGGCCAATGAACATCCAGCTAAAAAAAGGCGTCATGGAAATCGTGGTTCTGTCCATGCTCCGCCGAAAAGACTTTTACGGCTATGAATTGGTCACCGATATTTCCAAATACATAGAAATGTCGGAAGGAACCATCTACCCGCTGCTGAACCGATTCAAAAAAGACGGATTGGTCGATACTTACTTAGCCGAATCACACAACGGCCCACCAAGAAAATATTACCGCATCACCGATGCAGGACGTGAAGAGTATGTAGCATCCGTCAAAGAATGGAAAGAATTTAACAAAGCCGTGCAGAAGCTGCTGGCTAAAGGAGGCGAGTCCTATGAATAAAACCGAATTTTTAGATCTTCTTCGCTACTATTTCCGGAATGCAAAAACAGAAGACTTGAATGATATCCTGGCTGATTATGAGGCCCATTTCGAAGAAGGAGCAAAAGCAGGGCTCACCGAGGAAGAAATTGCAAAGGAACTGGGCAGCCCGAAAGCGATTTATGAATCCTTCCAGTCGGAAGGGATTGTGGAAGAAAAAGAAAAAACAGCTCCGCTGTCCGATAACATGAAGGAAATGGCCGGACAGGCGAAGGACAGTGCCGTAAAGGCAGCAGGCATCGCAAAGGATGCTGCCGGAAAGACCTGGGAAGAAGTCAGTCCCCGCCTCCCCGGTGTACTGGAGAATACTGCATTCTTTACAGCCAAACTCTTCTCCACCGTATGTACGGTACTAGCTGTGGTGATTGCTGTCGCCGTTCTTCTTTTCCTCGGTCTGGTCACCCTGTCGGTGCCGCCCTTCCCCGGAATGCCTCACCTGCCGCTCCTTCATCCCATGACCTCGATTTTCCTCACCGTTTCCGGTATCTTTACCGCTCTTTCCGTCTTCCTGATCGGAAAGGAAGGCCGCAAAGCATTCCAGGTCCTGGCTGTCAAAGCACAGGGAATGCCCCGGAATGAGATGCAGGACCATGAACCTGCGGAAGGCGGTGAATCCAAATGAGAAAAATCCTCATCTGCATTTCCATCGCCGTCATTGCTATGATCATCTCCGTGATTTCCTTCATGCTCAATGACTATCACAACTACAATACCTGGATGCGTCAGTCCGGCCCTCAGATGATGCGCTCTTTCCCCGGCTGGCACCGGGATGACAAACGTCCGAAAGCTCCTCCGAAAGCTTCCCCCGGAGATTTCCGGGACGATAAGGAGCATCACAGAGAACCGTACCGTGACAAAGACAGAAAATCCCCCGGACGCCCCGGACCGGCCGGTGAAAACCCCGGCAGTCCTTCCGGAGCGCCTGACAGCACTCCTTCCCCCGACAATGCTCCTGCAGAAACCGCAAACAATTCCAACTGATTGATCCGGCTCCTATTCCTGCCGGGGCATTCATCAGAAACAATACTGCAGGCCTTGTCTCCCCGTTTCCCGTGAAATACGGATTTCATGATTCACCGGACATTCCCATATCGGCTTTCGAAAGGAGACCCATCCATGAAAAAGAAATTTATTCTCGCAGCGGCCGTACTTTTCATTCTGAGCGGAGCCGCAGCCATTCATTCCGCAGTTTCCGCCGCAGCGCCTTCATACGGGCAGGAAACCGGCCGTTATTACAACTGCCGCTACGATGACCATGACGGCCAGTACAGCCATCATCACGGCCATCACCGCGGCTGCCGGTAATCGGATTTAATTTTCTCCGTATTCCTTTCGGACTGTCCTGTCTGCAGTTCCGGATATCATATTCCCGCCCAGCGGGTGAAAGGAGTATCCATCATGAAAAAGAACATCATCATCGCTGCATCTCTGGCTGCTTTTATCCTTTCCGGCGCCGCTGCCATCAGCTCCTCCGCATATGCAGCCGATTACCGTCCGCCGCAGCAGTCTTTCCAGGCTTTCGGACCCGGTCCCGGGCCTAAGGATCCGCCGCATATGAAAAGAACTCCGCCCAGGAAGGATCCCCCGCATATGAAGAAAGCCCCGCAGAAAAAAGATCCTCATATGAAAAAGAATCCCCCCAGAAAAGATCCGCCGCATATGAGAGGAGAGCCTCCGAGACGGGACCCGCCGGGAAAGGCTCCGAATAACCCGCCGCCGATGCCTCCGAGAAGATAAAAACATTTTCCTCAGGATCGAACCAATGAAGAATCCTTTGCAAAAGTGCCGTTGAACCAGCGGCGCTTTTTCTTTCCGCACGAAGCCGTGCTGTTTTCTTCCTGCAAACCGATATTTTCATCATGATAAAAATGACGATTCGTTATATAATAGAATCAATATCAGTACACCCGACAGGATAATCGGGATTTCATAAAGCGAGGTATTTTCATGAAACGTTATCAGACCCTCATTGCGGCATCCGCTTTGGCTCTCTTCCTGGGAGGAGCTGCTCTTACAGGCTCCGTTTCCGCCAATTACTCTCAGTCCCAGACACTCGCCATCAACGGCGGCGAACACCGTAAGGGTGAAATCGTAGACCTGACAAAGCAGGACAGCCCGGAAATGAAAAAAGCAAAAGAAGAACAGGCAAAGAGAAAGGCAGCCCGCCTCCAGCAGGAAAATCAGAATGCCCCCCAGAGCCCGCAGGCCAAACGCCCCATGAAAGCCTGGGAAAAGCAGTACTATGAAGAACATCCGGAACAGCTGGAAAAAGACCAGAAAAAAGGTGAGCCGAAAAAGGATCCCCGTTCCGACGATGACCAGTTCGAATGGCACAGACTGTAATCGGACGCATTTCCTTTGATTCCTGAAAGAGGTGGCCTATGAAACTGCAGAAACGATTTCTTGCAGCAGCACTGGGATTTTTCCTGGCTTCTGCCGCTTTCTCCGCACCGTCAGAAGCAGCCCCCGGGCAGTCTTCTGAGGAAAATGCCGCACCGTCAGCCGGACAAACCGTAAAGGACTCCCGTCCTGCCCCCTCAAGGGCCGGAGCCTACCGCCCTTATAAGGGCGGAGAAAATGCCGGGTCTTCCCGTAAAGGGCTTCCGCCCCGATTCTCCGAGCCGGAAAAGGAAAAGTCCCAATGGACACCGGAACGGCGCCGGCAAATGCGGAACCGTGCAAAAGGCACCTACCATTCCCCGGCGAAAGAAAAAGACGGGGAGCCGACCATCGGCATCATCCAGTCCCCGGGAAAATCAGCAGACGGGAAAGCTCCGAGAAAAGGAAACAAAGCGCCGGAAATCAATACACCTTCCGGACAGCGCCCGGTCAATCCCTATCCGGCATGGCAGGAGCAGCATAAAAAAGACGACGGCCGCTTCGACAAAGACTTCCGCCATGAAAGACGGGACCGCACCTACCGTGTGAATGATCCATATGACACCGATCATACTCCGCGGATCCGGGATGAAAAGGACCGCCATCCCCGCCCTCTTCCGACAGCAAAGAAAAAGAACGGAAAAATACCCCCGCCTCCCGGAGAAATCCGGAATCATAAACCGGCGGAAAAATGATTTTCCGCTTCCTGCCTTCGGCATACGGCAGGTTCCAGCAGCAAGCAGCAAAGACGGACACACTGTGATGAACCCACGGTGTATCCGTTTTTTATTGCCTGACAGATTCGCGGTTCTCTTCCCCTTCCGGCATCCTTTGATTCCCCTCTGCCGTGTTTCTGTTCTTTGAATGCATCTCTTTCCGGAAATCCCCTCCGCCGAAAACACCATCAAAAAAATTCCGCCCGTACGGACGGAATTTTTCTTTGCGAAAATTATCCGAGAACCTTTTTGACGATTCCCTTATGAATCTTGACGCCGTTCGGCAGCGCACTGTGATCGAAATGCATATTCGGATCATGGAGCCCCGGCTGTGCATCTTCGCCAAGTGCTACGAAGCCGGTCTTCAGTTCCGGTCTCAGCTTCGGATAGAAGAAGAAATCTTCACTGCCTGCGGTCGTAATCGGCGGAATCAGTGCTTCTTCACCCAGCTCCGTCTTAATGACATCTGCCAGAAGATCTGTAATTTCCGGTGTCAGGATGGATGCCGGAGCGGAGCTGAGAATATGTTCCTCTACGGAAGCGCCGATAGCTGCGCAGGCACCGACGGCGGCATCATGAAGCTTCTTCATCATGAGATCCATCAGTTCATTGCTCTGGCTGCGCAGATCAAAGGTAACCGTAGCATGGCCCGGCACGGCGTTGGAAACACCTGCATCGGAATGGATCTGGGTTGCTTTCAGGTTGTACACCACATTGGAATCAAAGCGGAGTGCATTGGCCGCATTGACGATGAGGCAGGCCGCATCCAGAGCGGAAATGCCCAGATACGGACGGGCACCGTGAGCCTGCTTGCCGGTCACTTCATAGACAACATGGCAGGCTGCACTGTAGTACAGAGCAGGTGCTGCTTCTCCCACGCGGCATTCCTGGATCGGACGGCCGTGCATGCCGATGAGGATTTCCACATCATCCAGTGCATCGCTCTTCAGTACGGAAAGAGACCCTTCACTTGTTTCTTCTGCCGGCTGGAAAAGAACCTTCAGCTTGCCCTTTTTGACAAGACCTTCTTCCTTGATTTCCTTTGCTGCTTCCAGAAGCATGGACATATGGCCGTCATGACCGCAGAGATGTGCGGCGCCGCCGTCCTTCAGTCCCAGTGCATCCATATCTGCCCGAAGGCACAGCACCGGACCGGGTTTGCCGCTGTCCAGAATTCCCAGAACGCCGGTTGCTCCGCCCAGATGCTCTTCCACTTCATAACCGAATTCCTTCAGATGCTCTGCAATGTATGCAGAAGTTTTAAATTCTTTCATGCCCAGTTCCGGCATGGCATGAAGGTCTTCCCAATAACTAAATACATCAGCCATAACAAAATCCTCCTACGGATCAGAAAAATAAAACATATAAATGCATGATTTCCATGCCGATCACTGCATTCAGGATACTGATTCCCATCAGCATCGGCCAGTATTTCTTGGAAATATCTGCCAGTCCCAGAAGACGTCCCATATACTGAATCTGGGATGCCATCAGGATCAGTGCCGGCATGAGAATCGTGATATGCGTTTCATTCAGGATTCCCGACGCAAACATGGAAGCTGCCACGCCGACCCCGGCCGAGCAGGACAGCCATACGGTAAGGAGCACGATCAGAGCTTCTCCGGGCAGACCGAAGAGTGCCATCACCGGGCCGCACCATTTTCCGATAAAAGCCATTACACCGAGGATATTCAGGATATATGCCAGTACAAAGGCCATGAGTACGTTAGGAACCAGATTTCCCGTAGCGAGCGCCCAGCCCTTGCGCGCCCCTTCGATAAACACATCAAAAATATTGGCGGGCGCATTCTTTTTTGCTGCCGGTGCCTGCTGCACCGCTTCCTTCTTATCTGTCATTTTTGAAATCCCCTTTGTAAACCGAATCCAATACAAGGCGGCAGATAATTGCGCCCACAAACTTCAATATGAAAATTACAATCAGCGGAACCAGAATCGGACAGAGCAGCGCTCCGAAAAGCGCCCCGCAGATAGCAAAATAGTTATTGACCATACCGGCCCCGGAATACTGCCATGCTGCAATGATCGTCTGTTCTCTCTTGTCGATCAGCTTTTCATCCAGAAGCTCCTTGGTCAGTGCAGCGCCTGCATCGGTACTCTGCAGGTCCGTAATCAATGCCAGACCGACCAGCCCCGGCACATCCAGCAGCGGCTTCAGAAGCGGCGTCATCAGTCTGTGCGCTGCAGCAAGAGCGCCGTAATGATCCAGCACATTGACAAAACCGATAGCCAGCATGACCGACGGAACCAGGGACAGTGCAAACAGGAATCCTGCCCGGGCGCCTTCGCCGCCGGAACCGACAAAGGTACTGGTGGTTCCTTTCATAACACCGAATTTACCGATCAGCGTACTGAAGTCAAAAGCCCTCAGCCATTCCATCCCTGCTACATCCGCAAACAGACCGGAAAAGAACAGAATCCCCAGCACCAGAGATACCGCTCCCTTCATCGTCATCTTTGGAATCTTGGACAATTCCTCCCGGCGGGCATTCTCCGCATCCAAATTTTTCTCTTCCATAACATACCTCCTGAAAACAGAATCCTTTTTTGACAAAGAACCCGGATAAAATGTAAAAAGGCCCCTGTCCCTTCCCGCAGGGAGGAAGGGACAAGAGACGCCGTTACCCGTTTTTTTCTATTGTCACAAATATTTTAAATAATACCTTATTCAGCCGGAAACCGCAACCCTTCCGATTCATCGTCCGAAAGAAAAATCATATGATATAATGAGAAAAACGAAGAAAAACGAAATTTCATAAGGAGGTTTGCCATGGTCATTCATGATTCTCCCAACAGCCGCTTCATCATCGATGATCCGAAGGGACTCTGCTATCTGGAATATGAAGAGAAAGACGGAATCTGCCGGGTCATCCATACGATTGTTCCGCCGGAGCTGGGCGGACAGGGGCTGGCGGCACAGCTGGCACAGGCCTTTTATCAATGGGTTAGCGAAAATCATATTCCCTTCGCCTCGGACTGCAGCTACATGACAGCCTGGCTGAAGCGGCATAAAATCACGGACGGGCAGCCCTGAATCCCCTGTCTTGACAGCCTCCGTGCGGCAATGATACAATTTTTTCATAACCGCATGGGGGTATAGCTCAGCTGGGAGAGCGCTTGCATGGCATGCAAGAGGTCAGGAGTTCGATCCTCCTTATCTCCACCAGACCGAAAGACGCTGACGGAATTTACAAAAATGATTCCGTCAGCGTCTTTTTCCTGCATATATAAAGAAAGAAAAGTCTTTCCTCACGAAGGGGAAAGACTTTTTTCATCTTATTTCTTTCTGTCATAAACCTGCACGCCCAGCTTCTGCTGAAATTCCCGCAGGGCACCGTTCCGCGCCAGCATGGTCAGCAGCACATAGGCCAGAGAGCCGCCGATCAGCGTGCCGCTGATGAAGAGCGGTACATAGTACATCCACGAAAGTCCCGTACGGCCGTAAAAAATTTCCATGACCGGATAGGATGCCACGGCACCGATGATGCCGGTTCCGATGATTTCCCCCAGAACAGCCGCCCAGAGGCGGCCCCTTGATGCCCGGTAGAGAATCCCCGACAGCACAGCACCGAAGACTGCCCCGGTCAGTGCCAGCGGAGGAATCCCCATGAGTACCATGCGGAGAATACCGATGAGCGATGCACAAAGCAGAGAGTACCAGGGTCCCATAAAAACAGAGCAGGTAATATTGATCAGGTGCGCCATGGGGCACATTCCTTCGATGCGGAGGATTGGGGAAATGACAACCCCCAGTCCTACAAGCATCGACAAAAAGATCATACGCAGTACATGGTTTTCTTTCTTCATTTTTCACGCCTCCCGAAATCCCCGGCAGCGGCTTCGGAGGCGTTCAGTTTCCCTGCAAAGCTTCCGCAGCAAAAGCTGCCGTCGGTCGGCACTTCGTGGTGCCCTCTCACCCCGGAACACGGGTTCCCTCGCTTACAGTGGAACAGGTCCAGGGCGCTCCCCCTCGGCCTTTTACCAGTATATCAGAATCCGGGAAAATGACAATGACCGCACTTCAATTTTTCAAAGGCGGCATCTTCCGTCCTGCCGCTCCGCAGCCGGCATGACTGCTTCCGGGAAAACGCATCAAAAAAGACGGAATCGGGAATTCCCAGTGCCCTTCGGCGCTCCGGTTCTTCCTGATTTCCGTCCTTTATGATTTTATTTCCGTCTGATCGTAATATATCTGTACGGTGCTTCGCCTTCGGATTCGGTAATGACAGCGTCATCGTCCTGCAGCGCCAGATGAATAATCCGACGTTCGCCGGCCGGCATCGGTTCCAGTTTGACCGGTTCGCCGGTACGCTTTACTTTTCCTGCCAGGCGTTTGGCCAGTGCTTCCAGAGTATCCTTCCGGCGTTCCCTGTAGTTTTCCACATCCAGCATCACGAAGTAGCGGCCGTGAGCGGCTTTCCCTGCAGCCAGGTTGGTCAGATACTGGAGGGCATCCAGGGTCTGGCCGTGCTTGCCGATGAGGATTCCCAGTCCTTCGCCGTGAAGGCTGAAGAGAATCCGTTCTTCATTCATCATGCATTCCATGATGACGGGAAGGTCCATGCCCCGGAATACGTTTTCCAGGAACTTTCTGGCTTCTTCAGCGACCTTCTTCTGTTCTTCCGGATCAAAGGGCTTTTCTTCTTCCTTTTCTTCCGGTACTTCTTCCGCCTGTGCTTCTTCCGGTTCTGCCGGAGTTTCTTCCCCGTTTTCCTCCGGTTCCGCTTCGGATGCCGCTGCCGGTTCTTCTGCCTTCGGTTCCGCCGGTTCTGCAGCCGGTGCTTCCGCCGGTACATCGTCGGTCCGGGTTTCTTCTGCGGCCGGTGCTTCCGCTGTTTCTTCCGGTTCTGCCGGAATTTCCGGAGCAGAGATATCCACTACCGCCATTTTCTTATGAAGAAGACCGAATAAACCGGTAGAGGGCTTTTCCACAACGTGCACGACAGCTTCGGCGCGGGTGATGCCCAGCTGC
The DNA here is from genome assembly GCA_900557365.1 of uncultured Dialister sp. The sequence continues at coordinate 59,638 of UPXR01000002.1, read as the reverse complement.
TTCATTCCTTCTTCTACAGCAGCTTCAACGGTTTTTGCTTTGATTCTCACTGTTTTCATTTCTGTTCAGCCTCCCCGGACGGATTGCTTTCCTTTTCAGAGGACTTATCCTCGGATTTCTCCCCGGATATATCTTCGGTCGGGCGGACATCTGCCTTTTCCGCCTTCTGTTCTTTCTTATTTTCTTCTTTTTCTTTTGCTTCTTTTTCATCCTCTTCAGCGGCGGTCTTTTCAGCCGGTGCTTCTTCCGGCTTCTTCTTTACCACCTTGCGGATGATTTTCTTGCGGACAACCTTCTTCTTTCTTTCCTCGCTCCGGGCCTGCTGTACGCCGCCGTGAACGGTGACCGTTCCTTTTTTACGGCTTCCGAAGAGACGGTCCTTCATTTCCCCGCGGTACATAATGGTCTGCTGTACCAGCTGGTACACATTGCACATGGTCCAGTAAATGACAAGGCCGCTCGGGAAGCTGAGAGCCATCCAGCCGATCATCAGAGGCATGATGATGAGCATGGTTTTCTGGTTGCTCGGTGCATCCTTCGGCGTAGTCTGCCAGGAAATGACAAAAGTGGAAAGAGCTGCCAGGAGCGGAAGTGCATAGGTTTCATCCGGTACGGCCAGACTCTGGAGCCAGAGGAAGCTTTCATGCGCCGGATCATAGGCAAATCCCTGCAGAGCATAGTAGATGGAAACGAGGAACGGCATCTGCACCAGAAGGGGCAGGCAGCCTGCCATCGGATTGGCATTGTGTTCCCTGTACAGCTTCTGCATTTCCTCGCGGAGCATCTTCGGATCGTTCTTATACTTCTTCTGGATCTTCTGCATCTCCGGCTGGATTTCCTGCATGGCCTTCATGGAGCGGATCTGCTTCAGTGCCAGCGGCAGAAGAAGGGTCTTGATAATGATGGTCAGTACGATAATGGCCACCCCGTAGCTGGGGAAGCCCAGGTCATCGGTGATCTTGTAGCAGAATTCGAGGCATACCTTCATGATGTCTGCAAGGAAGCCTACAAAAGTGCTCAAAATCGGGATTTCAAAATCACTCATTCAACAGTTACTCCTTATGCGGTCTTATTTTCAACCGTAAATATCCCGGCCCTCTTCATTTCAAAAGCCGGGTGAGTTTTGGGAAATGTGTTACGGCCAAATACACGGCATCTGCCATGAAATAAAATTACGCAAAAAGGCAGCGGATCACGGCAAAGGATCATAGCCGCCCTTATGGAAGGGATGGCATTTGCAAATCCTTTTAACCGCGAGCCAACTGCCTTTCAGTACTCCGTATTTTTGCAGAGCCTGCAGTGCGTATTCGCTGCAGGTCGGCGTGAAACGACAGCACGGACCGTGAAGGGGGGAAATAAAAGTCTGATAAAAGCGGATCAGCGCAATCAAAAGAGCTTTCATTTTATCGCCTCACAGGATTCCGGCTTTACGCCACAGCGCCAATACAGCCTTCTCTGCTTCCTGGTAGGTGGCGCCTGTAAGGAAGCGTCCTGCCAGCATGATTACATCATAGCCGCCCTTCAGCTCATGCCGGTGAAGCCGGTAGACTTCCTTCATGAGCCTCTTGGATCGGTTGCGGGCAAAAGCATGTCCGATCTTTTTGGTTGCCACGAATCCCACCCGGATATCCGGTTTTCTGACTTTCGTCACATAAACCAGTCCGGCCCGGTTGCTGCAGCGCTTTCCGGTCCGGTAAATCCGCCGGTAATCCTTGTTCAGTCGTATACGGGAGGAACGGGGAAGACTGAAATCCGTCCTTTCCTTTTCGCTTTCAGAATTAGGCACTTAATACCTTTCTGCCCTTTGCTCTTCTTCTCTTCAGAACAATACGGCCTGCTTTTGTCTTCATACGAGCGCGGAAACCGTGAGTCTGTTTTCTCCAGTGGTTGTTCGGCTGGAATGTCATTTTTGCCATCAGTAACACCTCCTTACCTGGCGGCAGTGCCATTTTTTGCACCATAACAGATTAATTATATCCAAGAGAGGGGAGCGTGTCAAACAAAAATATTTGACACGTGCTTTTCGGGAAATCTTTCATGCCCTGTGCAGTCCCAGTCTGCGCCGGTAGTAAAAATACAGCGGAATCAGACAGAGCAGCGTCACCGCCCAGCTCAGAGGATAGCTGTACATGACGGTCAGGAAGGCCGGATCGGCAGCAAAAGCCGTATAGACCCAGAGAACGCGGACGCCGCAGATGGTAAACAGCATCAGCAGCGCCGGAGGGAGGGACAGACCGTAGCCGCGTAGGATGCCGCTGATCAGGTCGATAGCGCCGCAGAGAACATAAAAGCCCACGACAGTGTAGATTCTTGTCTGCCCGACATCAATTGTTTCCCCGGACAGTCCGAAAAGGGAGAGAAACAGTCCCGACAACAGGCAGGATGCAGCGGAAATCAAAAGATTGAGACAGCAGAAAATCATAAGCCCCTTCCGGGAAATATCCCGGCACCGGCGCAGATTGCCTGCTCCGTAATTCTGGCTCACAAAGGTCGTCATGGTCTGTCCGAAGGCAAAAAGGAAGCAGTAAGTATTCAGCTCCAGAACAAGTCCTGCCGCAGAAGCCGCCATAACCTCCGCTCCCAGGCTGTTGATGGCGGACTGGATAATGACATTGGACAGGCAGAAGACCATGCCCTGTACCCCGGCGGGAATCCCGATGCGCAGGATTTCCTTTCCGAAGGCGCCGTGCCAGCGGATCGCTCCGGGATATACCCGGAGAGCGCCGTGCTCGCTCCGGAGCGCCAGGAAAAGAAGCGCGGCCGACAGGTAGTTTGCCGCCGTGGTGGCGCAGACCACGCCGAAAAGGCCCAGTCCGAAATAAACCGCCCCCAGATCCATGATGACGTTCAGAAATCCTGCCGCTCCCAGCGCATAGAGAGGTGTCTTTGCATTCCCCTTGCTCCGGTAAATCGCTGAGGCAAAGTTATAGAGTGCAATGCCGGGGAGTCCCAGAAGATAAATCCGCAGGTACAGCTCCGCTTCCGGGAAAACCGCCTCCGGAACGCCCAGCGACCGGAGCGCCCACGAGGCAGCGGCTTCCCCCGCCGCAGCGATGCCCAGCCCCCAGAAAACAGCGAGAAAAAAGGAGGTATGTATGGCATTGCTTGCATCGGCAATTCTTCGTCCGCCCAGAGCTTTTGCAATGACCACATTGGCACCCAGAGAAAGCCCCATGAAAAGACTCACCAGCAGCCCTACCAGGGGGCCGTTGTTTCCCAGAGCGGCCAGTGCCTCCGTGGACACGAAGCGCCCCACCACAAAGGTATCGGTGGTATTCAGGAACTGCTGCAGCATCCCTGTCAGGGCCAGCGGCACGGCCAGACGGAGCATCGGCCCCGCCATGGGTCCCTTTGTCATGGACAAGCCTTTCGATTTTCCCATATTTCCTCCTAAAAATGATCCCGAAAATCCCGGAAAGCCGGCAGAAGCTCCCGTCTTCTCCCGGCCGTCCGAATGTTCGGCAGCCAAATCCTGCCTTTTCAAAAAGCCGCGGAAAACCGCGGTCTCTTTTATTTCCCGACGCAGAACCGGTCAAAGATGGTATTGATCAGTTCGTTGTCTACGGTATCTCCCGTAATTTCTCCCATCAGGTTCCATGCCTCTGTGAGATCCACCACGATGCAGTCCTCCGGCATCTGCTGTGCAATGGAATCCTGTGCCCGCCGCACGGCTTCCAGAGCTTTCTTCACCAGATCCACATGGCGCAGATTGGTCAGGAAAAGCTCTCTTCCCGCATCGGCATCCTGTCTTGCCGTGATGCGCCGCAGCTCGTTCCGCACCTCATCCAGACCGCTCTGGTACAGGGCGGAAACGAAGATGCACGCCGCACCGCCGGAAAGCGCCCGGACCTCCTCCTCGGAAACCGCCCGGGTCATATCATTTTTATTCAGGATTACAATGGCTTTCCGCCCCTTCAGGGATGCCAGGAGTTCCCGGTCCTCCGCCTCCAGAGGAACAGAGCAGTCAATGACCGCCAGAATCAGATCGGCTTTCCGCATGGACTCCTTCGCCTTTTCAATGCCGATCTGCTCAATCTTGTTGTCGGTTTCCCGCAGTCCTGCCGTATCCATCAATACGAGCGGCACCCCGCCGATTTTAATGGATTCCTCGATAGTATCTCTCGTGGTGCCCGGGATGTCCGTTACAATCGCCCGGTCCTCCTGCAGAAACGCATTGAGCAGACTGGATTTCCCCGCATTCGGCCGCCCCACGATGACCGTACGGAGTCCGTCCCGGATGATCCGGCCTTCCTTTGACCGTTCCAGCAGCGCAGCAAGCTCCTTCTCCAGACGGTCCACGCCCTCCCGGATTTCCTCCAGGGTCAGATCCTCCAGGTCCTCCTCGGGATAATCAATAGTTACCTCCAGCTTGGCAATGAAATCCTTGAGGTGCTCCCTGTTCTCCCGGACAAAGCGGGACAGTTTGCCCGACAGGTGGCTTTCCGCCTGTGCCAGGGAAGCTCCTCCCCGGGCGGAAATGATGTCCATGACCGCTTCTGCCTGGGTCAGGTCGAGACGGCCGTTCAGGAACGCCCGCTTGGTGAATTCTCCCCGCGGTGCCTGCTGTGCTCCTTTTTCCATGGCCAGCTCCAGTGTTTCCCGAAGCGCCTCCGGAGAGCCGTGCAGCTGAATTTCCGCCGCATCCTCGCCCGTATAGGAATGGGGAGCCTTAAAGATAACGGCCAGACCTTCATCAACGGCAGCTCCGTCCTTCATGACATGGCCGTAGTACATGCGGTACGGTTCTGCCTCCGTCAGAGAAATTCCCTTCCTTGTCTGAAATATGCTGTCTGCAATGCGCACCGCATCGATTCCGCTGATGCGCACCACGCCGATCCCGCCCTCTCCGGGTGCGGTGGCAATGGCTGCAATGGTTGTTTCCTCGTACATCTTCTTCCTCCATATTGAAAAGACCTTTTATTCATTGTATCAGAACGCAGAAGAATAACCAATACCGCTGTCCGGCAGGCTGATTTCCGGGATTCCCGGCCGCGAAAAAAGACGCCCCGAAGGGCGTCCTTTTCTTTTATCATTTCCGGGCTTCTGCCGCTCTTACATTCCCATTTCTTCCAGGACGTGAGCGCAGCGGCTGCATACGTGGGGATGCTTTTCATCCGTATCCACATCTCCGGTACGCTTCCAGCAGCGTTCGCATTTTTCCAGTTCGCATACAGCTACGCTGGCCTTTACGGTGCCGTCTTCATTGGAAGCAGCGCCTTCCGGTGCTTTGTCTGCACCTTCCGCAATGTGTGCCTGGGAAACGAGGAGGAAGTCAGCCAGGTCCTTTTCCATATCCTTCAGCATCTGCAGGTTCTCCCCTTCTGCATAGAGGGTAACTTCTGCATCCAGCGGATGGCCGATGGTCTTTGCCTGTCTTGCTTCTTCCAGAGCCTTCATGGCAACGGAACGGAGAGCAAGCAGTTTCTTCCACTTTTCATCCAGTGCAGCATCCAGGTACTGATCCTTCAGTTCCGGCATATCTGCCATATGAACGGACCATTCCCGTTCTTCCTTGTTCGGAAGAGCCTGCCATACTTCTTCTGCGGTGAAGCAGAGAACCGGTGCAACCAGGCGGACCAGGGTCAGCAGGATTTCATACATGGCGGTCTGTGCGCTCCGTCTGAGATGGCCGTCCTTCTTTTCCGTGTAAAGGCGGTCTTTCAGAATATCCAGATAGATGGAGGACAGGTCTACGGTGCAGAAATTGTGAACAGCATGGTACATGACATGGAATTCATAATCTTCATAAGCCTTGAGAACGGTGCGCTTTACCTGTTCCAGACGGAGAAGTGCCCAGCGGTCCAGTTCTTCCATATCTTCATAGGCTACAGCATCCTTCTTATAGTCGAAATCGCTCAGGTTGCCCAGGAGGTAACGGAAGGTATTGCGGATCTTGCGGTATACATCGCTCATGGATTTGATGATCTTGTCGGACAGACGGACATCGCCCTGGTAATCCACGGAGGAAATCCACAGTCTCATGACATCGGCGCCGTACTTGTTGATTACATCCTGCGGAGCTACGACATTGCCTACGGATTTACTCATCTTGCGGCCTTCGCCGTCCATGGTGAAGCCGTGGGTCAGAACAGCCTTGTAGGGAGCGAAGCCGTTCGTGGCAACGGAGCAGAGCAGGGAGGAATGGAACCAGCCGCGGTGCTGATCGGAGCCTTCCAGATACAGATCGCAGGGATACTTCAGATCTCCCCACTGTTCATGCGGCTGCTTCAGCACGCCGTTCCAGGTGGAGCCGGAGTCGAACCATACATCCATGATGTCCTTTTCCTTGTGGAAATGGGTGCCGCCGCAGTGGGGGCATTTGAAGTTTTCCGGCAGGAGTTCTTCTGCGGTATGAGCCCACCATGCATCGGTGCCTTCTTTTTCCACGATTTCCTCTACCTTTTTCATCGTTTCCGGAGTGATGATCCACTTGCCGCAGTCATCGCAGTAGAAGGCAGGAATCGGCACGCCCCAGGAACGCTGGCGGGAAATGCACCAGTCCTGACGGTCGCGGATCATATTGTACAGACGGTCATGTCCCCAGGAAGGAATGAAGCGGGTATTGTCTACCGCTTCCAGTGCCTTATCGCGGAAATCATTGATGGAAGCAAACCACTGATCGGTTGCACGGTAAATGATCGGCTGCTTGCACCGCCAGCAGTGTGCATACTGATGGTGAATGGACTTCTTGCCCAGCAGATGTCCTTCGTGCGCCAGAGCGGAGATGACCGGACCTTCTGCTTCCCAGACGGTTTTGCCTGCCAGGAATTCTCCGGCTTCTTCCGTCATGCGGCCCTTTTCATCAACAGGGCAGACGATGGGCTGATTCAGCTTGCCTGCGTTTTCATAGGTCTTGTAAACTTCGAAATCGTCCACGCCGTGTCCCGGAGCGGTATGAACGCAGCCTGTGCCGGCATCCAGTGTAACATGGTTGCCTTCCAGAACGTAAATCGTCCGGTCATACAGTGCCAGCGGATGCTTGAAGGTCGCCAGATCCCATTCGGCGCCGAGCATTTCCCGGCCGACGAATTCATAATCCTCTACCTTGCAGTCCGCCAGCGCTGCCGGAGCCAGTTCCTTGTTCATCAGGTAGTATTCATCGGCTGCCTTATTGTGTACCCATACATAGGTGAACTTCGGATTGACGGAAATATAGAGGGAAGCCGGGATGGTCCACGGAGTGGTGGTCCAGATAACGGCAAAGAGCTTTTCCTGCGGTACGCCGTCCGGTCCGAGTCCCTTGATGTCCAGAGCGGGGTACTTGACGTAAATGGACGGAGACTTTCTGTCCTTGTATTCAATTTCTGCTTCTGCCAGTGCGGTTTCGCAGTGGGTGCACCAGTAAACGGCTTTCTTGCCTTTGTAAATATAGCCCTTGTTGGCCATTTCGCCGAAAACTTCCAGTTCCTTGGCTTCCAGATGCGGATCATAGGTCACATAGGGATGCTTGAAATCGCCGACAACGCCCATGCGGATGAAATCGGACTTCTGAATGGCAATCCATTTCTTCGCATATTCCAGGCACTTTCTGCGCAGTTCCAGCGGTGTCATGTTGGCCCGGTCTTCGCCGGAATCCTTCAGTACGGCATATTCAATCGGCAGACCGTGGGTATCCCATCCGGGAATATAATTGACCTCAAAGCCGGCCATATGATGATAACGGACAATGATATCCTTCAGAGTCTTGTTCAGTGCATGGCCGATATGAATCTTGCCGTTTGCATAAGGCGGTCCGTCGTGAAGGACAAAAGTCGGTGCTCCTTCTTTTCTCCGCTTTTCGACTCTCTTTTCATAAAGCTCATTGTTCTGCCAGAATTCTACAAACTGCGGTTCTTTCTTCGGAAGATTTCCGCGCATCGGGAAATCTGTCTGAGGCAGCTGCAGTGTCTTGCTGTAATCCATGTTCTTCCTCCTGCATAATGGAATAAAAAAATCCCGCCCCCTAAGGGGCGGGAAAGGTTCCCGTGGTACCACCCTCATGACCGGCTCTGCGGCCACTTGGTACAGTTAACGATGTCCCGCCGGGGCTTTTCTTCCCCGGAGCTCCGAAGTGATCTGTCTGCGCTTTCCCATACCCGCTCCCACCGTCCGGGCTCGCTGCGATGTTTCCTGACGCAAACCGTCTTCATCCATGCTTATACATTCCTATATTTTAGCCGCTTCCGTCCGATTCGTCAAGCATTCCTCCGCCGGTCCGGGAAAATCCCCAAAATTTTCAGATGCCGCTCCGATCATTCCGGAAATTCAGGAAAATCAGCACAGCCGCTCCCCAGAACGTGACAGCGGTCGTCCAGAAAACGGCGGAATAGGAGAACCAGCCGGCAATGATTCCGGAGCAGACCGGTCCTGCCACATTCCCCATCAGGAAGAAAGACGACACCACGCCGAATATAATGGTCCGCTTCTCCGGCGGCACTGACTTGGCCAGAATCGTATTCGTACAGGGCGCGATAAGGCCCATCCCGATCCCCGTGACGGCCCGCCAGAAGCCCAGTCCGTATATGGAAGACGCTGCATACTGCAGCAAAAAGGTCGCTCCCACAAAAGCAGTGGCAAAAAGCAGCACCCGGTGAATCCGGAACCGCTGGGTCACCTTCCCCACCTGGAGCGAAGACATGGCGGAAAATCCGCCTGCCATGAAAATGATGATGCCCACCACAGTGGCAACCATCTCCGTTTCCCCGCCGATTTCCTGTTTGATATACAGAGGCAGAATCGGTCCGATCCCGGTGATCCCGAAATTGCAGAGAAACTGCAGGAAAGTCATGATCCGCACCCGGGGAATTCTCATAAAGTAGAGAATCTGCGCCCACGCGGACTCCTTCTTTTCCGCCTTCTTCATCATGCCCTTCATGCCGGGCATGACTCTCCGCACGGCAATCAGACAGCAGAAGGACAGACCGCCGAAAATGAAGAAAGGCATGCGGTATCCCAGGTAATCCGCAATCAGCCCGCCCAGGAGAGGTCCGAACATGATGCCGCATACCATGGCCGCCTGAAAGCAGCCCATGGCCCACGACGTCTTTTCCTCCGGCGTCACCGCAGACACCGCAGCCAGCCCGATGGGGACAAATCCGCCGACCAGCCCCTGAATGGCCCGGAGAATCAGCAGCTGCCACGGCGCCGTGGTGATTCCCGACAGAAGAATACACACCGTCACTGAAGCCAGGACAAAGGACATCATCGTCCGCACGCCCCGTTTGGCAGTCTGCAGCGACCAGAAGGGCGATGACAGAGCAATCATGAAAGGCGTGACTCCCGTAATCAGTCCGGCCCAGAAGGCCGCATCTCCCGAATCATGGATTCCCAGCTCCGAAAGAAAAAGCGGCAGGAAGCTCATCACCCCGACCAGGGAAATGCCCGCACCGATCTGCACCGCACAGCAAAGATATACGATTCGTTTCCACCGTTCCGCACGTTCCATAAGAAGCACCTCTTATTCCAGGGAAACAGAATTCCCTACGATGAAATTCCTTCTTATTTATACCTATATTATACACCGGATAATGGGCAGAGAGAAAATGCGAAAGCTTTGCAGAGAAAAACCTGTCCGCCCGAAAGGACAGACAGGTCTGAAATTTCATTTCCGATTTCAGGAAGCGGCTCAGCAGGACGCTTCTTCCGCTTCCCGGAGAGCCCACTGCTTTTTATCCGCTTCATTGCGCCAGCGGAGAACCGCCGCAACAATAAAGGCCAGAGCCAGCATGCCGGCAAACAAATGGAGTGTTGCCGCATAGCCGCCGGTGGTTTCCTTCATCACGGAAAGAATAACCGGACCGGCAATACCCGCAATTCCCCAGGCGGTCAGAATTGAACCGTGGATGGAGGAAAGCTGGCGCACGCCGAAAATGTCGGACAGATAGGCGGGCATGCAGGAGAAGCCGCCGCCGTAGCAGGAAATGATTCCCAGCACCAGCGCCTGAAAGAGGAAACTGTCCGATGCAGAGGAAAGTACCCAGAAAGCAGCCGTTTCCAAAGCAAAGAAAACCATGTAGGTCACGCCGCGGCCGATCTTATCGGAAATCGTGGACCACACAATACGGCCGCCGCCGTTCACAATGCCGATAATGCCGACCAGGGAAGCGGCTTCCGCCGGATTCATGCCGATAACATCCTGCGCCATAGGCGATGCAACGGCCAGAAGACCGATCCCGCAGGTAATATTGGTGAAGAAAATCCACCAGAGTGCATACCATTTCCAGGTGTGCATGGCTTCCTTTCTGGTCATCTGCGGGCCCACCATGGTCCGCTTTGTTCCCAGATTGGCTTCCTGTTCCAGGACTTCTTCCAGCAGCATGGGGATTTCTCCCTTTCTGGGAGGACGCAGGTAGGAAGCGGACAGCACGATGATGACCGCATAGCCTGCACCGAGAATCAGGAAATTATCTACAAGACCGTACGTATCCGTGAGGAAACGCATGAGCGGTCCTGCCACCAGAGCGGCAAAGCCGAAGCCCATGATGGCCAGACCGGTCGCAAAGCCCCGGTGCGACGGGAACCATTTCACCAGCGTGGATACCGGCGTGATGTATCCCGTCCCCAGACCGATGCCGCCGATGCATCCGTAAAAGAAGTAAAGCAGCCACTGCGACCGGAGATCGATGGCCAGCGCCGTACCGAGAAGCCCGGTCCCGAAAAAGCAGGCCGAGAGAATCCCCGAATTTCTGGGCCCCATCCGTTCCACGATGCCGCCCAGAAAGCCCGCCGACATTCCCAGGAACAGAATGGCAATGGAAAACGCCCATGTAACGGCAGACAGGGACAGTCCCATTTCCGCCATAACCGGACGTGTAAGCACGCTCCACGCATAAACGCTGCCGATGCAGATATGGATTCCCACGGCAGACAGGGCGATGAGCCAACGATTCTTCTTTTTCATTTTACCCTCCAGAATCAATACCAGAGGGAAACCGGAGACGTAAAAGCCGCCTGAGTAGGTTTCCCTGCCCAGACGGTCGGCCGATCAGTTTCTCCGCGGTTCACGTGGTCATTTCCACATTATATCCGTCAGTTCCGCGAAGACTTTATGTTGTATGCCTAGAGTACCACGGAAATTTTGAGGTGTCAAGAGCATCTGTACAAGATATGGTATAGCGGCCGGACAAAGCGTACAGCCTCCTCTTAATAGGCGCGTATAGAAAAGTTTTATCCTTTCCAAAAAGTATTGATTTCCCGACTGTTTCATGTTTTCCCGGCATAGGTCTGCCCCTGTTTTTTCTTCTTTCCCGGTCAAAAATCTTTCTGTCCTGCAAATTATTCCGTTTTCCGCGGTCTTTTCCGGCCTGTTCCGGCGGAGGAATCCTTCCTCTGTATCCGATAACAAGCATACCCTTATTCCATGCGAGTATACATATTCCTTACAATATCTTTACAAAAATGTTACAATAATAGAAGCGCGAAAGAGATTCATTCTCGGAATGTTCTTCATGGATGTTTGTAGTTTTTATAAGGAGGAATCAGCAGTATGAATAAGAAAAAAATGGCATGGATCGGCACAGCGGTACTGGCAGCCGGCATTCTTTTCAGCGGATGCGGCGGAGACAGCAAATCGTCCGGAAACAGCGGCGGAGACTGGAAGCCCACGAAGGATGTAAAGGTCATTGTTGCTTATAAAGCAGGCTCCGGCACGGATACCGGCGCCCGTCTTCTCACAAACAGTGCCAAGAAATATGTAGGGCAGACCCTGGTCATCGAAAATAAGCCGGGTGCAGACGGAAAGATCGGCTGGACCGAACTGTCCAAGGCAAAGCCGGACGGCTACACCATCGGCTTTATCAATCTCCCCACCTACACCACGCTGGCTGCACAGAAGGGCGCCCAGTTCGATGACAAATCCATTGTTCCGATCTGCAACCATCTGACGGAAACCTCCGTTGTCGTAGTCCGCAAGGATGCCAAGTGGAACACGCTGAAAGAACTCGTGGAAGATGCCAAAGCGCATCCCGGTCAGCTGAAAGCTTCCACCAACGGCGTACAGGCCTCCAACCATACGGCAGCACAGCTCCTTTCCACCACCGCAGGCTTTGAATACAATGCCGTTCCCTACGGCGGCACGGCAGACCAGCTTCTGGCACTCCGTCAGGGTGAAGTCGACTTCTCCTGCGCAAAGGTGGCCGATGTGGCACAGCTGATCGGCGGCGACAATCCGGAGCTGAAGGTCCTCGGCATCTACGATACGAAGAGAGACCCGAACATGCCTGATGTTCCCACCCTGGGCGAACTGGGCTACTACAACGAATGGTACGGTACAGCCCGTGCTCTCGTTGCTCCGAAGGGCACTCCGGAAAACATCATCAAATTCTACGAGAATGCATTCAAACAGACCATGGAAGATCCGGAAGTCAAGGACGCTCACGAAAAGGCCGGCATGGTCATGGATTACAAAGACAGCAAGCAGCTGGCCGAACTGATCCAGAACCAGATGGAATTCTGCAAGAATGTTGTAACCAAGCTCTATACGCAGGACGGCCAGAAATAAGACCGGCCGCTTCTTCCGGCTCCCGGAAGACAGCCGGAAATCATTCATTCCTGTTTTCGGAAAATATCCCATTTTCAGTGGGATATTTTCTGTATTTCAGGAGAACGGAGCGCTTTTCCGGAAGATCTCCGTTTTCCGCCCCCGCTTCGGGGATTCTTTGCAAGGAGTTTTCTCTATGAAAAAGTCAGACATACTGATCTGCGGTTTCATGTACGCCTTCAGCCTGTTTTTCCTGGCGCTGACCCAGGAATTTCCGAGAGAAGCCCGGTATTATCCGGAATTCGTCATCGGACTGCTCGTGATCCTCACCACGGTCCGCGTGATGTTCATGTTCCGGGATTACCGGGGAAGTCATGAAATCATAAACGATATTCCCGTCGTATTCGAAGGATTCCTTCCGCGGCAGTTCTGGGTCCTCTTCGGCCTGTTTCTCGTATTCTTCGTACTGCTGCAGCTCATCGGATTCTATCCTGCGGCCATGATTTATCTTTTCCTTTCCCTGAAATATTTCAGAATCCGTCCTCTTTACATCGTCCTTATTCTGGTCGTAATGGCGGGTCTGATCTTCGGCACCTTCGACACATTCCTGAATGTGCCGCTGCCGAAGGGCATGCTCTTGGAAGATTTCTTATAAGGAGGATTTATGGACGCGCAAACCTTATCTCTGATGGCTGCGGGCTTCGGCAACGCCCTGCAGCCCATGAACCTGCTCATGATGATCATCGGCGTCACGATCGGCGTCGTCATCGGATGCATGCCCGGTCTTTCCGCTGCCATGGGCGTTGCCCTTCTGCTTCCCCTCACCTTCGGGATGCACCCGGAAACAGGGCTGATCATGCTCGGCGGCATTTACTGCGGCGCTATTTTCGGCGGTTCCATTTCCGCCATTCTCATTCATACCCCGGGTACTCCTGCTTCTGCAGCGACCGCTCTGGACGGGTATGAGCTGACCAAACAGGGAAAAGCCGGAAAAGCCCTGGGGACAGCGTGCATCGCCTCCTTCTTCGGCGGTCTGCTTTCCTGTATTTCCCTGTACTTCTTTGCTCCCCTTCTGGCAGAGCTGGCCATGAAATTCGGCAGCCCGGAATATTTCTGGCTCGCCCTTTTCGGCCTGACCATCATCGCCGGCGTAACCACCGGTTCCATGGTGAAGGGCCTCATGTCCGGCGCTTTCGGCCTGATTCTGTCCACCATCGGCATGGACCCGATGGAAGGAACCGAACGGTTCATGTTCGGCATTGATGAGCTGTACAACGGAATCAACGTCACCTGCGCCCTCATCGGCCTGTTTTCTCTGTCCCAGGTCTTCATCCTCATGGAAAAGGCCATCAAGGAAAGAGGAAATATCGTACACTTCAAGGATTCCGTCCTGCTGAAGCTTTCCGAGCTCCGCCGCATCGGCCCCACGGTCATCCGCTCGTGGATCATCGGAAATATCATCGGGCTTCTTCCCGGCGCAGGCGCTTCCATTGCCTGCTTCCTCGGCTACAATACAGCCCGTCAGTTTTCCAAGCATCCGGAAACCTTCGGCCACGGCAATATTGAAGGCGTAGCCGGTTCCGAAGCGGCCAACAATGCCGTTACCGGCGGCTCCCTGATCCCCACCCTGACGCTGGGCATCCCCGGAGAATCCGTTACCGCCGTTCTCATGGGCGGCCTCATCATCCAGGGCCTCCAGCCCGGACCGGAGCTTTTCACCAAGTATGCTCCCATGACCTATACCTTCTTTGCCGGCTTTGTCATCGTACAGTTCTGCATGCTCCTGATCGGTCTGGGCGGCTGCCGCATTTTTGCCCATATTGCCAAGCTGTCCGATGCCATCCTCATTCCCTGCATCTTCGTACTCTGCGTAGTCGGCTCCTATGCCATCAACAACAGCTTCGTCGATGTCATCATCATGTTCCTTTTCGGCATCATCGGCTACCTCATGCGGAAGCTCGGTCTCAATACCGCTGCCGTGGTGCTGGCTCTGATTCTGGGACCCATCGGAGAAAGAGGACTCCGGAGAAGCCTTTCCCTGTCGGGCGGAGATATTTCCATTCTTTTCTCCACTCCGATCTGCTGGATTCTGATTCTTCTCTGCGTGATTTCCATTTTCTCCCCCTTCCTCATGGACCGGCTCAAGAAAGGGAAAAATACATTCAGCAAAACGAACTCCTGATCGACGGAAAAGCCTCTGCTGCGGCAGGGGCTTTTTGGCTGCGGTTTGACATTTCCCGCTGCTCTTTTTATGATGAAAACGAAAGGAGGGAATGCAATGAAGCGATGGATCATGCACGTCGATATGGATGCTTTTTTTGCCTCTGTGGAGCAGCGGGACTTCCCGGAATACCGGGGCAAACCGGTCATCATCGGCGGGAAATCCCGGCGGGGCGTAGTGGCCACGGCCTCCTATGAAGCCAGAAAATACGGCGTTCATTCCGCCATGCCCGTCATGCAGGCCAGAGAACTCTGTCCGGAAGGCATTTTCCTCCCGCCCCGGTTCGATGCCTATCGGGAAGCCTCCGAGCAGATTCATGAAATCATGCTGCACTATGCCAGTGCCTATGAGCCCATTTCCCTTGATGAAGCCTTTCTGGATATTTCCGGCATGGGCATCCATTATCCCACAGTCGGTGCGGTCGGACGGGCCATCAAGAAGGAAATTGCCGATAAGGTCCGTCTCACTGCCTCCGTAGGGATTGCTCCCAACAAATTTCTCGCCAAAATGGCCAGTGACATGAACAAGCCTGACGGACTATGCATCATTCCCTACGGAAAGGAAGCACAGATTCTCCGTCCCCTTCCGGTGCGCCGCCTCTGGGGCGTGGGAGAGGTCACAGAGAAGAAACTTATCCGCGCCCGTTTCCTGACCATCGGTGACATCCAGGACGCCCCGGAATCCCGCCTCACTGCCCTTCTGGGAAGCCAGGGAAGTGTCCTGAAGCGGCTCGCTTTCGGGCAGGATGACCGGCCCGTACAGGCCAGACGGGAAATCAAATCCATCGGGGATGAGTCCACCTATGATGAGGATCTGACCGATCCAGACCGGATCGACCGGGAAATCGCCATCCACAGCGACATCGTGGCACAGCGCCTGAGAAAGCACCGCAGAATGGCGCGCACCGTTTCCCTGAAAATCCGTTTTGCTTCCTTCACTACGGTCACCCGGGCAGTAACCCTTCCCGAGTCCACCAGCCTCCAAAAGGAAATCTATGATGCGGCCCGTGCGCTTCTCCGGAAAATTCCCCGGAAGGAGGGAATCCGTCTCATCGGCGTTGCCTGCTCCAATCTGGGGCCGGAGGTTTCCATGGCCTCCCTCTTTTCCCGGGACAGAGAAAAGAAGCTTGCCGCAGAGAGAGCCATTGATGAGATTCAGCAGAAATTCGGCAAGGAAGCACTCCGAAAGGGATTCTGGCTCACCGAAGAGGACGCCTCCGGCAGGAAAAACCGGAAGAATCCGGACGATGCGGAAACGGCAAAAGGTCTGTAAAATCCCGGCGGAATGGGTATAATAAGGAAAGTATGAAAAGAATGCTGTTTCCTTCGAAGCAGCCTGTTTTACAAACGAGGTACACTATGGTTAACGAAGAAAGAATCAAGAAAAGCTTTACCGAGCTGATCCGCATCTATGCCCCCTCCAAGGGCGAACGGGAAGTCTGCGATTATCTGAAACGGCAGCTCCGCACCCTGGGGGCTTCCAGGATCATTGAAGACAATAACGGCTCCGTTGCCGGCGGGAACAGCGGCAATCTGATTGCCGTATTCAACGAAAATATGCCGGGACTTCCCTCGGTGGCCTTCACCGCTCACATGGACTGCGTGGAAAACTGCAAAAATATCGAACCCGTCCTGCAGGACGGCATCTTCTCCTCCAAGGGAGACACCATCCTCGGCGGCGATGACAAAGCCGGTGTGGCAGCCATCCTGGAGGGACTGCACCTGATGAAGGAAAACTACATCCCCCACGGCAAAATCACGGTCATCTTCACCGTACAGGAAGAAAACGGACTCATCGGCTCCCGCCACATTGAGGAACAATACCTGCAGGGCATCGATTTCGGCTATACGCTGGACGTGGACGGCAAGGCAGGCACACTCATCAATGAAGGCCCCTCCGAATACACCGTCGATTTCCTCTGCAAAGGCGTCGCTGCCCATGCAGGGATGTGTCCGGAGAAGGGCACCAATGCCATCGCCATGGCCGCACTCGGCATTGCCTCCTGCCCGACCGGACGGATCGATGAAGAGACCACCTGCAACATCGGCACCATTTCCGGCGGCCTCGCCACCAATATCGTTCCCGAGCACTGCGCTGTCCACTGCGAAGCCCGGAGCCGGAACAACGAAAAGCTGGAAAAACTGGTTTCCCGAATGGAAGATGCTTTCCGCAGCGCCGCAGAAAAATTCCCGCAGGGCCAGCTCACCATCAAAAAGGAAAAGACCTACGATGCTTTTAAGGTTGAAGAAACAAGCCCTGCCGTTGCTCTTTTCCGCAGCGCCTGCGCAGAAGCAAAATTCCCGGTCAGCATCAGCTCCACCGGCGGCGGCAGCGATGCAAACTGGTTCGGTACAAAAGGTTTCCCTGCCGTTCTTCTCGGCGTGGGCATGACCAATTTCCACACCAATCAGGAAATCCTGGCCGCACAGGACCTTTTCGATGCCGGTGAGCTTGTTTACCGCATCATTGAGGCAGAAAGCCATTTCTCCCTTCACGGCTGATCTGCAGAAATTTTCACAGCCTAACGATAAAAGGCCGGAATGCTCCTTTCCACGGAGCCGTTCCGGCCTTTTTGCGCACAAAAAATCCGCTCTTCCGAGTCCCCGAAAAAAGCGGATTTTCTTTCTCTGTCAGTTTCCGAAAATATCTTTTCCGTCCACGGATTCCGCAGGCTTCTTGCTGTACTTGACCTGCTCGCAGATGCATTTATCTTTCAGCTTGTACAGTTCCGGCAGGAAGTCCATAATCATACCGAACGTCTCATCGTTAATGGAATACTTCGTCCAGAGCCCTTCCCGAACAGCATTGACCACGCCTGCCTCGATGAGGATCTTCATGTGGTAGGACAGGGTAGACTGGGAAAGTGTGAAATTGGACAGCAGATCCGAAGCAGTCATACTGCGGCAGGACAGCATATCCACAACGTGCAGTCTGGTCTCATCGGACAGTGCTTTGAAGATGACTGCAAACTGTTTGTAGCTCGGCTTAAAATTCATGGCGGACTCCTTATTCTCTGTTTACGGGCGGTCGTTTGCTTCCGCACCAAAATCGTGGAAAATTATATATTTACATATTTAATTTTATACTACCCTTAAAACTCTGTCAATCATTCTGCCGTCCCGGAGTCAAAAAAACGGGCAGATTCTGCGCAGAACATCTATAAAAAACATCCTCTGCGGACAGCTGTTTCCGGAAAGAAGACAAAGCAAAAAGCAGCCTGTGCCGGGCCCGAAGGCTCATACACAGACTGCTTTTTTCATTCCTGAAATTACATGCCTGCCAGGAAGAAATACCGGAATTCAACATATGCCGTAGCGACGATCAGGGACAGGACCATCAGCGGGAAGCACCACTTCATGAACGTCATGAAGGAGATATTGTGTCCTTCCTTTGCTGCAATCGCGACCATGATAACGTTCGGGGATGCACCGATCATCGTGCCGTTGCCGCCGAAGCAGGCACCGGATGCCAGAGCCCACCACATATAATCTGCATGGGGCAGATTCATGATGGCCTGCATATCCTTGATCAGCGGAATCATCGTTGCGGTGAAAGGAATATTATCAATGAAGGCAGAAGCAAAACCGGAGAGCCAGATGATCATCAGCGTAATCAGATGATGATCCCCGTTTACCAGGTCTACGCCCCAGCTTGCAATAGCGGAGATGACGCCGGCATTTTCCATGCCGCCGACCAGTACGAACAGTCCCATGAAGAAGAAGAGCGTATCCAGGTCGACTTCTTTCATCGCATCTTCCGGGTTGATGCGGCATGCCAGCATGGCTACGACGCCGCCGGTCATGGCAATGGTTGCCGACTGCAGATGGAAGGTGGAATGAAGAACAAATCCGACAATGGTCAGGAACAGGACAATCAGTGAGCGATGGAAAATCATCTTATCTTCCACGCCGCTCATGATATCAATCTTATCCACTTCTTCCTTCGGAAGGTGTCCGTGGGGCAGATCTTTGCGGAAAATAAAGAGAATGCCCACCAGAGTGGCAATGATGGCCAGAACAACCATCGGTGCCAGATTGATCAGGAAGTCATTGAAATCCAGGTGCGTTGCAGAGCCGATCATAACATTGGGGGGATTGCCGATCATCAGAGCCGTGCCGCCTACGTTGCACATCAGGATTTCCGAAATCAGAATCGGAACCGGTGTGATTTTCAGCATGCGGCAGAGAGAAATCGTCATCGGAGCAATCAGCAGAGCTGCCGTTACGGAGTCAATCAGCGATGCGCCCACCGCTGTAACTAGGGAAAGAAGAATCAGCAGTTCCCGGGGTGACCCTTTGGACATCTTCATGGCCCACAGCGCCAGTACACGGAAGAAGCCTGATTTCTTTACGACGGAAATCAGAATCATCATGCCGGCCAGAAGGCCCAGCGTATTCCAGTCGATAAACTGTTTGATGGCCTGATCCTGGGTGACATAGCCTCCGTAGATCATAACGCCGCCGCCAACGAGAGAGCAGATCGTCCGGGGGAACTTCTCGGACATGATCCCTACATAGGTCAATATGAAAATTGCCACTGCGAAATAAAACTGAACTGTCGTCATAAATTATCTGAACTCCTCTCATCGCCCGAAGCCGGGGTTTGTAACCGGATTCCGAGTTCCCTCCCGCTTTCCGAAACGAGTCCTTCGAAATCTCCCTAAGGAAATAACCGGTCCATTGATTAGTCCTATTGTACCACAATACATAGAAGAAATAAATAATTTATCTGTCCATAAAACAGCTTCAATCCATAGATTTTAAAGCATGACTCATATAGATAAAGTCCGTTAAATCATAGATTGCTATTGTATTTTACAAATTCTTATTGATTCTTTTCATTGAATTATCCCGTGAACGCTTCGGAGCCTTTTTATCCCTCCGCTGACAGGCATAAAAAAAACCTGACTTTTGTCAGGATTTCTATACTGGCAGGGGTAGGTAGAGTCGAACTACCGATAGCGGAGTCAAAGTCCGCTGCCTTACCGCTTGGCTATACCCCCATATTTGGGTAAAAAAAAATGGGGCGAGTGGTGGGGCTCGAACCCACGCATAACGGAGCCACAATCCGCCGTGTTAGCCGCTTCACCACACCCGCCACATATGGAGTCACACAGCATCGCTATATGACGGTGTTTATTATATCATTGAAAACGCATACCGTCAACCATTATTTTTTACATTCTCCTTTTCTCCCGGAAACGCCCCTCCGGCAGAAACTTTTTCCGCTTCTTCTCCGCATATAGTATAATGTTCTTGATAATTGAAACTGTTGAATGAGGTGATTTTATGGATAATGTAACATTCCGTCAAATGAGCATTGATGATTTTCTGGAAGATCTGGGCAGCAAAAAGCCCGCTCCCGGAGGCGGCGCCGCCGCAGGTCTCGTAGGCGCCCAGGCATGTGCTCTTGCAGAAATGGTCTGCAATCTGACCGCTTCGAACAAGGCCTATGCGGAGTTCCATGAGAAAGCAAAGGAGTACGCCTCGGTTTTCTCCATGGCCCGCTCCATTTTCCTGGACCTCATGCAGGAAGATGCCGATTCTTTCCGCACACTCATGGATACGCTCCGTTCCATCCGGACTCTTCCTCTGGAGGAAAGACGGTCCCGGCAGGAAGAAGCCTTCAAAAAAGCCATTGCGGTGCCGCAGTCCATGGCACAGACCATGACCGATCTGCTCCCGTCCTTCACCAACCTGCTCCTTCACGGCAATAAAAATGCCCTGAGTGATGCCGTCATGGCCGCCCAGCTGGCTATGACCTGCATCCGCGCCTCCATCCTGACGGTCAAGATGAACCTGAAATATATTGAGGATGAATTCTATGAGCATGAAATGAATGATACTTTCACCGTCTGGGAAAATGCGATTTCCGCGATTGATGCGGTTCTGACCTACCAGGTGGATCTGTAATTCCAGGGCCTGCTGTCCCCGTTCCGGACGGCAGGTCATCCTTTTGTCCTTTTTCCGTTCCTGAAGCCTTCCCTCTTTTTCAGAAAGGAGTCTCTATGGACCCGTCAGCCGAAGAAAAACAGCGCGCCCGGAACCGACAGTTTTTCCGGACCCTTACCGCACTGGAATCATGGCATCAGTTCCGTCTCCGTCTCTTTGCGGAAGGGATTGCCGTAGGAATTCTGGGCGGCCTCTGCATCAGCCTGTTCCGGTTCCTTCTGGAAAAAGCAGAGGCAGCCCGGCTTCTCCTGTACCGGACATATCTGGTGCCGGCCGCAGAAAGCGGAAATCTTCTTCCTCTTCTGGCATGGGCGCTTTTCCTGTTTGCTGCGGGCTATGTGCTTTTCCGCATGCTCCGCTATGCCCCGCTTTCCGGCGGCTCCGGCATTCCTCAGGTAAAAGGCGTCATCATGGGGCTGATGAAAATGAAATGGTTCCGCATTCTCTGGGTCAAGATCTTCGGCGGCGCGCTGGGAATCGGCATCGGTCTTTCCCTGGGACGGGAAGGACCGTCCATCCAGATCGGTGCCGCAGCCGCCCAGGGATTTTCCCGTTTTCTGGGGCGGACCCGACTGGAGGAGCGATTCCTCATTACCAGCGGTGCCGGCGCAGGACTGGCGGCTGCTTTCAATGCTCCGCTGGCGGGAACCCTGTTTGCCCTGGAAGAGCTTCACCGGAATTTTTCCGGTGCGGTTCTCCTTCCCACCATGGCCGGAGCCGTCACGGCATCCATCGTGACCCGTTTCTTCTTCGGAGAATCCACAAGCTTTCATTTTGCGGTTCTTCCGCCGCTTCCCGTGCAGGATCTGCTCTGGGCGGTTCTTCTCGCCGTTTCCGCCGGCTTCCTGGGCATTCTTTTCAATGCAGGACTTCTCCGGACCGGCAGATTCTACAGCCTTCCCCTTTTCCGCGGCTCTTACAGCCGCATTCTCTTTGCGCTTTTCTGTGCAGCGGCGCTCGGATTTTTCCTTCCCTCCGTTCTCGGCGGCGGCAACCGTCTCGTCGATGTGCTGGCCGGCGCTCCGTACAGCCTTTCCTTCCTCCTTCTCCTCCTTGCGGGAAAGTACATTCTCACCCTGATTTCCTACGGCTGCGGCGTTCCGGGAGGCTTCTTCCTTCCCCTGCTCGTCCTGGGCGCTCTTCTGGGATCCGCGGAAGGAACGGCGCTTTCCGCTCTGGGCCTTCTGGACGCAGTATATCTCCCGCACATGATCATCCTCGGCATGGCAGCCCTCTTTGCCTCCAGCGTGCGCTCTCCCATCACGGGGACAGTGCTCATCCTGGAAATGACCGGAGATTTCAATCATCTTATGGCGCTCGCGCTGGTCAGTGCCCTCTCCTATGTCATCGCAGAGCTTCTCGGCGGCGAACCCATCTACGATGCGCTCCTGAAAAAGTCCCTCGCCGGGTCTCCGTCTCCGGAAGCAGGAAAGAAAAAGGACATTCTCCTCATCCCCGTCGGCAGCGGGTCTCTTTTGGACAGCCGGAAAGTATCGGACATTCCGCCTCTGCCGCACACAGTCCTTATGGAAATCAAAAGAGGCGGACAGTCTCTGATTCCCGACCCGGATACAAAGCTTCGCACGGGAGATTTTCTCTGCTTCCTCACGGAAAACGAACAGGCAGAAATGCTCCGGGAAATGGGACGGGAACAGGTTCCCCCGAGCCATATCGGAAAATAAAAGACAGAGGCCCGTTCCGCATCACTGCAGAACATTTCCTCTGTCTTTTCATTTCCCGAATATTTTCATTTCCGGCTTTTTGGTTTCCGTCTTTTTTTGACTTCGGTCTCCTCAGCTGCTTCCCCGGAATTTCTCATTTTCGCCCGGCACTGTCTGTATCCCTGCCTGGACAGGAGCTGATTGGCATCATCCACCAGGTAAGGAATCCGATACAGGTCAATGAGCGCCCATATGCCCAGTCCGCCCAGCGTAAGCAGGTACAGCAGATTCCGGATCGGCCGGCCCAGATAGAAATAATGGCACCCCACGCACCAGGACAGGTAAGCCCGTCCGGCCCTCCTTTTCCGCGCCTTCATGTATGCTGCCATGAAGCGCTCCTCCGGTGCAGTCAGACTGCCCACCCAGTAAGGAAGTCCGTCCTGGTAGGAAAAAAGGATTTCCGTGATATCATCGTAAACGTTTTTCATGAGCCGCACCTTTTTCTCCATATCAGGCTCATCCAAGCACCGCTGTCCCTGCGCCTCCAGCTCGCCTGCGCAGTTTTCCTTCCGGCAGGCCTCCTGATAAAGCGGGACCAGATCAATCATGGTATTCGTGAAAAACGTATCGCCCAGCTTGCGGTACAGCTCCTCCATCAGCGGCAGCACATGATCCATATCATCTGTAAGGACAATATCATCCCCGATGAAATCCCGGAATTTCCGGATAATTTTTTCCGGAGAATTTTCCTCCGAGCCGGATACGGAATAAATCCGGTCCGCTTCCCGCCCGTCCCGCACACGGAGTGCTGCCATATCGGTAAGCTTCAGCTGCTGTCCGCTTCCTTCTGCATGGAGCAGTACAATGGTGTAATTGTCCAGTTTGCGTCTGATCTGTCCCATGTTCCCTCCAGGCAGAAAAATCCATCAATCGTTTTTATTATACCATGATTAGAGACGCTTCCCAAATCTGTTTCCGCCGGCCTTGACAATTCCGCATTCCTGATTTATAGTAGCTGTAGTTTCACAAAAGCGATGAAGAGAAGAGTACGCAGAAAGAATCGTCAAAGAGAGCTCCCTGCCGGTGAAAAGGAGTACGAAGAAATCTGCCGAAGATGGCCTCCGAGCAAGGTTTGCTGAATCATGAAGCAGCCCGGGCGCTCCCGATACAGAGCTACGGTATCAAGGAAATTTTCCGGCGTACCTGATGAGATTCCGGCGGTGACGCCGGGATGAATTTGGGTGGTAACACGAGTATCTCGTCCCTTTGCAGGGAGGAGATTTTTTTATGCCCTTTTTTCCGCCGCAGCAGCCGGGCCGGCGGTTTTCAGGAGACAGAGGACTCATAAAGGAGGAATGCAAATGCCGATCAAAATACCAAAGGGCCTGGATGCCCTGGCAGAGCTGAAAAAGGAGGGGATCGTAACCATTGATGAAGCAAGAGCACGGACACAGGATATCCGTCCTCTGAAGATTCTCATTCTGAATCTCATGCCTATCAAGAAGCCTACGGAAATTCAGCTTCTCCGTCTGCTGGGAGACACTCCCCTGCAGCTGGATGTCCACTTCGCCCGTATGGCTTCCCGGGAAACAAGCCATACCGATAAATCCTACCTGGCCCGGAACTACCTGACCTATGAGGATATAAAGGACGATTACTATGACGGCTTCATCATTACCGGCGCTCCTGTGGAAAAGATTCCCTATGAGGAAGTGGAATACTGGCCGGAATTCCTGAAATACATCGAATGGGCCAATACCCATGTATTCTCCACCCTTCACTTCTGCTGGGCCGCCCAGGCCGGTCTTTACATCGACTACGGCGTGGAAAAAAGGATTCTTCCCCGAAAGCTCTTCGGAATTTATCAGTACAACCTGACCCTGCCCTATCATCCTCTGCTGCGCGGCTTTGACGACCGGTACTTCATTCCCCAGTCCCGCCACACCTCCATCGATGATAAAAAAGTGGATGAAACCTCCGATCTGGTCGTGCTTTCCCGCTCCGCCGACAACGGCATCAATATCGTGAGCGATCAGGAATCCCGGCGCATCTTCATTCTCGGCCACTTCGAGTATGATCTGCGGACGCTGGAATGGGAATACAAAAGAGACCGGGAAAAAGGCCTTCCCATCTCCCTTCCCGCCAATTACTACCCCTACGATGACCCGCAGGAACGGCCCCGCTTCGTATGGTGTTCCTATGCGCATCTTTTCTACCACAACTGGCTGAATTTTGTTTACCAGGAAACGCCGTATGATCTGAAAACGCTCGTTCCCTTCAATGTACACAATCCGCTCCATCAATAAGGAAAACTTCATTTCCTCTCATTTTCAAACCGGGAGGTTCCTATGAAACAGCTTCAGAAATTAGTCATTCTTCTCTTTTCCCTTTTTGCGCTTACCCTGGCGGCGGGCTGCGGCAGCAGTTCTTCCAATTCTTCCGTTCTTCGGGTCGGCATGGATGCCGCCTATCCGCCTTTCGGCTCCCAGAACATGGAAACGAAAGAATATGAAGGCTTCGACATAGACATCATCAAGGCCATCTGCAAGGAAGAAAACCTCACTGCAGAAATCCGCAATATCAGCTTTGACGGGCTGATTCCTGCTCTCCGGTCGGGAGATCTGGATACCGCCATCAATGACATCACCATCACGGAGGACCGGAAACAGACCGTCGATTTCACCGACCGGTACTACATCGCCGGCCTGGGCGCAGTGGTCCGTGCAGACAATAACTCCATCCGTACCGCTCAGGATCTGGAAGGAAAGGTTCTCGGCGTCACCATCGGCTCCACCGGTGAAGAAGCAGCCCGGAAGATTCCCCATGCAGATGTACGGGTATACAATACCCTTTCCGATGCCTTCATCGATCTGAAAAACGGTGCTGTGGAAGCGGTCATCAACGATATCCCCACCAATGAATACTATGCAGCAAAAACGGAAGATCATTCCGTAAAAACCGCTCCGGTTGCCCTCACCAAGGAAGATCTGGGCATTGCTGTCAAGAAAGGCAATAAGGAACTTCTTGCCAAGCTGAATGACGGACTGGCCAAAATCAAGAAAAACGGCACCTTTACCGAAATTTATAAAAAATGGTTCGGCAAGGAACCGCCGGCAGAGCTTTTGAAATAATCTGATCCTGTATCGGGAAGCACGGATTTTCTCCTTCCCTTTTCCAAAAGAAAGAAATTATCATGATTGCAGAAATTCTGAAGAAATACCCCTTTGTCGTACTGGACGGCGCTTTTTCCACTCCGCTGGAACAGAAAGGATTCCATACAAATGATCCGCTCTGGACAGCGCTCGCGCTCTATCAGGCACCGGACCTGGCGGAAGAAATTCACCGGGAGTACTTTGAAGCCGGCGCAGATATCGGTATGTCCTCCTCCTACCAGGCCACCATCCCCGGCTTTGAAAGAAAAGGCTTCTCCGAGGAGGAAGCACGGACTCTGATCCGTCGGAGCGTGGAACTGGTGCAGGAAGCCAGAGATTCTTTCCTGGCCGAAGACCATGAAGAAAACCGGCCCGTTCCCCTCGTAGCCGCTGCGGTAGGTCCCTACGGCGCATTCCTGGCAGACGGCTCGGAATACAGAGGACAGTACGGAAAATCCCGGGAATGGCTGGCAGACTGGCACCGTCCGCGGATTCTCACCCTCTGGGAAACCCGCCCGGACCTTTTCGCCCTCGAAACCATCCCTTCCCTGACAGAAGCACTGGCCGAGACCGATGTCCTGAAGGAAATTCCGGAAGCCCGGTGCTGGG
Organism: uncultured Dialister sp.; assembly: GCA_900557365.1. The sequence goes on along the minus strand of UPXR01000002.1, from coordinate 33,587 downwards.
TCTCCTTCACCTGCAAGGACGGCGAACAGACCTGGGAAGGAACCCCCATCGAGGAATGCATGGAAGCACTGAACAATAATCCGCAGATCGAGGCAGTCGGCATCAACTGCACCGCCCCGAAGTATGTGGAGTCCCTCGTCCGCAGAATGGCCTCCGTATCCGATAAGCCCATCCTGGTTTATCCCAACTCCGGGGAAGAATATGATCCGGAAACCAAGACCTGGAAAGGCGGCGCCTCCAGATATGAGGACTACCTGGAATCCTGGTACAACGCAGGAGCCCGTCTCATCGGCGGCTGCTGCCGGACCACAGCCAGGGAAATCCGCGCCGTTTCAGAGTTCCGCCAGTCCCTTATGAAATAAGAAAGTAAGAAAATACAGCAAAGCATCCGCAGACGCTTTTACAGGCGTTCTGCGGATGCTTTTTTCTGTCCGTTTTTCCTTTGCCTGCGGGGCGTTCCGCCCCTGTGAGCTCCTGCATCTCCGCTGTGCTTTCCTCCCTGTTTCCCCTGTAGGGGAGTCCCGGCCGATATTTTTCCGTCTCCGGCTTTTTCCTGCACGCAAAAAGCTCCCGCAGAGCCCCGTATGTACGGGACCCCGGGAGCTTTTGCAAAATCCGGTTCTTACTGCAGAATCGACGGAAGCCAGGTGGCAATTTCCGGAACGAAGCAGAGAAGAACAATTTCCAGAGCCATAATGAAGCCGAAGGGTGCCGATCCGTAAATGATATCCTGGATCGAGCTGTCTTCGCTGATGCCCTTGATAACAAACAGATTCATTCCGACCGGAGGCGTAATGAGCGCCAGTTCCATATTAATCAGCATAACCACATTGAACCAGATGGGATCGAAGCCGAGAGCCTTGATAATCGGATACAGCATGGGCAGCGTGATGAGAATGATGGAAACGGTTTCCAGTACGCAGCCGAGAATGAGGAGAACAATATTGATGCCCAGGAGGACGATCCATTTATTGAAATGTCCTTCCGTTACAAGCGACATCAGTGCCTGCGGCACCTGCAGCACCGTCAGGATATAGCCGAAGAGCATGGCGCCGATCATGATGGCAAAAATCATGCAGCTCGTTTTGATGGTCGACCGCAGAATATCCGGCATTTCCTTCAGGGTCAGACTGCGGTATACGAAGAAAGTAATGAAGAGGGCATAAATCGTACCTACTGCTGCCGCTTCCGTCGGTGTGAAAGCACCGGTGTAAATCCCGCCGATGATGATCACCGGAAGGAAGAGGCCCCAGATATTTTCCTTCAGCGCCTTCATCTTTTCCGCCATGGAAGCCCGCGGTTCTCTCGGCTTGTTCCAGGAGGAAACTACAATGTAAGCAATGAAAGCCAGCGTCAGCAGAGCCCCCGGCACAACGCCGGACATGAACAGCTTGCCTACGGATTCATCCGTAATGGAGCCGTACAGAATCATCGGAATGGACGGCGGAATCAGAATGCCCAGCGTCCCGCCTGCTGCTACGGAGCCTACCACCAGACGGCGTTCATAACCGCGCTTCAGCATTTCCGGAATGGCCATGGCGCCGATGGTAACCGCTGTCGCCACGGAGGAGCCGGAGATGGCTGCAAAAATCGCACAGGCAAAAATGGTGGCAATGCCCAGTCCGCCCGGCAGATGCCCCATCCATTTGCTTCCCAGCTCGAAGAGGCCGCTGCCGACCCGGCCGGACAGCATGATCTGGCTCATGAGGATGTACAGGGGAACGGAGGTCAGTACATAGGAATCCAGCGTCTTATAGGCAATAACCGGTACCTGAGACAGGGTCGACATATCCACGAACTGGATAATGCCCAGGATTCCTGCAATGGACAGCGTAAAGGCTACCGGCATGCCGATAATCAGGAGGACAATGATAAAGAGAGAAAATCCGACAAGTACCATTTCAGTCCTCCTTTTCCGATACAAACCACACCTTCAGCAGGTGATTCACAATTTCCAGGAACAAAAGCGTAAATCCGATGACCATGAACGTCTGGGGAATCCACAGGGGAAACCGGAGCAGAGACGGGGAAACGATGCCCATATTCTTGCTCATCATCATGTAATTGGTGGATTCGGTCATGCATACATAAACGGCAAAAATGGACAGGATTCCTGTCAGGGTATCCAGGACTTTCCGCACCGAAGAGGAAAACCGGGAATACAGGAAGTCTACAAAAATATGTCCATCCTTCCGCATGGTATAGGACATGCCGAAGAACCCCGCCAGGATCAAAAGATACGTAGCATATTCCATAGCCCATACCGTAGGACTGTGGAAAACGCTTCTGGCAATGATTTCGTAAAAAATAATGAAGGCTGTCGCCAGAACGGCCAGACCCGCAACGGCTGCGGCAGCATTGGTTATATATCCAAGAATACGGTCATAGATTTCACAGATTTTTCGCATCCGACCGCTCTCCTTTCAGAAAAACAGATGCGGGGATATCTGCCGGACGGTCCGGCTATCCCCGCAGTCTCAGGTTCAAAAAGAAATCTGCCAGTCAGCAGAAGAAAGTTTCGGAAATTCCCGGGAGCTTCACTCTCCCGATTTCCTTATTTCTCTGCTGCTTTGCTTGCAGCCAGGCAATATTCCACGAGTTTCTTGCCTTCTTCACCCTGTTCCTGTTCGAACTTGGCAATAACCGGAGCCGTAGCTTCCTGCCACAGATGGATTTCACCGGCAGGAACTTCATAAACATCCATGCCCTTCTTGCGCAGTTCGTCGATGCACCGTTCATCTTCGGCCTTGGCTTCCTTACGGATTTCCTCCTGGGTTTCCTTTGCGCATTCCGTAATGATCTGCTGCTGTTCCTTGCTCAGCTTATTCCAGGAGTTGGAATTGATGGCAACCAGGAATTCTACATAGGAGCTGTTGGCAACAGTGAGGTACTTCGCTACTTCGTAAATCTTTCTGGAGAGAATCGCGGTCTGACCGGAGGACTGTCCGTCAATGGTTCCGTTCTTCATAGCCATGTAAACTTCGGAGGAACTCATGGTTGTCGGAGAAGCGCCCAGTGCCTGCATAACGTCTGCGGAAATTTCGGAATAGGAACGCATCTTCAGTTCCTGGAAGTCTTCCGGTTTTTCAATCTTTTTAGCATTGTTGCAGAACTGCACGTAGCCGTAATCTGCCCAGATCAGCGGATGTACGCCCTTCTTTTCGATTTCTGCGCCCAGCGCCTTCCCCAGATCGCCGTCGAGAGCATTTCCGGTTGCTTCATAGGAGGTCAGTACGAAAGGAAGATCGAGTACCTTCAGCTGCGGTACAGCCATGGACCAGCGTGCCGTGGAATTCATGCCGATATCCAGACCGCCGCTCATGAGCGCATCGTTGATATTCTGGTCATTGTACAGCTGTCCTGCCGGATATACCTTGATATCGATGGAGCCCTTGGACTTTTCATTAACCTGCTTTGCAAATTTTTCCAGGCTCTTGGACAGATGATGTTCACTCGGCAGCTGATAAGCCAGCTTCAGTTCCACCTTCTGGCCGGAGCCGGAAGACGCCTTGCTGTCACCGCCGGAAGACATGCCGCATCCGGTCATCATACCTACTGCAGCAAGGGCTGCCAAACCTGCCGCGATACCTTTGAAACTTCTCTTACACATACCCATATTGATCCCCCTTCTGTAACGGTTCGATACGATTTCCCTTTTTCCGATCCAATAAAGCTCCCAGACTACAAAAGCGCCCTGATTGAAAAATCAACCAGGGCGTCTCTTCTACGCGGTACCACCTCGCACTATACTCTACGGCTTTTTAACGCTGCCAAACGCCGCACCCTACTCTCTTCGGATACAGGACTTCCGGACGAGATGCAGAGGCCTCCTGCCGGTTTTCACCATCCACCGGCTCTCTGAAAGAAAACTGTTCTGCTTACTTCCGTTCCTTGTCTTTCGGCGCACATACGTGCTAAGGATTTACCAACTTATTCAGATCTATAAGGTTATGCCTATTATACGCGGTAATTTTTGGTTTGTAAAGACCTCTTTCGGCAAATAAATACAAAAAATCTAAAGATTCTTTCTTTTTTATATCTTTCCCGCCGGAAAATCCGGGCAGGAACTCTCTGCTTATGCTATGATGAAAGAATACAGTTCACGCTCCGCCTCCGGAAAAACGGCGGAAGCAAAGAAAGGAGCTTCCATGATTCACCTTCTGTTCATCTGTCACGGCAACATCTGCCGCTCTCCCATGGCGGAATTTATCATGAAAGAGCTGGTCCGTCAGAAAGGACTGACCGGGAAATTCCTCATCACCTCTCTGGCAGCGACCGAAGAAGAAACCGGCCATGACATCTATCCTCCGGCGCAGAGAATCCTGAAGGAAAAACAGATTCCCTTTTCTCACCGGAAGGCCCGCCGCATGACCATGGCCGACTATGACTGGGCCGATTACATTCCTGTCATGGATGAAGAAAACCGGGAAGATGTGGCCCGGCTCTCCGGCGGCGACAGAGCCTGCAAGACAAGCCTGCTCCTCTCCTGGGCCGGTGAAAACCGGGAAGTATCCGACCCGTGGTATACCGGAGATTTTGAAAAGGCCTATCGGGATATCCGGAAAGGCTGCGAAGCGCTCCTGGAAAAGCTGGCTCCCTTTTATACCGCCGAATGAAAACAAAAGATTCTGTCCCCCCCTGCAGAGGGTTATACACAGCAAAGCCCGTGACGAAAGGAAAGATTTCCTCCTCATCACGGGCTTTTTCTATTTCTTCTGTTCTTTCTCTCTGCGGATCATCTGATGAAACATATATTCATCATGACAGACTGTCCCTGCATGAATCAGGAAAGGAACTGCCAGAACCGCTGCCAGCACAAAAAGGATGCATCTTCTCAAGATTCCCTCCTGAAAATTACAGACTGACCATGAACCGGCTGAGCAGCATTTCCAAAGCCAGTCTGACCGTTTTCTGAAAGCGTTCCTCCGCCAGCTCATAAATCTCATGCGGCACGATGGCTTCGCTGTCCGTCCGCTTGGCCACTACGGCGCAGACAGAGGCTGCATGAAGGCCGAGAACGCGGCAGAGCGTGAAAAGGGTGGCATTTTCCATTTCGAAATTGGTGCAGCCCAGCGCGCGGTATTCCGCAGCACTGTCCCGAAGCGCCCGCCGCACATAGCCGCCAAAGCTGTCATACCGTTCCTGGCCCGGCCAGAAGCTGTCCGTGGAAACGGAGATTCCTGTCTGAAAGGGGATTTTCAGCATGCGCGCCGCTTCCTGCAGGGCCAATGTCATGCGCATATCCGCCGCAGCCGGAAAGGACCGGGGTGCATAGGCCAGAGACGCACCGTCGCACCGAACAGCCCCTTCATTGATGACCAGCTCTCCCGGATTCAGATCTTCCCGGATGGAACCGGTCGTCCCTACCCGGATGAAGTATTTCAGACCCAGCCGGGCCAGCTCCTCCACCGCAAAGGTCACGCAGGGGCCGCCCATTCCGGAAGACATCACCAGCACCGGATGCCCGTCCAGACGGGCAATCCAGGTCGTAAAGTCCCGATGGCTGCACACCGGCTTTGCCTCCGGGGAAAGCCCCTTTGCCAATCCGGGCACACGCCCGGGATCTCCCGGAAGCAGCACATACTCTGCTCCCTCCGTCATTTCTTTTGTAAGCCCTGTATGGTACATGACTTCTCCGGGCACTGCATATTTTCCCATAATCCGCCCCTTATAAAAAAATTTCAGCCCGGAGAAAGACACTGCTTTCCGCCGGGCCGAAGAAATCATCCGTCTCCGGAGCAGCTCTCAGCCGTCCGTTAAAAGGATTTTCACTTTGTCCTCATAATATCTGTTTTACCCGTGATTTTCAATGATAAATATTCACGAAAATCCGTTCTTTTCTCTTTTCCTCTTTCTTTTTCTTCTTTTCCTTCTCCTTTTTCTCTTTCTTCGCCTTTTTCTTCTTTTCCTTTTCCCGCTTTTCTTTTTCTTTCTTTTCCTTCTTGGCTTTCTTTTTTGCTTCTTTCTTTTTCTTTTCTTCTTCTTCGTCCTCATCGTCGTCATCGTCATCTTCTTCCGGACATGCAGCTGCTTCTCCGGCGTCTTCCGATTCCTCTTCCGGACGGTCTCCTGCCTCGCAGATTTCCTCATTGCCCTCGATGGACCAGTCCCCTTCTATGTTGTCGCTTCCGTCGGGGGTGCCCAGCTCATGGGTTTTGTATTCCACGGTGATGTTTGTGTCTTCATCCTCCGGTGCATTTTCCGCTTCCGGCTGCACCGATTCTGTCCCGTGCGCTTCTTCTTCGAAAGGTTCTTCCGAAAATTCTTCTATCGGAATCTCCCTCCGGGCAGCAGATTCCCGGGAAATAATGTCCAGGATTTCCTCAAACTCTTCCGCCAGCGCCGTCAGCTCCCGGAGACGTTCATCCTCCGCCGGCCGGTTATCCCCGGAGGGGTCCAGAAGATAATTTTGCAGGAAAGCCTTATTGGCTCCGATTCTTTCCCGCAGTTCCTGCAGACGTTCCGTCATTTCATTGATTTCCCGATCCATAACTTACTCCTTTTCCTGTGAATCCTTCCGTGTGACAAGAACCTTGTCCACTCTCCGATTGTCGCAGTCCATCACTTCAAAGGTAAAATTGCCGTATTCGGCCTTTTCTGTTTCCTTCGGGATGTATCCCAGAAGGTATGTAATAAATCCGCCGAGAGTCTTGTAATATCTTTCCTCTTCTCCCGGCAGGGATTCCTCTATATGGAAAAATTCCTTGAAATCATCCATCGTGCACAGGCCTTCCACCAGCCATGCATTTTCTCCCCGTTTGATGAATTTATTCTTTTCTTCCTGGATTTCTTCTTCATCCCCGGGCATATCGCCGATGATTTCTTCCAGTACATCGTGAAGGGTCACCAGCCCGGACAGGGTGCCGTATTCATCCAGCACCACAGCCTCATGGACACCCTTCTGCCGGAACAGCGCCAGGATTTTCGTCAGCGTCAGGGTTTCCGGGATATACAGAGGCACCGTCACTCTGTCGGAGATCGACTGCTTCAGCATCTTCCCCGGATTCTTGTGCTGATCCCGCAGAACTTCTGTCTGCGTCACCAGCCCCTTGAAATTGTCGAGCGATCCTTCCCCTACAGGAAGGCGGAAATGGCTGGTTTCCATGATATCATTCCAGATGACCGAATCCGGATCATTCAGATCGATCCATTCCAGCTGCGGCCGGGCTGTCATGCAGTCCGCAGCAGTGCGGTCGTTCAGCTCGAATACATTGTCGATGATTTCCGGTTCTTCCTTGTCAAAGGTTCCCAGCTGGGCCCCCTGCTGAAGAAGAACCTTGATTTCCTCCTCGGAAACCGGCCGTTCTTCTCCCATCTTGATTCCCAGGAAGGATACCACCAGATGAGTAGACCAGTTGGAGAAAATAACCAGCGGTTTACAGATCATGTTGAAAAGAATCATCGGCCGTGCAATGGCACAGGCAGCCTTTTCCGGGACTGCAATGGCAATCCACTTCGGAACCAGCTCTCCGATGATCAGAGAAAAATAAGTAACCAGCACCATGATGGAAACCATGGCGATGGCGTCCGCATAAGGCGCCAGAAACGGAATGTCCTTCAGCATCTTTGCCACAGGACCGGACAGAGACGCACCGGAAAACATACCGGTAACAATGGCAATTGATGTAATGCCTACCTGGATGGTTGCGAAAAGCTCTTCCTTTCGGTTTGCCAGGAAAAGGGCATACTTGGCGTTTTTATTTCCGTCCTCCACCATTTCCTGCAGTCTTGTTTTCCGTGCCCCTACAATGGCAATTTCCGCCAGGGAACACACCCCATTCGCCAGGACCAGCAATACAATAATAATCAACTCGCCCCATATGTGGCCGTCATCCATAACTCATCTTCCTTTCAGCATAAAAAATATTGCAAAATATTTATATATTCATTATATCAGAAATTTTCAGACGTATTCTATGTATTTTTTTATTTCTGCGCTGTTTCTAGTTTCCCGGCCAGCCGATAATCAGTCCGACCCCTGCCATGATGAGAAGAATGCCCAGGATCTTCCGCAGGGAAATCTTTTCCCCGTAGGCAGCCGCTCCCAGTACAAGAAGAGCAATGACGATCAGCCCGTTTGCTACGATGAAAGCGGAATTGACAGTCCATCCCGCACGGTACATATAAATATTTCCCAGCTCAATGCCCACGATGGCCGCCGAAATCCCCAGAGCCGGCAGAGAGACACGAAGGAGCGCCTTCCCTGCCCGATACCCCATCTGCCCGATGCACAGAACCAGTACAGTCAGCGCCGCAGACAGGTAGGTCAGACAAAGCACCAGCAGGGGATGCACGGCATGGGAGACCTCCTTGAGCCCTACCTGATAAAAGACGCCGCAGGAAATGATCAGCACCATAGGCCAGAAAAGCTTCCAGTTTGTTCTCATGATTCATTCACCACCAGATAAATTCCGGCCATGGCCGTAACAGCTCCCGCCAGGCGGAGAAATGTCACGGATTCCCCGTAGAATGCGGCTCCGATCAGGAAAAGCACCACTACGGTGGCAGCGGTGAAAAGAGTAAATCCCACATTCATGGACCAGCCGTTCCTGTACATGTAGACAGAACCGATTTCCAGTCCCGCAATGGCCGGACCGACAAAAAAGACCATCGGAGAAATTCCGGAAACAGACAGAGACAGCCGGGCTTCCGGTACAACCGTCAAAAAGAGGAAAAAGCACAGAAGAGCTGCCGCTGCATAGGACCCGAAAAGAGGCGCCAGAGGATTTTCCCCTTCCGACATTTTCCGGGCGCACACCTGGTACAGCACATCGGAAAAAACCACAGCCAGCACCGGGCTCCAGTAAAAAAATAAATCAGACATAAAAGAGCGGCTCCTTTTCCGCTGCGAAAAACAATCGGAGATTTTTCCGAATTTACAAAAAAGGGCGCTTCCTTCTTTTTCCGGACAAAATATCTTTCCAAAGAATGAAGTACCCCCATCGGCCCTGCGGCCGTTTTTATAGATAGCAGCCGGGTATTGCCCCGATCAGATTTCCTGCACGCCTTCCGCTTCCAGTTTCCGGAAGAAAGCCGATACCGCTTCCAGACCGGTCTTCAGCAGCTCCGGATCATGGCCGTATCCCACACGGAAGGAATGAGGCTCATCAAAGCAGTCTCCCGGCACCGCAAAGGCTCCTGTCTCATAGTACATCCTCCGGCAGAAATCCTCGGAGGAAATATCCAGATGATAATAAACCAGTGCCATGGTGCCTGCCTGCGGCCGTATATAATCCGCCTGCTTTTCTCCCTGCACCCAGTTATCCAGGATTTCCAGATTGTTTTCCAGGATGCGCTGATTCCGTTCCAGAATCTTTTCCCGGTGGCGCAGGGCCAGTGCTGCCGCCGCTTCATCGAACAGACTGCAGCTCACGATATCATAATCCCGGACCAGGCAGAACTGGGAAAGCGCCGCCTTATTCCGGGTAGCAATCCATCCCAGACGGAGCCCTGCCAGGCTGAATGCCTTGGACATGGAGCCCGTAGCGATTCCCTTTTCATACAGATCCGCAATGGATGATGCAGGCCGGATGCCGTCCGCAGAGACTCCGCTGTACACCTCATCGCAAAGGATGTACGCCCCGTATGTCCCGGCAATATCGGCAATTTCCTTCATCATTTCATCGGGAATCACCGAGCCGGTGGGGTTGTTCGGATTATTCATAGCAATCAGCCGCACGCCGTATCGGGCCGCCTCCCGCAGCTCATCCAGGTCGGGCATATACCGGTTTTCCTTCCGCAGCTTCAGCACCGTCACCTGCGCGCCGACTGCCCGGGGCGCAGAGTAAAACTGCTGGTAGCTCGGTGAAAAGGCGATCACCCGGTCGCCGGGCCGCACCAGAGAATAAATGATATGCTGGTTGGCTCCGGTCGCCCCGTGCTGGGGAAGAATGCCGTCTTCGTCCACCGTCCGGTACATCCCGGCAATGGCCGAACGAAGCTCTTTGCTGCCCCGGATGGTTCCGTAGGTCTGTTCTCTCTGCAGGAAACGGTTCCAGAAAATCTCCGGGTCTTCTCCCGTCAGACGGAAAAGTTCCTCCAGCGTCATGGGCCGGGCACATGTATCGGTAATATTGTACTTTGCGTTTTCCTCATACCGGTCCATCCAGCTTTCCACACCGAATTGTTCAAAAATCATAGGCTTCTCATCCTGTCACTTTGCTCTTGCATACATCGACCCATCCGAGAGAATGGGCATATTTTTCCAGCTCCTCCACGGAAAGGCGCACCGCACTGTGATCGGTTCCCGCCGCAGGATACACCGTATCGAACCGCTGCAGGGAAACATCCAGGTACACCGGCACGCCGTCCGGCAGACAGAACGGGCATACCCCGCCCGGACGATGCCCGATATAGGCTTCGCACAGATCTCCCGGAATCATTTTTGCCTTCTTGTGGAAGGTCTCCTTGAATTTATGATTGTCCACCTTCTGATCCCCGGCCGTCACCACAATCAGCGGGCCCTCCGTCAGAAAAGACATCGTCTTGGCAATGCGTGCTTCCTCCGTGCCCAGAGCCTTTGCCGCTTCTTCTACGGTAGCCGACGATTCCGCCAGATCGATGCACCGGTCTCCCAGGCCGAAGGTGTCGAAATATTCCTTCACCTTTTCAAATGACATAGAAATTCTCCTTATAAAATCGTATGAATATCTTATTTTAGCATAACGGCCGGAAGAGAAAAAGGGAAAACAAAAAGGCAGGAATCCCTGCCCTTTTCTATCCCCGTATCCGTCCGAAAAGATGCTTCGGCCTGTATTCTTCCGGAATATAATCCGCCCTGCCCCAGCTGCAGACCGTCCATCGTCCGTCTTCCTCCTCAAGCACGGAAAGGCCGCAGTTCGCAATGGGAATTTTCCAGAGTGTATCCAGCGATTTCCCGGAAAAATAAATCAGTGCGGAAGTGATGCATCCCATATGAGATACCAGCAGCACGGTTTTCCCCTGATTTTCTCCGGCAATCCGTTGGATCGCCGCTACGGCTCTTTCCTGCACCTGCCGGAAGGTCTCTCCGCCTTCCGGAATGGCTTTGTCGGGAGACTGCCGCCAGATATCATACCAGCCGGGGAATTTTACATCCATGTCCTCCGGAGTGCATCCGTCCCATTTTCCCAGATCGATTTCCAGGATGCCTTCCTCCGGAATAACGGGCAGATCCCGTTTTCCCTTTACAATTTCCGCCGTTTCCGCAGCCCGGGAGAGAGGGCTTGCATAGACTGCATCTATGGTCATATCGGCCAGAAAAGCGGCCGCACAGGAAGCCTGCTTCCGTCCTCTTTCATTCAGCGGAATATCCCGCCGTCCCTGCATCCGATGCGCTGCATTCCAGTCTGTTTCCCCATGACGGAGCAGCAAAATCCTTGTTTTCATTTTCCTGTTCCTTCCTCTGTGATACAAAAAAGATTCCGAAAAATCTTTCGGAATCAAATGCCGTCAAAGCTCAGAGACAGCCGCAGCCGGAGAAAAGCGCCGGCCTTGTCCCAGAAGGGAGAAATCACAAAATGCGTATGATCCGCCAGATATTTCCAGAAGGCATGGCGGCCGTACAGATGATCCACCGGCTTTTTCCCGCTCTCCGTCAGGATGATGCAGCCGCAGTCCTTTTCCGCCTCTCCTCCGGATGCAGGCATAATCCCGAGCGCCGCAGCAGCAAGGAATTTCTTCAGCTTCACTTCATAGGCATGGCGCAGGCGGAGACGCAGCGGATCTGTCTTTTCCAGGCGATTCATGATATCCCGGCAGCGGGTCACCCCGCCGCGGTAACACTCCAGAAGAACATTGGACAGGATCTCCGGCAGATCGCTGTCCAGTCTGCGGAGATTCCGGGAAAACTGCTCATCTTCCGCCCTGACAAAAACCAGCCCGGAGGAGGAATCCCGGAATGTATACAGGAAATCCGCCGCAGCACCGGCATTCAAAAAGGAAGGCAGCTCGTAAATCTTCTGTTTCTCTATTCGTTTCATGGATCATTTCCATCCTTTCGCCGTTCAACTTTCTTCATTATACTACAACTGACGAAAGAACCGGAAATGATTTGCATCAGGCACAAACTCTCCGCCGCAAAGAAAGTCTGTCAAATTCAGGAAAGGAAGAAGATTTCCAGTCCGATTCCGATCAGAATCAGCCCCCCGAGCACCGCCGCCTTGCCGGCCAGCTTCATCCCCCAGATTTTTCCCGCTTCCAGTCCTGCCATACAGATTATATAGGTCATAATCCCGATTACGGCCGTGCCCGCCACAGCCTGGACAAGATTGTAATGGGCAATGGTAAATCCTACGGACAGCGCATCCAGGGAGGTTGCCACGCCCTGGAGCAGGAGGCTTTTGAAATCCGCTGCGGTTTCCGTGCACTCTTCCCCGCCCCGGAGTCCTTCCCGGACCATGCTGCCGCCGAGGAAAAGAAGCAGGACCAGCGCCGCCCAGGGGATATAGGGCTGCACCATCCGGAAGCTGTCCACGATAAGGGTCACACAGGCCCAGCCAATCAGAGGCATCAGAAACTGAAATCCGCCGAAAACACCGGCAATGACGGACATCCGCCCCCATTTCATGGAAGGCTCATGGAGACCGTTTGCAAGAGAAACAGAAAACGCATCCATAGCCAGTCCGACGCCGAGAAGGATATTGTTCAGAAAAAAAAGAAGCCCCATACCGTTTCCTTTCCGCGAAGGCAATAAAAAAGACTCTCCGCGCAAAAAATGCACGTGAGTCTCGCGTTTCCGGGAAAACCAGGCAAATGCCGGTATGTTGGCTTCCCCACCGTAAGGCCGCTACTCCCCCACTGAAATATTTTTAGTATTCTATCATCGATTGAAAAAATCGTCAAATTTCTATTTTCTGCCGGAACTGCCGTACTTCCGGAGAAATAAAAAAGACTGCCCTTCAAAGCCGGTTCCCGAACGGGAGCGCTTCCTCCGGAGCAGTCTTTTTCTTTTATTTCAATTCATCCAATACTTCCAGAAAATCCCGGTAATATCCCTTGGTAAGAGCCCGGATTTTCTCCTTATCCTCTTCCGAATTTTCATCATATACGGCATAGCAGGGAAGATGCGCCGCATAGGCCGCACGGACGCCGATGAGGGAGTCCTCAAAGACAACGCATTCCTCCGGCGCTGCCCCGAAATCCTTCTGCACCCGCAGGTACACCTCCGGATCAGGCTTCAGCCGGGTCACATCCTCCTTGGTATAAATCCGTTCGAAAAAGGGAAGCATCTCTGCCGCCTCCCGGATATTCCGGTTCTGCTTTCCGTAAATATCCACATTGGCCCGCTTGGTGGTCGTAGCAATAATCAGAGTCTTTCCCAATTCACGCAGCCTTTTCAGCAGCTCCGGCACACCCTTCTTATACTTCACACGCTCCCGGAGAAATTCCTGTGCAATGCTGTAGCGGAGACGGAAGATTTCCTCCGGCGGCGCATCATAATGAAAGGTTTCTCCGAGCATTCTGCAGTAGGCCAGGTACGGGTCCTTCTCATTCACCTGTTCCGCCAGGATGCGGTCCCGCCTTGCCTGCAGGGCCTTCATGTCCTCCTCCCGGCCGGACATCCGCCTGACCAGCTCCCGATCCACTTCATTCCATACTCCGACGGAAGTCAGCAGCGTACCGTCCAGATCAAAAATCCAGTATTGGGCTTCTTTCGGAATCATCTCATTCACCGGTGAAGGGCTTTACATCCCGGACAGCATCTTTGGCCGTAATACGGACTTCTCCGTTGTCCAGGTCGATCAGGATATATCGGTCGTTGCCCATGCCCATTTCCTTCATGCAGCTGAGCTGGCGCAGACCGTGGCGGGTGGTCATCCGTTCCACCAGGTCATGATGCTGTTCCTCCGTCATGGCAAAGACGCAGTCCACGCAGGCCTGATCCACTGCCAGAATATCCAGAGAACCCAGAATGCCCACGTTCGGCGTTACGACCGGCTCTGCCGCCAGTCCTTCGCAGTCACAGGAAACAGACATATTTCTCATCACATTGATATAGGAAATGCGTCTGCCGAAGAAATCAATGGTCGCCTTGGTGGATTCGGTGATTTTTTCCATGAGTTCTTCCTTATCGATGGACCACTGGCCTTCTCCTTCATGGGTATGAATCCACCGCTTGCCGATCCGGCCGTCCGCGCAGCCGATGCCCAGATTCTTGTTGGAGCCGCCAAAGCCGCCCATAACATGTCCCTTGAAGTGGGTCAGCGCCAGCATGGAATCATAGCCCACCATGTGGCTGCCCACGGACATTTCCGTAAACCATTTGCCGCCGTGTACCGGAAGCATGCAGGTTCCGTCTTCATCCATGATATCCACAGGGCAGAAAGTCCAGCCGTTAACCTGCAGCGTCTCTCTGTGTTTTTCCGTGGTGTAGCGGTCTCCGTCATAATAGGTATTCGTTTCCACGATAGTGCCCTGCGGGATATCCGCTTTCATCAGATCCTCCACCCAGGCATGGGGAATGATATTCGGGCCGTGCTGCTCGCCCGTATGAAGCTTCACCGCAATTTTCCCGGTCAGATTGGCGCTGACCTTTTCATAGACCTTCCGAAGGCCCGCTGCGGAAAGATCCCGGGTAAAATACACAATGGATTCATTGCCCGTTCTTTCCTCATAAGGAATATAAATATCTCCGTCCGTACGATTTGCCATTTTCTTTTCCTCCTTCAATCATCGAGTTTGCTGTATTTATCATACCCCGAAAGGGCTCCCCTGTTCAAGAGAATCCAAAAAGGAAGCCGGAAATCCGACTCCCTTTCCCTGCCGTTTTTATTCTTCCTTTGCTTTTGCCAGTGCTTCCCGCTCTTCCTTCGTGGGGTAAACCGGAACGTCCCGGTCATGCTTCACCAGGCAGAAGAAGCCAAGCAGCTCGCCCGCATCGGCACGGAGCTGATGCCATTCCCAGGGATCGATGGTAATCAGGTCCCCTTCGGAAACCGCACGGACCGTATCTCCCAGAAGAATGTGTCCCTTTCCCCGGAAAATCACCACCACATGGCGGTGTGCATGGTGCTCCAGAGAGGTGTAGCCGTCCTTTTCCACCTGGAAATACCGGAACTGCACCGGCAGATCCGTATCATTGTCAAAGAGAACATACTTCGTCACATCCCGAAAAAGCTCCGGATCATTCTTGTATACCTGGCCTTCAATGCCGTCCCAGCGGTTATTTTCTCCGTGAAATTTATGAATCATAAAAACCTCCGAAATGCTGTAAATCTTTTCTGGAATCTTTTACTCCTGCTATTCTATCATATTCCGCAAGGCAGAGAAAAAGCCTGCCGCCGGAAGCAGCATTCCCGTCCTGCGCCTGCGGAAATTTCTTCCATGCAAAAAGCCCCGCGCGGAAGCCGGATTTCCGCTTTCCGCACGGGGCCGCATCCTGTTTCTGTCTTATTTCAGGACGCCGATTTCCTTATAATACTTTTCTGCACCGGGATGGAGCGGAACACCAGCGATATCCTTCACCGCATTTTCCGCAGTCAGTCCCTGGAGACTCTTCTGAGACTGTCCCAGTTCGTCCATATGTTCCCACAGAGTCTTCGTCAGCTGGTAAACCACATCCTCCGGCAGATCGCCCCGGCAGAACATGACCATCTTAATGGCAGAGGTATTGACATCCTGATCCTGATTCGGATAGGTTCCCGCCTTGATGGTATAGCTGGTGTACCACGGATACTGTCCCTTCAGCTTTTCAATCAGCTCCGGGGAAATCGGCACCAGATGTGCACCGCCGGTCAGAGCCTGCGTTACCGCGGAAGCAGGCGCACCGGACATGATCCATGCCCCGTCGATGGAGCCGTTCTGCAGCATATCTGCCGCATCGCCGAAGGAAATGTATTCCGCCTGGATGTCATCAGGGAACTTCATGCCTGCCGCCGTCAGATGAACATCTGCTTCATTGTAAACAGAGGAGCCTGCAGAGGCTACAGCAAAATGCTTGCCCTTGATGTCTTCCAGGGTATTGATATTCGAATTGGCGGAAGCCACCACCTGATTCGGATTCAGATACAGCCCGCCGATGACCTTCAGATCCTTATAGGGATGATCCTGGAAGGAATCGGTTCCGTTCAGGCACTGGTAAACATTCGACGCAATGGCGATGGAGACCTGTGCTTCTCCGTCAGCCACCATATTCAGATTGGCAATGCCCCCTGCCGATGCCTGGCTGGATGCCTGCACGCCCGGAACATTCTGGGACCACATATTGGTCACTGCCGCTCCGACTGCATAAAGAGCACCCGATGCACCGGCTGTCGGGAAATTGATCTTCAGCGTCTGTCCTGCTGCCGGCTGGCTGCCCGAAGCCGGTTTCTTTTCATCCCCGCAGCCTGCAAACGTGCCGGCCATTACGAGACCTGCCAGAGCCAGTGCTGTCCATTTTTTCCATTTTTTCATGATTCTTCCTCCTGTCCTTCCATTCTTCCGTCATAAAATCCGAAAGCAAAAATAAAATTCTCTTTGTATTATATCCTGTCCGCCGGAAAAATGCACCGCATCCGCTATGCCGCTTCCGTTTCCTTCTTATCCTTTCTGGTGCGGTAAATCTGGAAGAATACAACCAGTGCGATTCCGCAGGCACCGCCGATATCGGTAAATACCCCCGGCAGCAGGAGCAGCGGCGAAGATACAATCAGGATAACTCTTTCAATAATCGTGCATTTCCGGAGAATCCAGCCCTCCAGGCCTGCCACAAGGGCAAAGGTGCCCACGCCGGCGGTGAAGACCGCCCATGCCGTCTGCCAGTACGATGCGGTCTTGGAGACGCCGATCAGCAGCACCGGATTGTCCAGGAAAAAGAAGGGGATAATAAATCCGATCAGTCCCAGACGGACTGCCCAGAGCCCGGTCTTCGTCTGATCCGAGCCGGCGATCCCCGACGCCACATAGGCCGACATGGCTACCGGCGGCGTAATGTTGGACAGGCAGGCATAGATCAGGCAGAAAAGATGCGCAATGAGAGGCATGGCGCCCGCCTTGATCAGGACCGGCACGGCCACCGCCTGTACGATAACATAAGCTGCTACGCCGGGAACACCCATCCCCAGGATGGCCGACATGATCATAACCAGGAAGCCTGCCAGATAAATGCTGTTGCCCTGCACCACAGACAGAATCAGATAGCCCATATTCAGACCCATGGAGGTCAGCGTCACCGTACCGATAATGATCCCGATGATGACGCAGCATACGCCGACGGAAATGGCGGACTTGCTGCCTTCCACAACGGCTGCCAGGATTTTGTCCGGCGTCATCCGCGTTTCCGGACGGAGCCAGCTCGCTCCGATGGTGATGAAAATGGAAATGACCGCCGCATAGAGAGGCGTAAAGCCCCAGAACATGAGACCGATCAGGGAAATCAGAGGAAGCACCAGATGGCCCTGCTTCTTCACAACCTCCATCGCATTGGGGATATTTTCCTTGGCAATGCCGGAAAGGCCGAGCCGCTTTGCTTCAAAATGAACAGCCAGCAGAAGACCCATGTAGTACAGAAGAGCCGGTGTTACCGACGCCAGCGCCACATAGGTATAGGACAGATTCAGGAATTCCGCCATGACGAAGCCCACAGCGCCCATGATCGGCGGGGTGAACTGGCCGCCCGTAGAAGCTACGGCCTCTACTGCCCCGGCAAATTCCTTCTTATATCCGGTCCGCTTCATCAGCGGAATGGTGATCGTCCCCGTAGTGGCTACATTGGCAATGGCCGATCCGTTAATCATCCCCATCAGTCCGGAAGCGATGACCGCCACCTTGGCCGGGCCGCCGGAGGTGCGTCCCACCAGCGTCAGGGAAAAATCATTGATGAATTTGGAAAATCCGCTGTGCTTCAGGAAAGCGCCGAATACAACGAAAAGGAAAATATATGTAGCCGATACGCCGATCCCGGTGCCGAGCAGCCCCTGGGTGCCCCAGAACTGTGTAATCAGCACCCGCTTCAGCGTGAACCCGTTATGCCCCAGGTATCCCGGCAGGTAAGCGCCGAACCAGTTATATGCCAGGAAAACCGCTGCCAGGATGGCCAGATTTCCCGATGCACGGCGCGCTGCTTCAAATACACAGACCACCGCGACAAGAGCAATGACAACTTCCGTATCGGAAATTCTCCCACCCGACATGGCAATCCGGGTGTAATTCAGAATCAGGTACCCGAAGGAACCGAGTGAACCGATGATGAAGAAAATATCCCATACAGGGGGAATCTTTCTCCTTCTTCTTTCCTTTTTATACGTCGGAAACAGAAGGAACGTAAACAGCAGCAGGAACATGCAGTGGATCGCTCTGAGGTTAATCGCGCTGATAGCTCCGATGGTCGTAAAATACAGCTGAAATACCGTCCATACACAGAGCAGGGCAATCAGCGCCTTGCCCAGGAACCCGTCATAGGTGCGCATCCGCGCATCGGCATCCTTGTCCTCCAGCATCTGCTGTGCCTTTCGGTCCAGCTCCTTCTTATCCGCTTCGACTTCTTCCAGGCGGATTTCTTTCTTCCGTTTTTCCATACAAACTCCTCCCATGCTTCTTTGAAAGCCTGCAGGCTTCCTCTTTCATGCAAACATTTAGTAGTATAGCATAAATATGCAGGAAAGGCTACGGAGCAAGGGAAAAACAAGCCTCTTCTGAAAGAAGGAATCATGAAATCCTGAGAAAATCCCGGGAAAACTTCCGTTTCCGGGGCTGTTCTCCGAAATGCAGACTCAGCCGCAGCATTTCTAACCGTGACAGCCTGTCCGCCGCTGCAGTCTCCGGCAAAATCCGCGCTCCGTCCCGTCCTTCCGGACGCAAAAAATCCCCGTCGGGAAAACCCAAACGGGGACTTTCATCAAAAACAGAGCTTCCGTTTTCTGTATTTCCTTACCAGCTTTCGAAAAATGCCTTGTAAGCCAGCATGGTTTCGTAAGCGTCAGCCTTGGACAGCAGATCATACGGTGCGTGCATGGACAGCATGGATGTTCCGCAGTCCACAACCTCTGCACCCCAGTCGGCCATCATGAACGCAATGGTTCCGCCGCCGCCCTGGTCCACCTTGCCCAGTTCGCCGATCTGCCAGCATACACCGGCTTCATTGAAAATCGTCCTTACCTTCTGCAGGAATTCCGCATTGGCATCGTTGCTGCCTGCCTTTCCGCGGGCTCCGCCGTACTTCGTCAGATTGATTCCGTAGCCCAGCAGGGAAGCATTGTCCTTTTCGGAAACCTCGGGGAACATCGGGTCCAGGCAGGAATTGACATCTGCGGACAGCATTTCGCTCCGGTCCATGGTTTCATAGAAATCGAGAAGGCTCTTATCTCCCTGGAGAGACAGAAGATGCATGACAAATTTCACGAAATAGGAAGATTCCATACCGGTATTGCCGTAGGAACCGATTTCCTCCTTATCGGTGAGCAGCGCCGCCTGGGTCTTTTCGCCCGGTTCCGCTGTCAGAATGGCTTCCAGATTTGCATAGGAGCAGACCCGGTCATCCTGACCGTATGCCGCAATCAGGGAACGGTCGAAGCCTACATCCCGGCTCTTTTCTGCCGGTACGAGTTCCAGCTCTGCCGTGGCAAAGTCTTCTTCCTCTACGCCGTAGGTCTCTTTCAGGAACTTCATGAAAGCTTCCTTCGGCTTCTGATCCTCTTCGGAGTGTGTAAAGGCAATGGCCTGGAGCTGTTCGCCCGTGATGCCTTCCGCCAGAGTCTTTTTCATCTGATCCTGTGCCATATGGATGAGCAGGTCGGAGATGTAGAAAATCGGGTCGCCTTCCTTCATGCCCACATTGATTTCCACCTTTGTCCCGTCCTTGCGGTAAATCACGCCGATCAGGGCAAGCGGAATCGTGGTCCACTGGTATTTCTTGATGCCCCCGTAGTAATGGGTGCGGAAATAAACGATGCCTTCCGATTCCCGGACCGGGTTTGCCTTCAGATCCAGACGGGGCGAATCGATGTGAGAGCCGACGATTTTCAGTCCTTCATGAACCGGCTGTCTGCCGATGACCGCCAGAACCACCGATTTGTTCCGCTGGTTCATATACACCTTGTCCCCGGGCTGCAGGGAAGTGAAGCTGTCAATCGGTCTGAAGCCCTTTTCTTCCGCCCGGCGGATGATCTCACTGCAGGCCAGCCGTTCTGTACGGGCCGTATCGAGGAATTCTTTATATCTTTCGCCGTAATCCATGACAGCTTTGCGTTCCTCTTCATTCATACGCTGCCATACGGACTTTGTTCTGCTGTATGTTTCTTTCATATTGACCTCCTGTCAGAGAATGATTTTACAAAGCTATTATACCGCAAAAGCCATTTCCGTAAAATGTCATTCCCCGGGGAAGGCCTTATTCAGCAGGTAGGTCAAACCGGCAAAAACAGCCATCACCAGAAACAGTAAAGGATATGCAATAATCATCAGCTGCACTGCTGCAACGACACTGTCTACCATAGTTTCCTCCTTACATAAATACAGGAATCAAAGCAAGCACCAGACCGCCTGCCACAACCGATGCAACCTGTCCGGCTACATTCACGCCCATCGCGTGCTGAATAATATAGTTTGTAGGATCTTCCTTGAGAGCCATCTTCGCAATGACACGGCCCGACATGGGGAACGCGGAAATCCCGCACGCACCGACCATGGGGTTGATTTTCTTTTTCAGGAAAAGGTTGGCCACTTTCGCGAAAAGGACGCCGCCCACCGTATCAAATACGAAGGCACAGGCCCCGAGAAGCAGGATTTTCAAAACATCCAGCGTCAGGATGTTTTCTGCCGTCATAGTAGCCCCTACGGTAATTCCCAGGAAAAGCGTAACCAGATTGGACAGCTCATTCTGGGCTGTATCGGAAAGGGAATCGCATACCCCGGATACCTTCAGGATATTCCCGAACATCAGAGCACCGATCAGCGGTACGGAAATCGGCGCCAGGATGCCTGCAAAGAGAACAACCATCAGCGGGAACAGGAATTTTGCTGTCCAGGAAACCGGTTTTTCCTCCTTGTATGCCATACGGATCCGCCGTTCCTTCTTTGTCGTCAGAAGCCGGATAATCGGCGGCTGGATAATCGGTACAAGGGACATATAGCAGAATGCTGTCACCGTCAGAGGAGCCAGTAATTCCTGCGCAAATTTTTCTGCCACGAAAATGGTCGTCGGTCCGTCTGCAGCCCCGATGATACCGATGGATGCTGCTTCATTGAAGGGAAATCCCAGAAGAGCCGCCAGGATGACCGTTGCAAAAATCCCGAAATGCGCCGCTGCCGCATAAAGCATGACATGAGGAGCCCGGATCAGTGAATCAAATTCACACATAGCCCCTACGGCAATGAAAATCAGTACCGGGAAAAGTTCATTGGCAATCCCTGCATTATAGAGAACCGTAAGGAATCCCGGCTCACCGCCGCCCGTAGGAATAACCGCGAAATGACCGGGAATATTGGCAAGAATACAGCCAATCCCCATCGGGAAAAGAAGCATCGGTTCATAATCCTTCTTGACCCCCAGCCAGATCAGAATACCGCCGATGGCAAACATGATCCAGATCGTCGGATCCGACATGGCCATCACGCCGCTGAATAGCTCCTGAAAAACTCTGTCCCAGTGTGACATAAAAACCTCCTGAAAATAAATTGGGAACAACAATGAAAAATATTTTAAAAAAAAGACCTGACATTTTTCAATGCCAGGTCCTATCTTACAGGATTCCTTCTTCACCCCTGTGCCATACGTGAAGAATGCTTATGTAATTAGAAATTCCAGCCGAAGATCGGCAGAATCAGGAAAATAGCGGCCGCCCAGATTACACCGGAGCCAATGAAAACCCCTGCTGTAATCGCAAATCCCTGCTTGGATACCGGTACACCGAGCAGACTGTAATTGCCCAGCGGACCGCGGCGTACCATAAAGCCGTTTCCTTTTCTCTGACGGAACCATTTTACTTTCTGTTCCGGAGTCAGACTGTACGCCACAATGATCGCTACAATCGTTGCAATCAGCCAGTAAATTAAAAATCGTGCCGCATTGAAATCTACATCCGATAAATCAATCAGCTGCATGATGTCTTCCTCCTCGAAGTAAAATTGACCACTCTCATTATATAGCAAACATTAAATTCGTGCAAGGCGGAAGAATGCCTCTCTTCCGCAGCAGCGGTCCGTCTTTCCGGTGCCGGGCCCCCGGCATCGAAGCCGCACAGACCGGATGCCATGCATTTCCCCAGGGGAAAATACGGTCCCGATCCGGAGTCCTGACTCTGCCGTTTCCCGCAGCCGGAGTCCCTGCTTTCCCTCAGTTTTCCCCTCCGGTCCGGCAAAGGAAAATCGCAGGAACAGCGCCTGATTCTGCAGCCCCTGTTTTCCTTATACAGAAGAAATTGCTTTTCCCGTTTCCCTGTTCTTTCCGGAACGTACAGAGAATCCGGGCCATAAAAAAAGCGCCCCGTAAGGGACGCTTCTTTTATTCTCTCGGCTGAAATCAGCCTCCGAACTGTGCGAGCATCGTGCCGGCTGCTACTGCCGTTCCGATTACGCCTGCTACGTTCGGGCCCATTGCCTGCATCAGCAGGTAGTTGGACGGGTTATCCTTCAGGCCTACAACCTGGGATACACGGGCTGCCATCGGTACTGCAGATACGCCTGCGGAACCAATCAGCGGGTTTACCTGGTTGTGGCTTGCAATTCTCATAACCTGACCGAAGAGTACGCCGCCTGCGGTGCCTGCTGCGAATGCTACCAGGCCCAGAGCGATGATTTCAAGGGTCTGTACACGGATGAACTTGTCGCCGGTCATCGTCAGGCCTGTGCCTGTTGCCAGGAAAATGGTAACGATGTTGCACAGTGCGTTCTGCGCGGTATCAGACAGACGAGCGGTTACTCCGGATACTTCGAACAGGTTGCCCAGGCAGAGCATGCCCATCAGGGATGCTACCGGCGGGAGCAGCAGGGATACTACGATTGCTACAACTACCGGGAATGCTACCTTTTCGAAATGGGTTACAGGACGAAGGTTGGTCATCTTAATCTTACGATGTTCCTTGGTGGTAAGGAGCTTCATAACCGGGGGCTGAATCAGCGGAACCAGGGACATGTAGGAGTATGCTGCTACTGCTACTGCGCCCAGAAGATGCGGAGCCAGCTTGGATGTCAGGTAAATGGAGGTCGGGCCGTCTGCGCCGCCGATGATGCCGATGGATGCTGCTTCCTGTACGCTGAAGCCGAGCATCATTGCACCTGCGAGGGCTACGAATACACCGATCT
Organism: uncultured Dialister sp.; assembly: GCA_900557365.1. The sequence goes on along the minus strand of UPXR01000002.1, from coordinate 10,388 downwards.
GTGCTGCTGCGCCGAGAAGCATGGTCTTCGGGTTAGCAATCAGCGGACCGAAGTCTGTCATTGCGCCTACGCCCATGAAAATCAGCGGCGGGAAAATTTCGTATTTAATACCGAAACCGATGGCCATCATAACGCCCATATCGGTTTCAAATCCCGTGTTCGGGAAGTTTGCCATGATATCGCCGAAAGCGATCGGCATCAGAAGCAAAGGTTCATATTCCTTTGCGATAGCCAGGTACAGAAGTACGAGGCCTACAAGAATCATAATGATGTTCTCGATGGTCAGACTGGCAAAGCCGGAGTCTGTCCATACGGACGTCAAAGCTCTGATAAAGCCATCCATTATTGTTTCCTCCTATTTGTTGATTATTGATTCGGATTATTTCTTCTTGTTCTTCGTCGGGTCCACTACATGGATCAGCTCAATGATGAACGCGAGGAAAATCAGAACCGCAAATACAATAACCATGTTAACCAGACAAATAGAAAGCGGGCTTGGAGTTTCCATGTAAAAATCCACCTTTCTTATTCAGAGCCGCCTGACGGCGGTTTTGCACGAGACTGCGTGCGGCAGTAATAAAACAGAAATGCCTTCCGGCATCCATAAGGATGCCGGGAGGATTTCTGTATACATTCTCCTTTTCTTTCCAGTCAGGAGATCCGAACGGATCAGAACGGCCAGAAAATCGGAACAATGATGACGCAGGCTACCCAGGAAATCAGGCACAGCGGTACGCCTACTTTTACATAATCATTGAATGTGAAGGAGCCAGGTCCGAGAACCAGGGTGTTCGGCGGGGTTGCCATCGGGGTTGCATATGCCATGGAAGCCGCAATACCGAGAGCCATCAGTACCGGTTTCGGGGATACGCCCAGGGACTGAGCCATGGAAATACCGATCGGTGCAAGCAGTGCTGCAGATGCGGTGTTGGACATGAACTGAGTCAGAACGTTGGAAATCAGGAACAGAACAGCGGTCAGTACATACGGGTTCGGGTTTTCGCCCATCATGTTTACGACAGTGTCGGCAATCAGTTTGCCTGCGCCGGTCTTATCCATAGCGGTTGCTACGGAGAGCATGCCTGCGAACAGGAAAATGGTTACCCAGTCAATGCCTGCATAAGCTTCCTTTTCAGTGAGGCAGCCGGTGATGACACAGAGGATTGCGCCGGTTACAGCTGCGGTCTGCAGCGGAACGGTCTTGAGATCAAGAGCCATGCATACAACAACGCCGATCAGGATAAGGCCGGAGATCCACATCTTGGTCTTGCTCTTCGGTGCATTGTCATCGGAAGCACCTGCTTCTTCCTTAGCAGCCTTTACAGCAGCTTCATCCATAGCACCTGCGCCGTGTTCCGGAATGAAGTGACGGCCGACAATCAGGGTATAAGCTACAATGATGATGGACAGCGGAATGCCGATGTAAGCAAATTCGAAGAAACCGAAGGACGGGAGTCCTGCTGCATTCAGTGCGCCGGTAACGATAACGTTAGGCGGAGTACCGATCATGGTGATGGTACCGCCGACGTTAGCTGCGATTGCCAGAGGCATCAGTTCCTTGGACGGTGCAACATGCGCTGCATTTGCGATACCTACAATAACCGGCATCAGGCAGGCAACCGTACCTGTGTTGGAGGATACGGAGGAAAGAATGACGGTAACGATCATGATAGCTGCCATCAGCGGAACTTCATTCGTACCTGCCTTCTTTACAACTGCGATACCGATTGCTTCAGCGAGGCCTGTTTTAAACATGGCCGCACCGATAACGAACATACCACCGAAAAGTACTACGGTGGAGTCGGAAAGTCCGGCGTAAACCTGTTTGCTGGTCAGTACGCCGAGAATACCCAATACCGTGCAGGCTGCCATTGCTGTTACTGCCAGCGGAATCAGTTCCGTGACGAACAGGAATGCTGCTACAGCCAGGACGCACAGTGTGATAATGGCTGGATCCATAATTTTCACCTTCCTTAATAGGCTTTTCCTTCCGAGGGGGAAAGCCGCGGTGCACGGGCTTTTCCGATAGAGGGATCTTTCCGGAAGAATGAAGGATTCATCACTTCTTATAAAGTTGTCAAAATAATAGCTGTATTCCGTGAATCCCATTTTCAGCCGGAAAACATAACCTTCCCAGGTGAACCTGCTATCCTCCTTTCTTTAACGTCTGTGGGAGAGACTCTGCTACAGAACCGGAAATTGATTTTCTAGGTCTCCCTAAAGTTCCATAGGCACCTATGTTTATTGTAACTATGTATTCCGGAAAAGCAATACGGCGAAATCCCGAAACAGGCCTCTTCCAACCCCTGCTTAAAATACTTCTTTTCCGAAAAGAAGAAGGCGGATGACCCTTTTTCTTCCCACTGTTTTCTTCTCGTTTTAAATACAAATAATTTGCATTTCCTGAAATCCGATTTCGGAATAATACAGAAACTACAAAGCAATCTCCGCTTCTCCTGTATTTTTAAAACATTCCGATTCTCTGCCGTACAGATTCTCCTTTTATCCTGAGTCCTTCATTTCTTATTTGTTGCAAATGCTTATCATCGTCTTCCGTTTTATATTTTTTCTATTGTTCTTTATAAAAACAGGCTATAAGCAAGGTTCTCTCCGAATCCGATTCTTTGTCCGGATTCCCTGTCCTCACATGAAGAGTCCCGAAACGTCAGGAGCAGTCGGGCTTCATCAGCAAATGCCGCCTTGCGGGCAATCCTGCTGTAAAAGGTCCGGGCAGGAACATCCGGAATCGGTTCGGGAATCAATGACCGTCTCCGGCCCATAACGAAAACCGAACCGAAAGGAAGAACTGCTGCCGGAAATTCTGCGCAGTGTCCGAATCCTCTTCGAAGAAAATGCAAAAAAACACGCAGACTCTGCAGAGTGCGTGTTTCTTATTTTTTACTTTTCAAGCGCATTCACAGCCAGGGCATCCACCAATCTGTTATCTGACCCGCCGCCAGAGAAAAGAGAAGAACAAACAGAATGTACCGGAAAAAATGCCCGCTGCCGAGGCAGCTTTTCAGGGCACTCAGATTGGTAATCTTCGTGGCCGGGCCGGTAATCATAAAGACCGCCGCACTGCCTGGACTCATGCCGCTCAGAAGCCACGCCTGCAGAAGCGGTACAGTCCCTCCGCCGCATACGTAAAGCGGCACACCGGCAGCTGCAGCCAAAAGAAGCCCGAGCCCTTCATTTTCCCGGCCGAAGAGTCCTGCAAACGCCTCTGCCGGCACATAGCGCTGAAAAAGTGCTGCCAGCACGATGCCCAGCAGGAAATAACCGCCGGTGGCGCGCACGTTGCGGCCGACATTTTTCAGAAACCGCCGCAGCCGGTTCGGATCGGTATCATGATTCTCCGGCTCCGTAAACCCGTCAAACAGGAAAAAGCGGCGGCCCCGCCGGGTATAGAAGCGGTTTACCAGATATCCCGCTGCTATCCCGCAAAGAAGACAGGACACAAAACGTACCAGCAGGAGCGGCGTCCCCAGAACTGCGCTGTACAGAAGAAGCTGCGGATTCAGCAGCACCGACGACATCATGAATGCCGCCAGCCAGTCCTCCCGCATGCCCCGTGCCGCAAAGGACGCCGCAATAGGAATGGTTCCGTACATGCAGAGCGGCGACAGGATGCCCAGCACACCGGCCGGCAGAAGGCCAAAGAGCCCAAGCTGCTCCCCCTGCATCCGTCCGAACAGCCGGTGAATCCTTTCTCTGCCGAAAACAGACACCGCCGAGCCTATAACGATTCCCAAAATCCAATAGCTGAGAATTTGATCCGCCTGGACAGCGACATAATACCAGAGGTAAACAAATTCCCGATGCAGTACTGCTTCCATCAGATCTGTACCAGCCGGTAGGAACGGCTGCCGAGTCCGATAGCTTCCGCGGCCTCCAGTGTATGAAGACCGTTCCGGCTTTCAATGCGTTCCACCAGAGAAGCACTGTCCGGTGCGCTGTATACAAGATCAATGCAGGCCTGATCAAGCGCTACCGGATCTGTGGATGCCAGGATGCCGATATCATGCATATCCGGCGCTGCCGCATGGCCGTCGCAGTCACAGTCTACAGAAAGATTGTTCATGACGCTCACGTAGGCGATGCGTTCTCCTCCGCCGAGATAATCCGAAACCGATTTTGCCGCATCTGCCATGGATTCAAGAAAATCATCCTGATCCCCGGCAATGCCGCTGCGGCTCGTCCCTGCACTATGAATCCAGCTTTTGCCCTCACCGGAACCGAAGCCGATGGAAATATTTTTGATGGCTCCGCCGAAGCCCGCCATCGCATGCCCCTTGAAATGAGACAGTACCAGATAGGAATCGTAATCGGCAAAATGGGTGCCCACATAGTTTTCCTTCAGATGAAAACCGTTTGCTACCGGAATCGCCATAGAGCCTTCCTCATCCATAATATCCACTTCTGCAATGGCGGTGAATCCGTGATCCTCCGCTACCTGCCGATGCATGGCAGTGGATGCCCGGGCACCTCCGTAGGCAGTATTGCACTCCACGATAACCCCGTCCACCTTATGCACAAGATCCCCGATGAGCGCAGGATTAAGATAGTGGCTCGCCGGCGGTTCTCCTGTAGAGAGCTTCACTCCGACTTTTCCCGTTGGAGTCCATCCCATGGCCTGGTAAACTGCCATGAGTCCCTGAGGAGAAATATCCCGGGTCATGTACACTGCAGGCGCGTCTTCCGCCTGTACGGCATGACTTTCCACCGCCGGGGCAGGCCTTTCCGGCGCAGCCGCTTCTTTCTGTGCCAGCACTCCGCACCCTGCTGTACAGAATGCAGCAGCCGCCGCTGCCGCGGCGAGCCATTTTACTGCCTTTTTCATAAGCTTCCTCCTTTTCTCCGGCCTGTATGCCGGTTAATTCTCTGCAGACCGTCCCTGCGCCGGATTGACTATACGGATGATTACGGCTTCACTGTGCCCTTCCGTACGGATCGGATACCCCCATCCTGCCAGACCGGAGCTGACAATGACATCCATGCCGCCGCGAATCTCATGTCCGTAGAGAATCGTCCCGAGGTCAAGCGCTTCCACCAGAAGCCCTAGCGGCCAGATCTGTCCGGAATGGGTGTGCCCGGACAGCATGAGATCATATCCTGCTGCAGCATTGGCTTCAAATTCCCGGGGCTGATGATCCAACAGAATATGGTATGCCTGCGGATCAAGTCCCTCCATAAGCGATGCCGCATCAGCCCGCGGCACGCCGGTTCGCATCGGATCCGAACGATCCTGCCGCCCGGTGACGGTCATCCCTGAGGGAAGAACCGCCGACCGGTCTTCCAGAATGGAAATTCCTGCCGCTTCGACGGTTTCCGCCAGCTCACCCGGTGTAAAAGCCGGCTTCGACGTATAAAGCGCCTTGTCATGGTTGCCGTACACATAGTACGTGCCGTCTCCCACAGGAATCCGGGACAGAAGAGCAAAGGCCTCTTTCATTTTCTTCCGGTCCGTGCGTTCATCCACAATGTCTCCGCCGAGAAGGACCAGATTCGGGCGGAACGATGCCAAGGTACGCACATCAGTTGACAAATCTTCCGCAGTCAGCGCATTTCCGTAATGCAGATCCGTAATCAGCGCAATGGTGTAGCCGTCCGGCGGGAGCGGCTTATCCGTAGTTACAGTATATTCTGTAACTACAGGACGGCGAATATTCACAGCTCCGAAACCGCCGAGAAGGAGCACCCCAGCCAGAGGGATAACCCCCGACAGATAAAGCATACGCCACAGCCGGACCCTTCCCCATCCCAGCCGTACAGACAGACCGTACAGCAGCTCCATCAAAAGACCGAGAACCACTACATGGAGCACCAGCAGGATCGGCGTGCCGAAAATCTGCATGGACGGCACAAGTACTGCTGTCGCTGTGACGAGAGCTGCTGATTCCTGTATCCGGCAGCTTCGTTTTGCCAGTGCAATTCCCCAGAACCGGCGCACCAGTATATAAAAATAAGCGGATGCCGGCACAAGAAGCGCCGAAACGGCAAAGACCAGCCGCGGCGGGCTGGACGAACCGAAATACTGCCGGACATCCGTCCAATAGACCGCAGCAAGAAGCAAAGCCATCAATGTGCGCCCGACTGCTGCAAAGCCCGGCAGCGGCACCGCATAGGTGCGGACATTCGTTTTCATGATCTCCTCCGAAAAAATATACTCCTTCCCTTATTCGTAGTATATCATCCATAAAGATTCCGCCAAAATACCTGCTGCACATGATCTGCCATGCGTACTGCGCATGCTGATCCTACCGGCACAGCTCCTTTCCCCGGCCATTTTTCCTTCTAGGGCCGGAAGCACAGGAAATCCGTACAATAAAAAAAGCGCCCCGTAAGGGACGCTTCTTTTATTCTCTCGGCTGAAATCAGCCTCCGAACTGTGCGAGCATCGTGCCGGCTGCTACTGCCGTTCCGATTACGCCTGCTACGTTCGGGCCCATTGCCTGCATCAGCAGGTAGTTGGACGGGTTATCCTTCAGGCCTACAACCTGGGATACACGGGCTGCCATCGGTACTGCAGATACGCCTGCGGAACCAATCAGCGGGTTTACCTGGTTGTGGCTTGCAATTCTCATAACCTGACCGAAGAGTACGCCGCCTGCGGTGCCTGCTGCGAATGCTACCAGGCCCAGAGCGATGATTTCAAGGGTCTGTACACGGATGAACTTGTCGCCGGTCATCGTCAGGCCTGTGCCTGTTGCCAGGAAAATGGTAACGATGTTGCACAGTGCGTTCTGCGCGGTATCAGACAGACGAGCGGTTACTCCGGATACTTCGAACAGGTTGCCCAGGCAGAGCATGCCCATCAGGGATGCTACCGGCGGGAGCAGCAGGGATACTACGATTGCTACAACTACCGGGAATGCTACCTTTTCGAAATGGGTTACAGGACGAAGGTTGGTCATCTTAATCTTACGATGTTCCTTGGTGGTAAGGAGCTTCATAACCGGGGGCTGAATCAGCGGAACCAGGGACATGTAGGAGTATGCTGCTACTGCTACTGCGCCCAGAAGATGCGGAGCCAGCTTGGATGTCAGGTAAATGGAGGTCGGGCCGTCTGCGCCGCCGATGATGCCGATGGATGCTGCTTCCTGTACGCTGAAGCCGAGCATCATTGCACCTGCGAGGGCTACGAATACACCGATCTGTGCTGCTGCGCCGAGAAGCATGGTCTTCGGGTTAGCAATCAGCGGACCGAAGTCTGTCATTGCGCCTACGCCCATGAAAATCAGCGGCGGGAAAATTTCGTATTTAATACCGAAACCGATGGCCATCATAACGCCCATATCGGTTTCAAATCCCGTGTTCGGGAAGTTTGCCATGATATCGCCGAAAGCGATCGGCATCAGAAGCAAAGGTTCATATTCCTTTGCAATAGCCAGGTACAGAAGTACGAGGCCTACAAGAATCATGATGACGTTCTCGATGGTCAGGTTGGAAAATCCGGAATCTGTCCATACGGACGTCAGAGCTCTCATAAAGCCGTCCATTGTGGTTTCTCCTATCTGTTTTGGATTCTAATTATTTCTTTTTCTTCGTGGGATCAATGACATGGATCAGCTGGATAACGAATGCCAGGAAAATCAGGACCCCGAAGACGATGACCATATTCGTCAGGCAAATGGAAAGTGGGCTCGGAGATGCCATGAAGGTACCGCCTTTCTTTCTATAAACAACTTTGGATATTTGACCAAAACTCCGTCAGAGTTTTCCCGGCGGAAAGGATTTCGTTTTCCCCTCCTCTTTCATCAATACGAATAAATGATGTCAGGATTCTTAAAATCCGGGATTTCTTTTCTTTGTCTTGGTTGGCGCCTAAGGCTATTTTACAGGTATTTTCGGCTGTTTTCAAAGATAGATAGTAACCAGTGGTATTGTTAGGTTTATATCTATGTTTTTCTCCTGTTTTCTTCCGTTATTCCCTGAATTTCTTCTGGATTCTCTTTCTTCCTTTAAAGTATGCCGCTGTGTTTTAGTCTATTTTCTCTCTTTTTCTTCCTTTTTCACCGCTTTTTGCCGTTCCCGCCCCGCTTTCCGATGCCGATTCTCCCTTCCTCTTTATTAGATATCCCTAAACTTCTGTTTCTGCATCCTTTTTTCGTATTTTCAAAAGCATTTTATAACGCAATCCTTAAAAAACGTAAGAAAAATTTTATAACCTTTGTTTCCTTTTTATGACTGTTTTCTGCGGTTTCATCTTCTCCTCAGCTCTTTTTATGCCGCTGTTTTTCCCGCCGGACAGGGACAATCCTCTGTATTCCCGTTCCGTTTTTCTTTCCCTCTCCCCAGGTATCTTTCCGCTCCCGTTCTTTCCCTGCTCTCCGCTCTGTTTTTTCCCTTTAAACCGGGACTTCTTTTTCCCCGCCGGATGCGGTCTGCTTCTTTCTGTTCCCGACAGCTCCATTCCGTAATCCGTCCCTTTCCTGGTCGGCAGGCATCAAAAAAGCGCCCCGTAAGGGACGCTTTTCTATGGCTTAATTCTTTTATCTTAGAACGGCCAGAAGATCGGAATAATAGCAACGCTGACTACCAGAGCAATGATGCACAGCGGAGTACCGGTCTTAACATAATCGTTGAAAGAGAATCCGCCGGGTCCGAGAACCAGAGTGTTCGGCGGGGTTGCCATCGGGGTTGCAAATGCCATGGAAGCAGCAATGCCGAGAGCCATCAGAACCGGCTTCGGATCGCAGCCGATGGACTGCGCGATGGAAATACCGATCGGTGCGAGAAGAGCAGCAGATGCGGTGTTGGACATGAACTGAGTCAGAACGTTGGAAATCAGGAACAGAACCGTGGTCAGTACATACGGGTTCGGGTTTTCGCCCATCATATTGACAATGGTGTCGGCAATGAGCTTGCCTGCGCCGGTCTTATCCATAGCAGCAGCTACGGAAAGCATGCCTGCGAACAGGAAAATGGTTACCCAGTCAATGCCTGCATAAGCTTCTTTTTCCTTTACGCAGCCGGTGATGACGCAGAGAACAGCGCCGGTTACGGCAGCGGTATGAAGCGGAACGGTCTTGAGGTCAAGAGCCATGCACAGAACAACGCCCAGAAGAATCAGTCCGGAGATCCACATCTTTGTCTTGCTCTTCGGAGCATTGTCGTCGGAAGCACCTGCTTCTTCCTTTGCAGCCTTGAGAGCAGCTTCATCCATAGCGCCTGTTTCCTTGACCGGCAGCATATGACGGCCTACGAACAGGGTGTAGATGGTAATGATGATGGACAGCGGGATACCGATGAAAGCGAATTCGAAGAATCCGAAGGTCGGAAGTCCTGCTGCAGACAGAGCGCCGGTAACGATAACGTTCGGCGGGGTACCGATCATGGTAATGGTGCCGCCTACGTTAGCAGCAATTGCCAGAGGCATCAGTTCCTTGGATGCGGGAATCTTTGCTGCCTGGCAGATACCGATGATAACCGGCATCAGGCAGGCAACCGTACCTGTGTTGGAGGATACGGCAGAGAGGATGATCGTAACGATCATGATAGCTGCCATCAGCGGAACTTCATTCGTTCCTGCTTTCTTTACAACAGCTACGCCGATCGCTTCTGCAAGACCGGTCTTGAACATAGCTGCGCCGATAACGAACATACCGCCGAAAAGTACAACGGTAGAGTTAGAAAGACCTGCATATACTTCCTTGCTCGGGAGTACACCCAGGATGCCCAGAGCGGTGCAGGCTGCCATAGCGGTAACGGCCAACGGAATGAGTTCCGTTACGAAAAGAAATGCTGCTACAGCCAGCACGCACAGAGTGATAATAGCTGGATCCAAAACATTCACCTTCCTGTAAATTTTCGAAAAGCATAGGTACGCCTCATGCTTTTCCGGGATATGCTATCCGGTAAGGGAATTTTAAGAAAATAAAATGGCATGAAACTGAATAATATTTCCCTTTGCCGAATCCCCTGGTAAACCTCTATCCTCCTTCACAACAGCCGCGGGTATGGCTCACATTTTTTCTGAAAGACTGCCCATTGCGGGCGCCTGCGGTTTATACTATCAAATCTATATCATTTTTTCAAAAATACATAGCATATTAGCTTTTTTTAGGCAAAATTTCCCGCTTCTGCTTTTTTGCATCTCCCGGCTTTCACGAATCCCGCTTTTTTGCGGTAAATGTCGGTTTTTCTCGCTTTTTCTCCTTTACTTCTAAATATATAAATCTTCCTTATACGGCTTTATTCACACTCATTCGGGCGCATGCATCCCCATTTATCCTTTTCTGCAGCAGACCGGGCAGCCTTTCTCCTCTTCTCCTCCCATTCCATCAGTTTTAGGTTTCCCTGAATTTTATTTAATCATACCCTTTTCTCCAAATCGGGGTGCGAAGAGACAGTTTCCTCTTTTAACCCTTATAAATATTTTTTATAAT
>UPXR01000001.1 GCA_900557365.1 uncultured Dialister sp. | reverse complement strand
GATTTCCAAATAATCTGAGCGGAAACGTTTGAACGGAAATAAAAAAGAAAGAGCTTCCCTTACGGGAGGCTCTTTTTGTTTGCCCGGATTCCTGTGAGTCGGAAAGCGGATCGGTCTGCTTTTCTGTTCCCGGGGAAATTTCTTTTTACAAATCTGCTGCACTGCATGGGAAGCTTCCAAGAAAACTCCTGATTTGTTTTTTTAAAACAAATTTTCACTTTTACGGTTCTGATCCGGCATTTTGTAAATTTTCCGAAGCATCCGCAATGGTCTGCGGAAGCGGACATATATATGTATATAATAAAAGAGAATGAAGTGCAGGACCGGGAGGACCTCTGCTGCGGGCAAGAACACCGCAAAGCAGGCTCTTCTTATTGTGAGCAGGCGGGCTCTTTCTGTTTTTCTGCCGAATAGCGGGAGAGAAGAATCCGGGATCGGAATAAAAAAATTGCAGGAAGGGATTTGCATTTTGTCCCTGATTCAGGAAGGGATTTGCATTTTGTCCCTGATTATGATATTATAATTTTGCTGGGATGGCCCGGCTTTTTTAAGTGTAAAAAAGATTGACTTACACAGATTGCTTATGATATACTGATTAAGCATGTTAATTGGCCGCGGGCCGGAAGTTTGAGTGAGGTGTAAATAATGCGTGAAGGAATTACTCTTGCATGCACAGAATGCAAGCGCCGCAATTATCGTACAAACAAGAACAAGAAAAATACATCTGAACGTATCGAAATGATGAAGTATTGCAAATGGTGCCATAAACACACTCTGCACAAGGAAACCAAATAATTTAGTTTAGTAAACGGGGTGTGAGCATGGCCAAGGCGAAGGCAAGGAGCAAATCAACGGCCGCAAAGGCTCAGGAAGCCAATACCACTTGGACAAGGTTCTTCAAAGAGACCAAGATGGAAATGAAAAAGGTCATCTGGCCGACAAAGCATCAGATGATCCGTTATATCATCGCGGTTATCGTTTCTGTTATCCTGGTGTCCTTCCTGATCGTTGCAGTAGACTTCGTATTCATGGGCCTCTCGAAATTATTAGTCAGTGCAGTAGGCTGAAAGGAGAGACTATGGCGGATATCGAAGCGGAAAACAAGAACCTGGAGAAGCGGAATCAGGGCGAGGTCAATGCACCGACCGAAATCGGTGAACCTTCCGAGGGAACTCAGAAGAACATTCGCTGGTATGTGATTCATACTTACTCCGGTTACGAAAATAAAGTCCAGGATACCCTGCGCCGGAAAGTTCATTCCATGGGAATGGATGATACCATTAAGGAAATTCTCCTTCCTCTGCAGGAAGAAGAAGAGGAAAAAGACGGAAAGACCAGAATGGTTGCCCGTAAAGTTTTCCCGGGGTATTTATTGATAAGGATGGAAGTCAACGATAAGAGCTGGTATGTCGTAAGAAATACGCCGGGTGTTACCGGTTTCGTAGGAACTACGACAAAGCCGATTCCTCTTTCCGATGAAGAAGCTGAAAAGATTATTCACGGAATCCAGAAGGAAGAGGTCCATGTTAATGTGAAGGCGGGAGACCGCATCCGCATTACAAAGGGCGTCTTTGAGGATCGCGTGGCAACTGTCCTCGAAGTAGCAGATGACAAGAAGAAAATCAAAGCAGACATCAGCAACTTCGGAACTACTACTACAATAGACCTCGAAGTCGGTCAATTCGAACCGCTTCGTTAAAGTCTTGTGAGACTGTCTTGAACTAGGCTCGTCTCACGTGGGAGGGCCCGTTACAGCCCGTAAGTACCACATTCCCTAAAGGACAAGGAGGTGTAACAACATGGCAAAGAAAATTTCTAAAATTGTAAAGCTGCAGGTACCGGCTGGCAAAGCTACCCCGGCACCGCCTGTAGGTCCGGCACTCGGCCAGGCAGGCGTCAACATCATGGCTTTCGTTAAAGATTTTAACGATCGCACTGCTAAGCAGGCAGGCCTGATCATCCCTGTAGAAATTACAGTATTTGAAGACAGAAGCTTTACATTCATTTGTAAAACTCCGCCGGCAGCTGTTCTTCTGAAGAAGGCAGCAGGCCTGCAGAAAGCTTCCGGTGAACCGAACAAGAAGAAAGTCGGCAAGGTCACCAAAGCTCAGGTTAAGGAAATCGCTGAAACAAAGATGCCTGACCTGAACGCCAACACTGTAGAAGCAGCAATGCGTCTGGTGGAAGGCACAGCCCGTTCCATGGGCATCGAAGTTGTAGACTGAGACTGAACCGTTAGTGGCAGGGAATTTTCCCAAATGACCACAAAGGAGGAAACAATGGCAAAACTGACAAAGAAACAGAAGGCAGCTGCAGCCATCGTTGACAGTCATAAGCTCTATGACCTCGACGAAGCTGTAAAACTGGTAAAGGAAGCAGCATCCGCTAAGTTTGATGAAACTGTAGAAGTTGCTTTCAATCTGAATATCAACCCGAAGTATGCTGATCAGCAGCTCCGCGGCGCTACCGTTCTCCCGGCAGGCACCGGCAAGACCAAGAAAGTTCTTGTTTTTGCAAAGGACCACAAGGAAGACGAAGCAAAGGCAGCAGGCGCTGACTATGTAGGCGGCAAAGAACTGGCTGATAAGATTATGCAGGGCTGGATGGACTTTGACGTCGTAGTCGCTACCCCGGACATGATGGCTGTAGTAGGCCGTCTGGGCCGCGTACTCGGACCGAAAGGCCTCATGCCGAACCCGAAGGTTGGCACCGTAACCATGGATGTTACCAAGGCTGTCAACGAAATCAAAGGCGGCAAGGTACAGTATCGTACCGATAAGGCAGGCAATGTACAGGTTATCATCGGCAAGGTATCCTTTGACGAAGACAAACTGAAGCAGAACCTCCTCGCAATTTTCAATACCATTCAGAAGGCTCGCCCGGCATCTGTAAAGGGCAACTACATGAAGAGCCTGACCATCAGCTCTACCATGGGCCCGGGAATCCACCTGGACATCTCCACGGTAGTTGCTCCCAAAGCTTAATAGCCTATTTACACTTAGCTGAAGACCGGCGGTAATTGATTGACAATTTCAAAGGGCATGTGCCCGCCTCCCGAGGCTGAGTACCGATGAAACGGTACACGACCTCGCAGCCTGCGGGGTCGTTTTAGCTAATGTGATAAATAATAATCAATTAGCAGAGGAGGTGTACTATGAGCGAAGAAAAGTATGAAGTAAGAATCCGTCCCGAAAAGGAAGCCGTTGTAGCTGAAATGAAAGAAAAGCTCTCTTCCCAGGGCGTTGTACTTGTATCCTTCAGCAAACTTGACGTAAAGAATGCTACACTGCTGCGCCGCAAGTTCCTGGCACACGGTGTTGAATACAAGGTTATTAAGAACACACTGACCCGCATCGCAGCTGATGAACTCGGACTGGAAGGTCTCGATGATCTGCTCCAGGGCCCGAACGGAATCGCAACCTGCAAGGATGATCCGGTAGCACCGGCAGCAGCCCTGAAGGAATTCCTGAAGGAAACCAAGAGCGAAGCCATCACTGTAAAGGCTGGTATTCTCGATGGCAAAGTCATCGACGAAAAAGCTGTCCAGGCACTGGCAGATCTGCCGTCCAGAGAACAGCTCCTCGGCATGGTTGCAGCAACATTGCTCGCACCGATTTCCGGTCTGGCTCGTGCCCTCAACGGCAACATCCAGAACCTTGCCTATGCACTCGAAGCTGTGCGTAAACAGAAAGAATCCGCGTAAGATCTACGCATAAAAATCAATCCATGGAGGAAAACAAAATGACAAACGAAGAAATCCTTGAAGCCATCAGCAGCATGTCCGTTCTCGAACTCTCTGAACTCGTAAAAGCAATCGAAGACAAATTCGGCGTATCCGCAGCAGCACCGGTAGCAGTAGCAGCAGCAGCAGCTCCGGCAGCAGCAGCAGCTGAAGAAAAGACCGAATTCGACGTAATCCTTAAGGAAGTCGGCGCTCAGAAGATCCAGGTCATCAAGGCTGTACGTGAAATCACCGGCCTCGGACTGAAGGAAGCTAAGGCTGTAGTTGACGGCGCTCCGAAGGAAGTTAAGACCGGCGTAGCTAAGGCTGAAGCTGACGAAATGAAGAAGAAGCTCGAAGACGCAGGCGCAACTGTAGAACTGAAATAATTTCATTTCTTGCCAATGAAAAGGGTCCGGATTTTCCGGACTCTTTTTTATTTTATGAAAAACGGGGGGAAAGTTGGCAGACGGAGAAGGGAACTGCCGGGACCGGAAGATTTCACGGCTCTTTCAGAAAATCGGCAGTGCTGTTTCTTCCCGCAGCTGTTCTTATGGTATAATATAAGAATATTTAAATAATACGTCACAGGAAACAGGAGGAATTATGAACGCATTTGCTGCTTTGGGGCTGACGGCTCCAGTGACCGGTCTTTTGAAGAACATGGGAATCAAAATGCCCACGCCGATCCAGATGGCATGCATTCCCGCCGCATTCAAGGGAAAGGATATCATCGGCCAGGCCCAGACAGGAACGGGGAAAACTTTTGCTTACCTGCTGCCGGTGCTCCAGAGAGTGGATACGGAAAAGGACTGCACCCAGGTGCTGATTATGGCTCCTACGCGGGAGCTGTCCGATCAGATTTTTCAGGTAGCGCGTCCTTTTGCACAGGAATTGTCTGTCGATGCAGCGGATATCATCGGCGGAAAGACCATCGAGAATCAGCTGCAGAAGCTGAAGCGGGATCCCCATGTCATTATCGGAACGCCGGGACGGCTTCTGGATCATATCCGGAGAAAGAGCCTGGATCTGTCCAATGTGCGGACCGTAATCCTGGATGAAGCGGATCAGATGCTGGCGAACGGTTTCCGGGAAGATATCGAAGCACTGATTGATGAGACGCCGAAAAAGAGGCAGATGCTCCTGTTTTCCGCAACAATGCCGGATGAAGCAAAGCGTCTGGCCCGGAAGTATATGACCCATCCGGCTGTGGTCAATGTGGCGGAAAAGACAGCGGCTTCCACGGTGGAGCAGCGGATTTACGAAACAACGGCGCCGCGGAAGTACAAGCTGCTGCTGAAGCATCTGGAAGCGATGAATCCTTATATGGCAGTGGTTTTCTGCAATACCCGGGAGGGCGCTCATGAGCTGGCGGGAAAGCTGCAGGAGGATACGGATTTCGTCGTGGATGAGATCCGCGGAGATATGAGCCAGGCGCAGAGAAAACAGGTTATCCGTGAATTTGAAAAGGCGCGGATTCAGGTTCTGGTGGCATCCGATGTGGCAGCACGGGGACTGGATGTGGAAGGAATCACCCACGTGTTCAATTATGATATTCCGCGGAATCTGGAATATTATGTTCACCGCATCGGCCGTACGGGAAGAGCGGGAACAAAGGGAATGGCTATTACCTATGCCGTTCCGGAGGACGGAACTCTTCTCCGCAAGCTGGAAAAGAGTATCCGGGAAACGCTGACCCGTTATGATGAAAAAGGAGAAGTGCGCCGGGTACGGCAGGGAAAGAGCACCAAAAAGGTAGTAACTCCCGGAATGTATAAGCCGACGAAGAAGAAGGAGCATAAGGCGCTGGGTCACAAAGGAAAGAATATGCGGCAGAAGCGGAAAAAGGAAGATACCGGTTCCCGGAAAAAGGGAAAAAGATAAACAGCAGAGAAAGCCTCTTCGGGACTGCCCCGAAGGGGCTTTTCGTATGGGAAAGCGGGCGCGGAAAAGACAATCGGGAGGTCGGAGACGGAAGGAAAGGGGAAGCGGCTCTGTCTTTCCGCAGGCGGAGAGAACGTCCCGGCAGGACGGCGGATTTTCGGGAGAAAAATCAGGAACGGAAAAATTTTCTCTTTTTTGTCCCCCTTTCGGCAGGGTGCGTGGTACAATAAGTACCATATTAATGTGAGGTGAGAATATGACAAACAGAAAAGAATGGCTGATACAGATCCTCTGGCTGTCTGTTCCGGTGATTCCCTGGATGACTGCGGGATGGCTTGTCCATTCCTATTCCGCCATTGCAGCGGGAGTAGGGCTGTACTGGCTGGCCGGACTCCTGGCGCCGCTGATCTATTTCCTGGTGCAGAGAAAGGGGCCGGGGGCAGAGTACGGCGGAACCCGCGCTCTGGTCCATTTCTTCCTGTGGCCGGCATTTGCGGTATTGGAAGGAGGCATCTGGATGAATGTGCTTCTTCCCATGGATCATCTGTGGAAGGTTTCTCCTGCAGGGACAGCAGCAGGCATCTTTTTCCTGACATGGGCTCTTCTCCTGCTGGCAGTTGCCTGTGATTACGGAGTTGTGATCCTCTATGACCGGCTCCGGGCAAGAAAGCTGCTGGTGCAGTGGCTGGGCTGTGCATTTCTTATCGGAATCGTTCCGGGCGCACTCGTGGCGGCCATTTATGCGGGAGCACATCTGAACGGGCTCATGCTGGATCCGTTTTCTCTGATGATGCTTGTGGGGGAAATTGTTTCCGTTGCTTTTTATCTGAAAATCGTTCTGGCGATGATTGTATTCGGAACGTTCCTTTTCCTGACCTCGGAAGGGACGAAGGCTAAACGGGCCGTGCAGGTGATTTTTACTGCCGTATTCTGGCTGTTTCTGTATTTTGCTCCGTCCATTCTGGCTTCACGGGCTGCCATGGCACAGGGGGGAAACGCCGGAGCCTATGCTTCGCTTCTGACCATGCTGCCCCTTCTGTCCGATTTGTGGATGGCAGGCCTTTCCGTATGGGGAGGATGTCAGGTGACGAAATGGATTTTTCGGGATTGACCCCGCAACCAAAGAAGGACCGCTGGAGGGCGGTCTTTTTTTATGCATCTGAAAGGGAATTTCTTTGATATATCGCGGAATATACAGACCGGAATGAATGATTCCTCTTCCGATTGATTCATCGGATTTATGAGTTCTTACAGAGAAAATTATTTCTCCTTTTTTTGTTGACAGGGAAATTTTTTCCGATATAATCTTATACGTGAGCAAAGGGGCGGCACGATATGACCGGCATCCTATAAGGGAGACGGAGCGGGCTGTCAATATGTTCGCAGAGTTACGGCTTATATCTCAAAGAGAGTAAGAACGGAGGAAATTGAACATGGAAAATCTGGAAAATGCGGCAAAGGGAAGTTCGCCCTTTATGAGTATCCGGGAACTGACCGTATCAGGCCTTCTGGCAGGAATTACGATTTTTCTCGGGCTGACGGGGTATGGCTTCATTCCCCTGGTGGTCATGAATGCGACAATTCTGCATATCCCGACTATCATCGGGGCAGTTGTGGCAGGCCCCAAGGTGGGAATGGTTGTGGGATTCCTTTTCGGCCTTTTTTCTTTTATTCAGACACTGCGCGCACCGAGTCTGATGATGCAGTTCGCTCTGCAGTACAATGCATTTTATGATGCATTCATCTGCATTGTACCGCGTGTCCTGATCGGACTGGTTGCCTATCTCGTGTACCGGTATTTCCCGGGAAAGCAGTTCATTCGGGCAGCTCTGGCAGCGGTTCTGGGCTCTGCTGTCAATACGATCTTTTTCCTGGGACTTTTCTTTGTACTGGTAGGGGCTCCCTATGCAGCACAGCAGGGAATTTCCGTGGAAGCTGTAGGTGCCATGATCGTAGGCATTGTCGTTATGAACGGGATTCCGGAAGCTCTGGTATCCGGACTGATTATAGTTCCGATTGTGCTGACCCTGAAAAAATCGGGCTGGAAAATGAAATAAGAGCCAAGAGGCCGTGAACTCAAAAGAAAAAGCTGTGAGGAAATGAAAAAATTCATTTCTTCACAGCTTTTTTTGAGGAAGGAATCTTCTCAGACGGATTCCTTCCCGCGGAGCTTTTCATCGCACGCAGCAATCAGTTCCTTTACATCGACGCCGCTTTCCCTGCACATTTCACCGATAGGGGTCTTCATATCCGCCGGCATGGAAAGATTCTTTTCCTGGAAAAGAGGAAGCAGCTGGGGATAGAGGGTCAGAATGGTTTCCATCGGGGTATCGGCGGTGAGAAGAGGCTTTTTGTATTTGTCCGCCAGGTATTCATTCATTTCGCCGATGATTTCAAAAACATCCATACCGTGGGTCTGGGCGGCCTGCCAGAGGTTTTCGTCATAGGAAACGAAGCAGCCTACACAGCTCATGCCGTATTCCATGAGGAAGGGGCCCATTTCCGGGTATACGCCGATGATCTGCATGATATTGTGTTCGGGGCGGATAAAATCGCCTTCCTTCAGCGGGGGGACTTCCGGGGAGTTCCAGCCGGCATAGTTTTCACCGGGAAGGCTTTCTCCCGGCACGGTATTGCCCAGAATGGCATCGCGGAAGGTTTCGTAGCCTACATCGTTGATATATTCTTCCATGGACTGGTAGTTTTCGTGTTCCAGATAGTAGGTGCAGGCCTTGGTCATGATGGCTACTGCATCGGCAGGGAACTGAGCAAAAGCGAAGAAGGTCTTCTTGCCGGTGTAAATATCCCAGCCGTCGGACATGCCTACTGCCCGGATGGGAAGCGGTGCGGTGACGGTGCAGGTGAGGATGCATGACGGCCAGGTGCCGAAAGCGAGAAGATTCAGATCGTTCAGGATCGGTTCGATATCTTCTCTGGCAAGGCCGGTGATCATGGGGCGGCCGGAGGGGTCTGTCATATAGGTGCCGTCATGGGCATCGGAAACCTCTTTCATTTTCTTCTTAAGGCTGTCCCGTCCTTCGGTGACATCGGGAATGAAATCGATTTCCAGGGAAAAGGTAAGATTATCTGCTGTCATGGGAAACTCCTTCCAGAGTAAGGCAATGGTTGCATTGCAATAACATTTAAAAATATCTATCCTGTATATTATATCAAATGGATACAAGCAGGGAAAGGCGGACAGGACGGAAAAGAAGTCCTTCCGTTCCCGGTCATATATGATAAAATAAACACGAATACGGCATTCCGGAGAGGTCCGGCAGGGATTTTTCAGGAACCGGATAATTTTGGAAGAGAAATGAAAAAGAAGGACTTATGAAAACATTACTGAAAATATTTTTCGGACTGATTATTCTGGCGGGCGCAGCACTGGGCGGGTTGGTATGGATGACACCGCCTCCGCCGGCAAAGCCGGTTTATCCGGCCGTTCCGGAAACCGGAGCGGTGGCAGCTTCCCTCCTGGACGGAAAGACCGGGGAAATCCTGGCGGAAAAGGAAGGCGATCTCCGGATTTATCCGGCAAGCACGACAAAAATCCTTACGTGCATCATTGCACTGGAGGAAGGGAAAGCCATGCTGGACCGGGATGCGGTGATTACACCCCGGGCGATGGGGCAGGACGGAACGAACCTGGGAGTCCGTCCGGATATGCCGCTCTCCCTGCATGAGCTTCTGTACGGGATGATGCTGATTTCCGGAAATGATGCGGCAGTCGCTGCAGCAGAAACGGTGGGCGGCTCTTATGACCGTTTTGTGGAAATGATGAATGAGAAGGCTCAATCCATCGGCGCGGTTCATTCCCATTTTGCCAACCCGAACGGGCTGACAGATCCGAACCATTATTCCACGGCCAATGATATGGTCAGGATTGCTGCCTATGCCATGCGGAATCCCGATTTCCGGGATATCGTGAAACGCAGCACGTATCCCATGCAGTACCGGAACGGTCTGTACCGGGACGTAAAAAATCGGAATGAATTCCTGGACAGCGGCTATGAGGGCGCTGACGGTGTTAAGACCGGCATGACGGAAGCAGCAGGGGACTGCGTTATTGTTTCGGCGGAAAGAAACGGCAGACTGCTGATTGCCGGATTCTACAATGATGAAAAGCGCTGGGCGGATGCGAAGGCCTGGCTGGATTACGGGTTTGCCGCAGCGGCACTGGAAGAGGATTATGAGAAGCGGCTTGCAGCGGAGCCGAAAATTTACAAGATGATCAACCAATGGCTCGGAAAGGAACCGTATGAACAAAAGATGGCATGAACAAAGAAAGAAAAGGAAGCCTTTGCTTGTCCGGCTGTTTCCGCACAGTCCGATTCTGCGGGTTCTTTTTGCAATGGTGCTGGGGCTTACCGCCGTTCTGACGGCGGAGAATCTGTATCATTTCTATCAGATCAGACAGCAGGAAATCATGCTTACGGAGGAACGGGACCGTCTGAAGGCGGAGAATGAAAAGCTGGCGCAGGAGAAGGAAGCGCTCAGCGATCCTGCCGTGGTGGAAAAGAAGGCCCGGGAAGGGCTGGGCATGGTTCGGAAAGGCGAGGTGCCCTACGTGAAGTAGGAACAGAAGAAACGGGGATTCTCCGCAGCAGCCGGAAAAGGAAAGAAGCGTCTGCAGACCGGCCGGTTCTCTGTGTCTTGGCAGAATTTCTTTTGCAAGTTTATGCAAAGAGAAGTATGATTCTAAAACGTCATCCTCCTTTATATTGCTATTCTTTTTGAAATCTCGTATAATCAAACTATATTTACTTTATGTTGTACAGGGAGGATTCTGTATTTCCATGTCGTTAGAAGTAGGAAATGTTGTTGAAGGCGTTGTTTCGGGGATTGCCAAATTCGGTGCATTTGTAGAGCTGCCGGACAAGAAGGTGGGACTGGTTCATATTTCCGAGGTCGCGGATGAGTATGTCAGTGATGTAAATGACTATCTGAAGGTGCATGACAAGGTCAAGGTCAAGGTGATTACCATTGATGACCGCGGCAAAATTGCCTTATCCATTAAGCAGGCGCAGCCCGCAGCGGAAGAAAAACGGACTGACCGCGTTCATCATGAGCATGAGGGAAGACGCCCGTTTTCCCATAAAGAAGGCTTTTCGGATCATAAGAGCTTCGAAGGAAGAGAATTCCGGCAGGAAGAAAGACCTTCCTGGAACACTCGTTCTTCCTTTGCGGGAGCCCATCGTCCGATGGCAAGAAGAGAGCCTCCGGCATCCTTTGAGGACAAGCTGAGCCGTTTCCTGAAGGACAGCGATGAAAGGCTCCTGGATCTGAAACGGAATGTAGAATCCAAAAGAGGCGGACGGGGAGCGCGCCGTTCCGACTGATTGGAATAAAAAGGGGGCCGTGGGGCTCCCTTATTCTTTTATCTCTTTTTGGGGGAGGATTTTTCTATGCGTGCGATTATTGATATCGGGACCAATTCGACCCGGCTGCTGATTGCAGAGAAAACTGAAAAGGAGGAGTGGAAGATTCTGAAAAAGGATCTCTGCTCCACCCGTCTGGGAGAAGGTATGACCGATAAAGCGTTCATCGGCGTGGGACCGCAGGAGCGGACGCTGCAGGCTGTGGAGAAGTTCAAGGCCGCTGCGGAGAAGGAAGGCTGCCAGGAAATCTGGGCTTTCGGCACATCCATCGTGCGGGATGCGGTCAACGGAGAGGATTTCGTGGACGCTGTCCGGGAAAAGACGGGGATTTCCGTACGGATTCTGTCCGGCCGGGAAGAAGCCTATTACAGCTATATCGGTGCGGCGGGGACGCCCGGTGTAGTGACCAGCGTGGTCGATATCGGCGGCGGTTCCACAGAGTTCTGCATGGGCTTCGGTGTGGATATCGGCATGCGCTACAGCTGTCCTCTGGGGTGCGTGCGCTGCTCCAAGCAGTTTGACACCACCACTGCAAGAGGCCTGGGAGAGCTGAAAAAGCACTGCTTCCAGCTTTTCCGTGATACCGGTATGATGGAGAATGTAAAGAATGTGAAGCGCTGGATTGCCGTAGGCGGTACGGCCACATCGCTGGCAGCGATGCTGCAGGAGCTTTCCGTTTATGACTCGTCAAAGGTACAGGGATATGTCATTCATGCGGCAGATGCGCACCGGATGCTGCGGAAGCTGCAGGGTATGTCCTATGATGAGCGGTGCCGTGTGAAGGGGCTTATGCCGGAACGGGCGGACATCATTGTAGCCGGACTGGATATCCTGGACAGTCTGATGGAATATTTCGCCCTGGAGGAAATCATGGTGAGTGACCGGGACCTGTCGGAAGGGCTTCTGGATTTCGATGTCCTTCACGCGCCGGCGGAACAATGACAAAGGAAGAATTTGAGAAAAGGGCAGCTGCCTTCGGAAGGGCGCACGGACTGTGGCAGCGTGGGGACGGAATCCTTGCTGCTGTTTCCGGCGGTCCGGACTCGTTGGGGCTGCTTCTTTTCTTTCATGAAACAGCCGGAAAAGAGGGACTGCGCATCGGCTGCTGCTGTGTCAATCATCACCTCCGGAAAAAAGCGGAGGAGGAGACGGAGTATGTGCGTACAATCTGCGGAAAGCTGGGAATTCCCTTTTACCGGCAGGATGTGCAGGTAGAGGAGGCGCGGCAGCATACCGGGGAATCCGTGGAAACGGCGGCGCGTCGCCTTCGCTATGAAGCGCTGGAAAAGGTGCGGCAGGAAGGAAATTATCGGTTCATTGCAGCAGCGCATCACCTGGATGATCAGGCAGAAACTGTGATTTTCCGCTTCCTTCGCGGCAGCGGAGAAAAGGGGCTTTCCGGGATGCGTCCGAAGCGGGGGCATCTGATCCGTCCTTTTCTGGGAATGAGAAGAAAGGAAATCGCAGAATATCTTCGGCATTTCCCGTACGAGCCGTGCCATGATGAGACAAATGATATTCCCGATGCGTCCCGGAACAGGATTCGTCTGGAGCTGCTGCCGGTCCTTTGCCGGTACAATCCGGTGATTGCTCCGGCTCTGGCGCGTACGGCGGATCTTCTTCGGGAGGATGACGATTACCTCTGTGCATTGGCGGCGGAGCAGGAAAAGCAGGTTCTCCTTTATGTAGGAAAAGCAGCGGTCTTCCTGGACCGGGAGGTGCTGCGGACAATGCCTCTTCCTCTGGAGCGGCGGGTTCTCCGCCGTTTCCTCAGCACATATGCGGACAAGGAAATCGAATATGACGGACTGATGCGGCTGGAAGCGTGGCTCCGGGAGGAAAAGAACGGAGGAGAAATGTCCTTTTCCGGGGTATATATCCGCCGGGAAAAAGGATGGATTTCCCTGCAGAAAGGGAGTACAAGAGAAAAAACGGTTCTTCCCCCAGGGGATCTGGTCTCTTTTCTGTACAGGACTGCCGTGGGAGAGAATGGAGCAGGCTGTATTGAAGGAACAGGGAATGCTGATATAATAAAGGAATACAGATGTTTGGCGGGAACGTGGCGTCTTTGCATCCGCAGAACGGAGAAAAAGCCGGATTTTCTGCGGAAGAATCAGTACCTGATGGCTGACGGCGGTGAAAAGGAACTTTGCCTGCTGCAGGCGGAAAAAAACAGTTCCTTTGCGCCCCGGGGTACGGATGGTACGAAAAAAGTGGGAGATATTCTCCGGGAAAAGGGAATTCCTCCCGAGGCAAGACCCTTCTGGCCGGTCGTTTCCGACGGGACGCAGATCTGCTGGGTGGGACTGCTTCGGGGCAGCCGGTACGGCCTTCCCGGCAAAGAGGCTTCCCGCTTCCTGCTGCTGACACTGACATGGGATGAAAAGGAGATATAAAAACATGAACGATATGGAGAAGGATATTCAGACGGTGCTGATTACCCGGGAACAGCTGGCAAAACGTGTTAAAGAGCTGGGAAAGGAAATTACCGCGGATTATGCAGGAAAAGAGGTTGTCCTGGTAGGAATTCTCAAGGGAGCCATGCCATTTCTGTGCGATCTGATGCGGGAAATCGACCTGCCTGTAACACTGGATACGATGTGTGTTTCCAGCTACGGGAGCAGCACGGTTTCCTGCGGAAAGATCACCATCAAGAAGGATCTGGACGGGGATATCCGCGGCAAAGATGTCATCGTAGTAGAGGACATCATCGATACGGGCATTACCATGTCCGGTCTGCTGCCGCTGCTGAAGGAAAGGGGCGCCGCTTCGGTAGAGCTGGCGGTCTGCCTGGATAAAAAGGAAAGACGGGTCAGGAATGTTCCCGTGAAATACATCGGGTTTGAGATTCCCGATGAATTCATCATCGGCTACGGCTGCGACTATGCGGAAAAATACAGAAATCTGCCTGAGGTATGTGTTCTGAACAGAGCCGTGTACGAGAAGAAATGAGCGGGAGAAACAGATAGATTCTTTTAAAAATATGATTGCCCCCTGTCCCGAAAATATGGTAGAATTAATCATTACAAAACATTTATTTTGCAGTGTTCGGTTCCCGGGAAATCAGCGGGAGCCCGTCTGTGGAAAGACACGGTACCTTTGAAAAGGAGGAATATATTGAACAAATTTATTAAGAATGTGGCTCTTTATGTGCTGCTGATTATAATAGCAGTCTCCATATTCAATACATTCGTGCATCCCAAGGAAAATCGTTCGGAAATTTCCTACAGCGATTTTATCAGCCAGGTGGAAAAGAAAAATGTTTCCTCCGTGGAGATGACCAACAATTCCATCGTGGGCAAGCTGAAGGACGGTACGGAGTTTGCTACCTACACGCCGGATAATGATGCACAGCTCCTGCCCAAGCTCCGTGACAATAACGTGGCGATTACTGCAAAACCGCCGGAACAGCCTTCCTGGTGGATGAGCCTTCTGTCCAACCTGCTCCCGATTATTATTCTGATCGGCGTATGGATCTGGATGATGAATCAGACACAGGGAGGCGGCGGACGCGTCATGAGCTTCGGCAAATCCCGGGCAAAGATGACCGGGGAAGGTCAGGTTCATGTAAGTTTTGCCGATGTAGCCGGTGAAGATGAAGCCAAGGAAGAACTGTCCGAAGTGGTGGATTTCCTGAAAAATCCGGGACGGTACACGGCAATCGGAGCCAAAATCCCGAAGGGCGTCCTTCTTGTAGGACCTCCCGGTACGGGCAAGACGCTCCTGGCCCGTGCAGTAGCAGGCGAAGCAAAGGTTCCGTTCTTCTCCATTTCCGGCTCCGATTTTGTGGAAATGTTTGTCGGCGTAGGTGCATCCCGTGTACGCGATCTCTTCGCACAGGCAAAGAAAAATGCACCGTGCATCGTATTTATCGATGAAATCGATGCGGTAGGCCGTCAGCGCGGAAGCGGACTCGGCGGCGGCCATGATGAAAGAGAACAGACACTGAACCAGCTGCTCGTGGAAATGGACGGCTTCGGTGCCAATGAAGGCATTATCACCATTGCAGCAACCAACCGTCCGGATATCCTGGACCCGGCACTTCTGCGTCCGGGCCGTTTCGACCGCCGTGTCGTAGTAGGCCGTCCGGATCTGAGAGGCCGTATTGCCATTCTCCATGTTCATGCAAGAAATAAACCGCTGGAACCCGATGTGGATTTAAATACGATTGCAAAGAAGATCCCCGGATTTACCGGCGCGGATATTGCCAACCTGCTGAATGAAGCGGCTCTTCTGGCTGCCCGTCAGAACAGAAAGACCATTTCTATGGCCGATCTGGAGGAAGCCAGTGAAAAGGTCAGCTACGGTCCGGAAAGAAAGAGCCATAAGGTATCCGAAGCGGAAAGAAGACTTACCGCTTATCATGAATCCGGCCATGCCATCATGGCAACGATTCTGAAGGATGCAGACCCGGTTCATAAGGTAACCATCATCCCCAGAGGCCAGGCCGGCGGGTATACGATGATGCTGCCGCATGAGGAAGTCAATTTCATCACCAAGAGCCATCTCCTGGCGCAGCTTCGGGTTGCTTTGGGCGGCCGCTGCGCAGAAGAGCTGATTTTCCATGAAATTTCCAGCGGTGCTGCAGGAGATCTGCAGCAGGTAACGGACATCCTCCGCAAGATGATCATGCAATGGGGCATGAGCGACCGTCTGGGACCGATGATTTTCGGCGAACATCAGGAACAGATTTTCCTGGGCAAGCAGCTCGGCAGTGAAAGAAACTACGGGGAAACGGTAGCAACGATCATTGACGAAGAAATGCACAAATACCTGGATGAAGCCTATAATGATACGCTGAAAGCACTTACGGAAAATATGGAAGTTCTGGAAGCTATGGCACAGGCTCTGCTGGAAGTGGAAACCATTAACCACCAGCAGGTAGAAAACCTGTTTAAATACCATTCCATTTATGCTCCGGGAGAAGAACCGAAGAAGGAAGACGATCATCAGGATTCTCCTCTTCCTCCGCTGCCGAATGACAGCAACGGACCGATTCCTTCCATCTACAGCGAATAAGGGAACTCCATGAAAAGCAGCCTGCGGGCTGCTTTTTTGATGGGCGGAGAAGAGGCGGGAGGGGGAAAACAGGCGGCAGAAAAGGAAAGAAGAATGATTCCCTGCCGGGGAAAGTTTCAGCGGGAAATCTTCGCGGGGCAGAGGCAAGGCGGAATTTTGCCTGTAAACCGTTTCCTGACCTGCTTTTCCGATTTACGGGGAAAAGGACGGGAATCCTTCTCTGAAGCGCAGCAGGTACCGTATAATGAATTTCTGAGAAGATTTTCCCGGTGGGAAAGGCTTCAAATATTTTCGGGAAAAATAAAAACAGGCTTGACAGGGAAAAGAGTTTGGATTATCATAATATCAATTCAAACAGAACCATTGAAAAGCGATGAGCGAGACAAAAGGTCTGCTTATCCATCTTCAGAGAGCCGGTGTAAGGTGCGAACCGGTAGATGGCAGCAAACGTACTATCCCTCGCAAGCTCCCGTTTCGAACTGAGTAGGATCGGGCGACTCATCCCCGTTAAGGATAAGCGCCGAGTATAATGTAGGGTGGTACCGCGATTTCGCCCCTATCTTCTTTGGAAGATAGGGGCTTTGTGTTGCTCCCGGAAGGATGGAAGGATACGAGGCTGAAGAGATAAAACGGAGTGGTACCGCGCAAAGCGCCTCCGCTGACTGCAGCACATGGAGCTGACAGCCGGCGGAGGCTTTTATTGTCAATGGGCTGGAATGATTTTTTAGAAAGAGGGAGATTACTATGCAGAAAAAATGGATGAAAGGTATGGCCGCTGTAATGGCAGCAGCAGTAGTAACGGGAGTATTTGCAGGATGCGGCGGAGATAAATCCTCCTCCTCCGGCAGTGCTGAAGGAAAGACCGTAAAACTCGGTTTTGTTACGGCTTATACCGGCCCCGGCGCTGCTTACGGCGTAGCTATGAAGGAAGGCGTGGATCTGGCTGTTGAAGAAATCAACAAGAATCCGAACACCAAGGTCAAGATCGATCTGAAGACCTATGATACCAAGCTGGTCAAGGCAGAAGCCATCAACGCATTCAAGAAATGTATTGAACAGGACAAGGTACTGGCTATCGAAGGACCGATGACAAGCGGTGAAATGTTTGCTGCAGGTCCGGTCGCACAGCAGTCCAAGATCGTAGCATTCGGCACAGGCACCACTGCACCGGGAATCACGGATATCGGTGATTACATCTTCAGAAATGCAATCCCCGGCAAGCTCGCTATTCCGGTTACGGTAAAGAAGGCTCATGACAAGCTGGGTTTCAAGAAGGTAGCTGTCCTGTACTCCAACAATAACGATCAGATGGTCGGCGAAAATCAGATTTACCAGGATCTCTTCAAGGAAATGGGTCTCGAAGTAGTAGCGACCGAAACCTTCGCAGATAAGGATACCGACTTCTCTGCTCAGCTGACCAAGATTCAGGCAGCAAATCCGGATGTACTCGTTATCGCAGGCCTCTATCAGGAAGGCTCCCTCATCGTGAAGAAGGCCCGCGAAATGGGAATGAACCAGCCCATTATCGGCAACAACGGATTCAACAGCCCGGCTTATATCGAACAGTCCGGTGCAGCTGCCGACGGCACTCTTGTAGCTACTCCGTGGAACCCGGAAAGCAAGAGCGAAAAGGCACAGGCATTCCGCAAGGCATTCGTAGCGAAGTACGGCCATGAACCGGATCAGTTCGCAGCGCAGGCTTATGATGCTATGTACGTTATGCATCAGGCAGTAGAACAGTCCGGTACAACCACAGACAGAAAGAAATTCAGAGATACTCTGGCACAGATCAAGAACTTTGAAGGTGCTACCGGCAAGTTCGAATTTGATCAGAACCGCGATCCGAAGATGGATCTGGCCGTTCTGGAAGTCAAGGACGGAAAGTGGGTTCCTTTCGCTTAATGGGCAGCGAATCCCATACATAGGATTTCCCGGGGAGTCCGGAGGGGGCTCCCGTAATGAAAAAAGCATAGAAGCATGGAGTAAGACACGAAGTCTGACAGTATGCCTGCAGAGAGCCGGTGGATGGTGAAAACCGGCGGCAGCTCCGGACTTTATCCCTTACAGGCTTTCGGACTGAAGTTGCAGTAAGTCCGGACGGTCCTCCCCGTTACGGAGAAGGTCTCAAGTATAATGCAGGGTGGTACCGCAGCTTTGCCCCTGTTTCCGAAAGGAAGCAGGGGATTTTTATACCCTCTTTGCAGGCTGGAGACAGAGAAATAAAACGGAGTGGTACCGCGCAGAGCGCCTCCGCTGACTGGAAAACGGTCGGCGGAGGCGCTTTTATAGATTTTTATCGGATTTTGGAGAAAAAGAAGGAAGGCGGCATATTATGCAGAAGAAATGGATGAAGGGAATGGCAGCTGTATTGGCAGCAGCAGCATTGGCAGGAGCTTTGACAGGATGCGGCGGAGAAAAGAAGAGCGGAGAAGGTACAGTGAAGTTCGGCTTCATCACGGGATATACCGGACCCGGTGCCGCCTACGGAACCGCCATGAAGGAAGGCGTAGATCTGGCAGTGGAAGAAATCAATAAGAATCCGAATACGAAGAATAAGATCGACCTGGTGACCTATGACACCAAGCTGGTCAAGTCGGAAGCCATCAATGCCATGAAGAAATGCATCAATCAGGACAAGGTCCTGGCCGTTATCGGACCGATGACGAGCGGTGAAATGTTTGCCGCCGGTCCGGTGGCCCAGCAGTCAAAAGTGGTCGCTTTCGGTACGGGTACGACCGCACCGGGCATCACGGATATCGGGGACTATATTTTCCGGAATGCGGTTCCGGGCAAGCTGATGATTCCCACTACCGTAAAAAAGGCGCACGATAAGCTGGGATTCAAAAAGGTGGCCATCATGTATTCCAATAACAATGACCACTGCGTAGGGGAATATAAGACCTTTACTGAGGTCTTCAAGGATCTGGGCATCGAAGTGGTGGAAACGGAAACCTTTGCGGATAAGGATACGGATTTCTCTGCTCAGCTGACCAAGATCCAGGCCTCGAATCCGGATGTTCTCGTCATTGCGAGCCTTTATCAGGAAGGCTCCCTCATCGTGAAGAAGGCTCGTGAGATGGGAATGAATCAGCCGGTTATCGGCAATAACGGCTTTAACAGTCCTGCCTATGTGGAGCTGGCCGGTCCGGCAGCGGAGGGAACGCTGGTGGCGACCCCGTGGAATCCGGAGAGAAAGAGCGAAAAGGCGCAGGCCTTCCGCAAGGCCTTTGTGGCCAAGTACGGCCATGAACCGGATCAGTTCGCTGCACAGGCCTATGACGGTGTTTATGTCATGCACCAGGCAGCAGAGCAGTCCGGATCGACTACAGACCGGAAGAAATTCCGTGATACGCTGGCCGGCCTGAAGAATTTTGAAGGGGCTACAGGCAAATTCGAATTCGATGAAAACCGCGATCCCATGATGGATATGGATGTACTGGAAGTCAAGGACGGAAAGTGGGTTCCCTTCGCTTAATGCAGTGAGAACCGCCGGTTCCGGGATTTCCGGAAGGATAGGAGGGACGCAGCCGGAAAATCGGCGGCGTCAGGGTACAGCCGGAAATGTCCGAAAAAGGCAAAAAAATATCTCCCCGATCGGGGAGATATTTTTTATTGCCTCTGTTTAAGCAATGTTCGGATTATTTTTCTGCAGCAGCTTCCGCAGCGGCTTTCTTTGCCGCGATTTCCATATCATAGGATTTCTGGATGCGGACATAGTTGGCTCTGCGTTCCTTGGCATCTTTTTCGGTCTTTTCAAAGAGTTCTTCTGCCTTGTCGGGGAAGAGCTTGGCCAGAGAAGCAAAGCGGACTTCGCCCATGAGGTATTCTCTGAAATTGCCCTTCGGTTCGCGGCTGTCCAGATGGAACGGGTTCTTGCCTGCTTCGAGGAGAGCCGGGTTGTACCGCCAGGTGCACCAGTAACCGCATTCCACAGCCCGTTTTTCTTCTTCCGAAGATTTGCCCATGCCGGCTTTGAGGCCATGATTGATGCACGGTGCATAAGCAATGATCAGGGACGGTCCCGGATAAGCTTCTGCTTCGGAAATGGCCTTGAATGCCTGATTCATATCAGCACCCAGAGCAATCTGTGCTACATAGATATAACCGTAGGAAACGGCAATCATGCCGAGGTCTTTCTTCTTCGTCATCTTGCCGGAAGCAGCGAATTTGGCAATTGCTGCAGCCGGGGTCGACTTGGAGGACTGTCCGCCGGTATTGGAGTATACTTCCGTATCGAGAACGAGGACGTTGACATCTTCACCGGATGCGAGGACCTGATCGAGGCCGCCGAAGCCGATATCATAAGCCCAGCCGTCGCCGCCGAAGATCCACTGGCTCTTCTTCACGAAGTGATCCTTCAGGTCCAGCAGTTCCTTGTATTCCGGATGAGCGGCCACTTCTGCGGAGAGAGCGGCTTCCAGTTTTTCTGCTCTTTCTCTGGTTCCGTTTCCTTCGTTCTTCTTGGCAAGCCATTCATCGGCTGCTGCCTTGACGGTTTCATCCGCAGCGGGGAGAATTTCCTGCAGCTTGGAAACTACGCGGCTTCTGAGCTTTTCTTCTGCGGTATGCATGCCCAGTCCGTATTCCGCATTGTCTTCGAAGAGGGAGTTGGCCCATGCCGGTCCCTGTCCCTTTGCATTGGTGGTGTACGGCATGGAAGGAGCACTTGCACCGTAAATGGAAGAGCAGCCTGTTGCATTGGCAATGGTCATGCGGTCGCCGAAGAGACGGGTAACCATATTGATGTACGGGGTTTCGCCGCAGCCTGCGCAGGCGCCGGAGAATTCGAAGTAGGTCGGTTCAAACATGGCGCTTCTGAGATCTCTCTTGCCGAGGGTTCTCTTCGGGAGGCTTACTGCATAATCCCACAGATTCTGCTTGGGCAGCTGGGTTTCTGCCGGCTTCATGACGAGAGCCTTTTTCGGAGCCGGGCAGGTGTTGGCGCAGATGCCGCAGCCGTAGCAGTCTTCCGGATCGATAACGATGCGGAATTTCAGGCCTTTGACCGGTCCGCGGAAATCCTTTACGATAAATCCTTCCGGTGCTTTTTCCGCTTCTTCATCGTTTACGAGAATCGGACGGATTGTAGCATGCGGGCAGACTACGGAGCACTGGTTGCACTGGATGCAGTTTTCCGGAATCCATTCAGGAATGCTGATCGCAGCGGCCGGACGTTCGTACTTGGACGTGCCGGTGGGGAATGTGCCGTCTTCAATGCCCTTGAAGGTGGAAACAGGGAGGTCGTCCCCTTCCTGACGGTTCATGACATCGCATACGTCACGGACAAAATCGGGACGGGCTACATGAGCAACAGCGCCGCCGGTGGTAGCATGTTCCCATTCTGCGGGGATTTCCACTTCTTCCACGCCGGTAAAGCCTGCATCGACTGCTTCATTGTTCATGTCGACTACGTTCTGGCCCTTCTTGCCGTAGGAGGCTTCGTTGGATTCCTTCAGGTAACGGATAGCGTCTTCATCGGGAATGATGTGGGTCAGATGGAAGAAAGCGGACTGCATGATCATGTTGATGCGGCCGCCGAGACCGATCTTGCGGGCAATTTCAAAGGCATCAATGATGTAGAATTTTGCCTTGAGAGCAGCAAGCTTTCTCTTCATCGGAGCCGGGAGAACACGGTCCAGGTCTTCCTTTCTCCAGGGAGAGTTCAGCAGGAAAATGCCGCCGGGCTTGAAGCCGCGGAGCAGATCGTATTTGTAGATGTAGGACGGACGATGGCAGGCGATGTAATCTGCTTTGCTGATCAGGTAAGGCTTGCGGATCGGGTCCGGTCCGAAACGGAGGTGGGAAATAGTGACACCGCCGGATTTCTTGGAGTCATAAGCAAAGTAGCCCTGTGCATAAAGATCGGTATGGTCGCCGATGATCTTGATGGCGCTCTTGTTGGCGCCGACAGTGCCGTCGGAACCGAAGCCCCAGAACTTGCAGGCCACTTCCTTGGACGGCATTTCCGGAACCGGTACGGGTGCCAGAGACAGGCAGGTAACATCATCCTTAATGGAAAGGGTGAAATTGTGGCGCGGGTTTTCTTCCTTCAGATGTTCGTAAACCGCCATGATATCTTCCGGAACAACATCCTTGGAGCCCAGGCCGTAGCGTCCGCCGCAGACTTTGATGCTCCGGCCGGAGGAAGCAACAGCGCTGACTACATCCAGGTAAAGCGGTTCGCCGATGGCACCGGGTTCGCGTGTCCGGTCGAGAACGGCGATCTTCTTTACTGTGTCAGGAATCTGGCTCAGGAAATGCTTGACGGAGAACGGACGGTAGAGATGAACATTCAGTACGCCGACCTTTTCGCCGTGTGCGTTCAGTGCGTCCGTGACATCCTTTGCAATGTCGGTTACGGAGCCGATGGCGATCACGATGCGGTCTGCATCCGGTGCGCCGTAGTAGTCAAAGAGATGATAGCTTCTGCCGGTGATGGCGGAAATCTTGTCCATGTAATCCTGGACGATATCCGGAAGCGCATTGTAGAAGGGGTTGGCTGCTTCGCAGTGCTGGAAATAAACGTCCGGGTTTTCTGCCGTGCCGCGGATGACCGGATGGTTCGGGCTCAGGGCATTTTTGCGGAACTGTGCGAGCGCTTCCTTGTCGATGAGGCCTTCCAGTTCGGAATAATCGAGAACTTCCACCTTCTGGATTTCATGGCTGGTGCGGAAGCCGTCGAAGAAGTTGATGAAGGGAACCCGGCCCTTGATGGCTGCCAGATGGGCAATGCCTGCCAGATCCATGATTTCCTGTGCGTTGGCTTCTGCCAGCATGGCGCATCCGGTAGCACGGGCGCTCATAACGTCCTGATGATCGCCGAAAATGGAAAGGGCATGGTTAGCCAGTGCGCGGGCTGCGATATGGAAAACGCCGGGGAGCAGTTCGCCGGCTACCTTGTACATATTCGGGATCATGAGGAGCATGCCCTGGGATGCGGTATAGGTGGTGGTCAGCGCACCGCCCTGCAGGGAGCCGTGGAAAGCACCTGCAGCGCCGCCTTCGGCCTGCATTTCCACAACCTTGACCGGATCGCCGAAAATATTTTTCTTCCCGTGGGCAGCCCATTCATCAACGGATTCTGCCATGGGAGATGACGGGGTGATCGGGTAAATAGCAGCTACTTCCGTGAATGCGTAGGAAATATACGCAGCCGCTGTGTTTCCGTCCATTGTCTTGATTTTTCTCACCAAAAAACACACTCCTTTTTTCCTGGAAAGGGAAATTTTCCTTTCCGGATAAGCTCGTCCTGCAGGAGATGCGGAAAGCGGCGGGAGCCGGGTGATTTTCGGTGTTTCCCGCTGTTCTTCCGATGGAATTTCTCTTGCAAGGTACTTGGAAATTGAGTACAATGAATTATGAGAATAATGCATAGGTACCGGGAGTACCGCGTATTAAAACTCATACACATGTACTTTCATGTGTGTATCTGAAAAAGATACAAATTAATTATAAGATAAAGTCATGTGTTGTACAAGATTTAAGAACCGGAAAGAATAAGAAATCCTTGTGCAGAGCAGGGGGGCAAAGGAGGAGTCATATGGATTACCGTCATTTGAAATACTTTATGGAGGTCGCGGAGCAGAAGAGCTTCAGCAAGGCGGCGAGAAATCTTCATATTTCCCAGTCTGCCATCAGCCGCATGATCAAATCTCTGGAGGATGAGCTGGGAGTGCAGCTTTTTGTCCGGAACGCAAAGACGGTGGAAATCACCGCGCCGGGAACGATTTTCCTGAATTATGCAAAGCGTGCCCTTTTTGTTTTCGAACATCTGAAATCAGACTTTGAAAACGAATTCAATCTGAAGCAGGATACGATTGAGATCGGACTGCCGCCGATTACGGATGCGCATGTGTTTGCCAAGCTGCTCGGGGAATTCAAGAAGACTTATCCCCAGATTTCCATCAAGCTTTACGAGCACGGCTCCAAGGTGATTGAGTCATCCGTGCAGGAAGGCATCATTGATGTGGGAATCATCTGCACCATCCCGAACAAGGATTTTGAGTCCTTATTCCTGTCGGAGGATGAAATGTGCGTGGTCATGCCGAAGGGGTATCCGCTGGCGGAAAACCGGGAGGTTTCCATGAAGCTGCTGGCCGACTATCCTCTCGTGCTGTACCGGGATGATTTTAATCTGCATGATGACATTATGACGAACTGCAAGAAGATCGGATTCACACCGAAAATCGTTTTCGAGACGAGCCAGCGAGAGCTTATGCTGCAGACCGTGGCCAGCGGCCTGGGCGTGGCTCTGCTGCCGTCCCGTCTCTGCCCGCTGAACAGTGAGGACAGCAAGGTGGTGACCCGTGTCATGTCGGAACCGCGGATGACCCATCATCTGTATGCAATCTGGAAGAAAGGCAGATATCTGTCCCGGGCGGCGCGGCTGTGGATTGAATTTACAAAGGACCATTTGTCCATGCTTCATGAAGTAAGACATCTGGATGATATGATGAAGAAATAGAGGATGCTGTGAGAGCCTTTTGGAAAGCAAGTCCGGTGAAGGAAAACAGGGCGCTCTGTCTGGTGATCCTTGCCCTGACAGGGTTCTGCATTTATCAGCAGGTACTGATCACCGATCTGCAGGAGCGGATGATGAATATTGAAGCCTCCCGCTATGATGATCAGCTGAATGATATCCGGTGGGAAGCAGAGCAGGCTCTGGAGGAAAACAAGGAGCAGTACCGGGATATTTATCACCTGATGAAACACAGCAGCGACCAGGGATTCCGTCTGAGTCAGCTGGAGTGGGACCGGTACGAAGACGGAGAATGACATTCCGGAAGAAGAAAGCAATGGAGACTTCGGTCTTTCATTGCTTTTTTTGTATGGGCGGAAGAATGCGGCGGAACCGGGAATGCGGCAGTCACTCCGGGCGGAGGAAAGCAGAGGGATTCTTCCCTTCCCGGCGGTTTCACAACGGCGTGCTTCATGTTAAAATAAAAGAACAGAAATATAGAATCATAGAAAACTGTGCACAGCAGTTTCTTGTTATGAATGACAGATCATCAGGGGCGGCGTATTTTTCCGGCCTCCAATTGATAAGGAGCTAATAAACAGATGAGTCAGATACAGGGACTTTTTATGACCATGAGACTGTGGGATGTACTGGACATCCTGGTCGTGGCCTTTTTCTTATACCGCATATACATTCTGATCCGCGACACAAGAGCAACCGCCCTTTTGAAGGGGTTGATTTTTCTGGGGATCCTGACAGTGATTTCCGGATGGCTGCAGCTTCACGTGGTCAGCTGGATCCTGGATAAACTGATGACGGTGCTGATTGTGGCGCTGCCGGTAGTATTCCAGCCGGAGCTCCGCCGGGTGCTGGAGCAAATCGGCCGGGGAAAGTTCTATGTGTCATCCCGGATGATGAATGCCGTGGAATGGGATCATGTCATCAACGATGTGGCAGATGCGGCCATGACCATGAGCGCCAACAAGATCGGGGCCCTTATCGTATTTGAAAGGACTGTCGGACTGGATGACTGGATTGATACGGGCATTCGCATCGAAGGGCTGGTATCGAAGGAGCTTCTGGGAAATATTTTCATTGTGAATACACCGCTTCATGACGGTGCTGTAATTATCCGGGAAAACCGGGTCATGGCAGCCGGATGCCTCCTGCCTCTGACACGGGATCACGGACTGTCCTCCGAGCTCGGGACCCGTCACAGGGCGGCTATCGGTCTTTCCGAGCAGGCGGACTGCATCGTTGTGGTTGTCAGTGAGGAAACCGGTATTATTTCCTATGCCTACGGCGGTCATATTTACCGCGGCCAGGATGCGGAATCTTTGAAAAATGTCCTCCGGAATTATATGGCGCAGAACAAGCCGAAGGGTGTCAGTGATGTACTGCAGAAATGGAGCCCCCTGAAATGAAGTACACAAGAGTAGAATGGTGGCTGCCAAAGCTTCTTTGCCTGATTGCGGCATGCTGCTTCTGGGTCTATGTTATGAATGAGCAGAACCCGATCGTGGAAAATACATACACCGTTCCGGTGGAAAAGAGAAATCTGGACCGGTCCCTGGTCGCTATGAATGTGCCGAGCAGTGTCAGGGTGAAGGTGCGCATGGCCCGCAGCGACATGATTTATATACGGACGGACAGCATCAAGGCCTATGTCAATATGGAGGGGCTGACTGCCGGGGATTACCCCAATACGCAGATCTATGTCTCCGTACCGGGCAATGAACAGGTCGTTTCCGTATCGCCTCAGTATTTCAATCTGAAACTGGATAATTATGCCGTGAAGAGCCTGCCTGTGACGGTGGAATTCATCGGTACGCCGGATCTGAATTTCAGTGCGGAGAAGAAGCAGATCAATCCGGATATGATTACCATTGCAGGAAGCTCCACAAGCGTTGACCAGGCGGACCGGGCGGTAGTGTCCGTCAATGTGTCCGGAAAGGACAAGAGCTTTAAGGAATTTGACAGCGTAAATGTCCTGGATGCGGAAGGAAATACGGTCACGGGCATTGATGTCATGCCGAGTCAGGTCAAGGTAGAAGTGAATATGAAGGAACAGATGAAGATGGGAAACCTGCCGGTCCGGGCGGAAACCAAGGGGGAACCCGCCCAGGGATACAGGGTGGGAAAGGTTACCGTGAATCCGCTGGTAGTGACAGTGAACGGGCCGGTGAGTTATTTCGACACGCATAAGGAAATCGTTCTGGACGCCATTGATGTGACCGATGCAGAGGAGACAGTCAGCAGAACGGTTCCCATTCCAAAGCCGCAGGACGGGACGGTTATTCCGGAAACGGCATCGGTGGAAGCGGAAATCATCAGGAGTTAAAGAAAGGAGGGGTGCCGGTTCGGGCACCTTTTCTTTTCAAAGGGACGAAAGTCCGGCAGAAAGGGCATTTTCCCGGCTCTTTTCCCGGGAAAGCGCGGCTGCTCTTGCTTAAAACAGACAATAGCGGTATGATTTATCAGTCATGATTAGTTATAGGGAGGAAATCATATGGTTACATTATTTGGCACGGACGGGGTCCGGGGATTGGTCAATTCCACACTGATGCCGGAGCTCGCTTATCAGCTGGGCCGGGCAGCAGGTGCGTATTTCTGCAAATCTGCGGGGAAACATCGTTTCCTCATCGGAATGGATACCCGTATCTCCGGCTCCATGCTGACCGCTGCTCTTTCCGCCGGTCTCTGTGCTTCCGGTGTCGATGTGGATCTGGCCGGAGTCATTCCCACTCCCGGTGTGGCATACCTTACAAAGAAAAAAGGCTATGATGCAGGTATCGTTATTTCCGCATCCCACAATCCCTTCCCGGACAACGGAATCAAATTCTTTGACAGGAATGGTTATAAGCTGCCGGATAAGACGGAAGAAGAAATCGAAAATATTCTTCGCCACGATGAAGAAATTGCCCGTCCGACAGGGGATAAGATCGGTGTGATTGCCCATCGGTCTGAACTGGCGCAGGAATATAAGGATTATGTAAAATCCACCGTTTCCGTCGATCTGTCCGGGCTGAAAATCGTTACGGATTCCGCCAACGGAGCAGCCAGTGATTTCCTGCCGGGGATTCTGGAGGAACTGGGCGCAGAGGTCATTGCCACTTTCCGGGAACCGAACGGAGTAAATATCAATAACGGCTGCGGCTCCACCCATATGGAAAACCTGCAGAAGAAGGTTCTGGAGGCCGGTGCAGACTGCGGCATTGCCAATGACGGCGATGCAGACCGGTGTCTCTTTGTGGATGAAAAGGGAAACGTTCTGGATGGGGATCACCTGATGCTGCTGAATGCGCTGCAGATGAAAAAGGAAGGCCGTCTGCACGATGATATGGTCGTCGGTACGGTGATGAGCAATCTTGGCTTCGGCAAGGCGCTGGCTGCAAACGGACTGAAAACCGTTTCCACACAGGTAGGCGACCGTTATGTACTGGAAGAAATGCTGAAGCATGATTATTCCATCGGGGGCGAACAGTCAGGCCATATCATTTTCTCTGAATTCAATACCACCGGCGACGGCCTCATAACAGCGGTGCAGACGCTGAAGGTTCTGAAGGAATCCGGAAAGAAGATGTCCGAGCTGAATGCACTGATGACAACCTATCCGCAGATTCTGAAGAATGTAGAGGTTTACAGCAAGAACGGCTGGGAAAAGAATGAGCTGATCTGCGATGCCATCCGTGCAGGAGAGGAAGAACTCGGCAGTGACGGGCGCATCCTGGTCCGTGCATCCGGTACGGAACCGCTGATCCGCGTCATGGGCGAGGGCAAAGAACTGGCACAGCTGGAACAGATCATTGATGATATTGCATCTGTGGTGGAACACGAGCTGGGCGTGGAAAATAACTGAGTCAAATACGGAAAAAGAAGCCGTCGGGCGGGAGCAATATGTCCCGTGCGGCGGTTTCGTTTTGAAAGGATAAATGATGGTATCAATCATTCTGGCTTCTTCTTCGCCGAGGAGGAGGGATCTCATCGGGCAGATGGGATGGGAGCCTGTTCTGTGCAAGGGGAACTTTTCAGAAATCCATACGCCGGAGGAAGGCAGGGGAAGGATGTCTCTGCTGCCGGAAGCCGGGCAGAAAGAACTGTCCCGCTTTTCCGGCCCCGATTTTGTGACCGTTTTCAATGCTTACGGAAAAGGACTGGATGCAGCGGAGAAGCATGCAGGGGAAAGTCCGGTCCTTTCTGCCGATACGGTGGTCTCGGCGGAGGGGAAAATTCTGGGAAAGCCCGCGGATGAAGGCGAGGCGTTTGCCATGCTGTCTTTTCTGTCCGGACGGGTTCATGAGGTGAAGACCGGCATTGCGCTGTTTTATCACGGCCAGGTACGGCTGGACTGCTGCACGACCCGGGTGTATTTCCGGAATCTGGACAAGGAAGAAATTCTGGCCTACATCGGGACAGGCGAGCCTATGGATAAGGCCGGCGCCTACGGAATTCAGGGGAGAGGCGCTGTCCTGGCGGATCATATCGAGGGCGATTACAATAATGTGGTAGGTCTTCCCCTGACCCGGGTGTATGAAATTCTCCGGGAATGGAAGGCACTGTAATGAAGTCCGGCTTCATTCGTTTCTTTACAGGATTTTGATCGGGAGAGAAAGCGTTCCTGACAGGAGACAAAAAAGAAGTGTTGTATAATAGGAGTGTTGCAGAAAGGAGGCAGGGCAATGGATGCAGTGGCAGTGCTGATTCCCTGCTATAATGAGGCACTCACGATTGAAAAGGTGGTTTCCGATTTCCGGAGGGTTCTCCCTGAGGCAGTCATTTACGTATACGACAATAATTCCGATGACGGAACGGGAGAAATTGCGGCCGGAGCGGGAGCCGTAGTCAGGCGGGAATACCGGCAGGGCAAGGGAAATGTGATCCGCTCCATGTTCCGGGATATTGATGCCCGGTGCTACATCATGACCGACGGAGATGATACCTATCCGGCCGAATCGGCCCGGGAAATGGCGGATATCATCCTTTCCGGCAAGGCGGATATGGTGATCGGCGACCGGCTGTCCTCCACGTATTTTACGGAAAATAAAAGGCCTTTCCATAATTCGGGAAATGTAATGGTCCGGCGTTTTATCAACCTGTTCTGGGGAGAAGGCAGAGAGCGGGTAAAGGACGTGATGACCGGATACCGTGCTTTTTCTCCGCTTTTTGTAAAATCATTTCCTGTCCTCTCCAAGGGCTTTGAGATAGAGACGGAAATGACCATCCATGCGCTGGATCAGAATCTGGCGCTGTGGAATGTACCGGTGACGTACCGGGACCGTCCGGCAGGAAGCGTGAGCAAGCTGAATACCTTTTCAGACGGAATCCGGGTGCTGAAGACGATTTTCATGCTTTACAAGGACTACCGGCCGCTTCGTTTCTTCACGGCAGCTGCTGCCTTTTTCCTGGTGCTGGCACTGCTTTTCTTTCTTCCGGTGCTGCACAATTATGTGATGACCGGCCTGGTGCCGCGTCTGCCTACACTCATTACCTCCGGATTCCTGACGATGACTGCCGTTGCGGCGGAGGGCGTCGGCCTCGTGCTGGATACGAGCGTAAAGAATGCCCGGAAAAATCGGGAAATCCAGATGAATATTATCCGCATGCTGTTAAAGAAAGAAAATTGATATGGTGAAAAACCTCATTCTGAAATTTTTCCCGTCCGAAGAACGATTCTGGGAGGTATTCCGTTTTCTGGCTGTCGGGGGAAGCTGTTTTGTTCTGGAATATGTTCTCCTGTATACGCTTACGGAATTCGGCGGGCTTCATCCGCTTCTGTCGGCACCGATTGCTTTTACGGTATCGCTGGTGGTAAATTATATCCTCTGCGTAACTGTCGTATTTCACGCACAGCATCAGACGGCGGCGCAGATGTTTTTCTTCATCGCCACTTCCCTGATGGGGCTGGGCATCAACCAGCTGGTGATGTGGATTTTCATCGACCTGGCAGGGCTGTGGTACATGTTTGCCAAGGTGATCGCCTCTGCAGTGGTCATGATCTGGAATTATTTCACCAAGCGGTATATCCTGAATCGGGGAAAATAGAAAAGAAACAAAAAAGGCTGTTCTGCCGGAGATCAAATCGGCAGAACAGCCTTTTTATTGGATTTCAGCGAAGGGCTTCCTTCAGCTGCGCACGGAAAATATTGGCACCTCCGTTGGCAGGATGGCGGAGCCCGGTGACAGAAAAACCGCCGTCGGTGAGAGTCAGCTCACTTTTCCTGCCGATGGCAAAAATTCGGGGACGGCCGAAGGCTTCCCAGAGGGTACGGGCAAAATCAAGACCGCAGGCGAGCTCCTTTTCTCCGGGCGTCCGGTTGGAAAGGAGATTCCCTTTTTTATAGGGATGGAAGGGGAAGATGTTCCAGAGAAGGAAATCGTCCGGGGAGAGTCCCGCTTCGAGGCAGGCTTTCCAGACGACGGAGTCGGTAGGCTCATTGAATCCCTTCTCCTGCTGCACCGGCTTCAGAAGAGGACTGTCGGGACGGCTGGTGCGCCGTGCCGGGCCGGTGAGAATCATGGCGCTTTTTACGGCGGGATGGAGGTCGAGAAGCATGCGCTCACAGGTCATGGCAATCCCGGAAAAGTGGCCGCCCTGGTAGCCGCAGGCTTCGGCGATGAGCAGGTATTTTGCTTTTCCGAGCCGGCGGGACAGATAATCCGAAAGCTGTCCGGTCCGAATGGAGACGGCGTCCGGTACCTCATAGGCAGGATCGCTGTCTCTCCAGGGGTTGAAGGTAAGAGTTCCTTTATAAGAGGAAAGACTTTGAAGGAAGGATGAAATGAAGTCAGAAGTCATGATTTTCCTCCTCTGCTGCGGGCAGGCTGTCCGGCTTTTCATACTGATAGAGAGTACCGTTTCCGGCTTTCTTCACTTCCGTGAACCGGTCCTTCCCGTCCCAGGCATCGAAGAACTTTCTGTCGCTCCGGGATACAAAAAGGTAGACAGGATTTTCTGCGGATTCTGCATCCCGGAGGAATTCCGTATCCTGCACGGAGGGCATGACGTATTTTTCATTCCACAGGGGATTGCGTTCCTCCTGTCTGAGAGAGGGAACAACCCGCGTGCCGATATTTCCTGTATAGAAGGTATATCCGGCCGGGTAGGAACGGAAAAAATTCATCGACGGCTGCGCTTCCGCCAGAATCGGTGCAGCCGGTGCGGCAGAACGGGTCAGCAGATAGGACGGAAGGCCTTCCGTGACGGTGAAGAGGAAAAGGGTAGCCGATACGGAGGCAATGATGGTAAGCCGCTTTCCCGCATTTTTCTTCCACCGGAGAAGAAGCGCCCAGACGGCGTAGAGGATGACTGCATAGAAGAACCACCAGTCGCCGTCTTTCAGGAAGAAGGTGCCTGCTGTGAGAGCGGCGGCAAAGAGAACAAAGGAAACAGCCAGCGCAATCGACGGTCCCTTTTCTCCTTCCCGGATTTTCGGAACAGCCAGAGCGGCAAAAATAACCGCAGGAATGACGGCGATGTAAGTATAAGTCACATATTTTGTGGCCATCAGGGTGTAGAACAGAACCGTAC
Organism: uncultured Dialister sp.; assembly: GCA_900557365.1. Next base: position 239,186 of record UPXR01000001.1, on the reverse strand, counting down.
CCCAGAACCAGACCATGAGGAAACGGTAAAAATTCGTTTTCGTTTTCCAGCCGGTTACCATTTCGCAGACGGAGGAACCCGTCCAGGGGAGGAGCGCCGCCGGCATCAGAAGGAGATAGTAGTAGAAATGATTGTCCTCAGGATGCTCGGAGGAGGTCGCCCGGAGGACATTGTGAAGACCCAGGAACTGACTGATAAAGTCTTCTCCGTGAATCAGATACATGCCGGCGTACCAGGGCAGGCAGAGCAGAAGGAAAACCAGGATGCCCTGCCAGGGGAAAAGCCGCAGGATCAGTCCCGGCTTTTTTAGGGAAAGGCACCAGAGTACAAGCAGGATGCCCGGCAGAACGAGTCCCACCGGCCCCTTGGAAAGGCAGGCCAGTGCGGCGGCGCCGTAGGCAATCATCAGGTGCTTTTTGCTGTTTTCCGTGATCCCGATGTAGGCGGAAAGAAGAGTGGGGATGGTGAAGAGAAGAAGCATGCTGTCTGTGATGACTGCATGGGAAATGACCCAGAATTCGAGAGACAGCGTGAGAATAATGCCGGACCAGGTGGCGATAATATTGTCCTTCGTAAGGCGGAACAGATAGTAAGCCAGCAGGGCCGCCGAAAGAGCACCGCAGACGGCAGCAGGCAGACGGGATGCCAGGTCGGTAAAGCCGAAGAGGCTGTAGGAAACCGAAAGCAGCCAGTATACCATGATGGGTTTGTCATACCAGAAGGTGTGATAAATCTGCGGAGACATCCAGTTTCCGGAAAGAACCATTTCCTTTGCGGTAAGCGCATAATTGGATTCCACCGGATCTGTTACGGGAAGCGCCCAGGAACCCCAGAGAAGGAATAGGAGGGAAAGAAAGAAAATCGGGATAAGGGAGGCAGCGGTGCTGCGTCCTTTTTGTACTTCCGCCTGTTCACGGCGGGAATGGTGATGAACGGTTTTTCTTTTTCGGCTCAATGGGAGGCTCCTTTCAGGAAGAAATAGGCTGATCCCTGGCTGCGGAGCAGGGTCATATCTTTCTTTTGTTCTTCCGGCCATTCTCTGTCATATACTTTTTTCCCGACCAGGACATATGCCTTGTCCGGAAGGACGAGTGCATCATCCTTGCCGGGCAGGAAAATACCTTCTTTTTCCTGCTCTTCGATTGTCTTCAGCTTCTTTTTGTCGAATTCGGGAAGAGGCTTTCCGTACAGGTTCTCATAAAAAGCGGCGGAGGGGCGGTAGAAGGTATCAATATAGAGAGGAATTTCCGATCCTGCTGTATCTTGTTTGACCTGCCGGAGAATGTCCCGGGAGGCAAAGGAATCCGAGACGGGGACGGCAAAGAGTGTCCATACAGCCATGACAACGGCCAGAATCAGTCCCGGCTGAATCCGGAGGAACCGGGAAAATAAGCCTTTTTTCAGGCTGTATGCCCCGAAAAGGACAAGACAGAGAACGGCGGCGCCGAGAAGATAGGGCACCGCTTTTCCCTGCGGCGGGATGATCGGTGCGGCAGCCAGTGCGGCAGCAACAAGAAGGCCGAAGAAAAGATGGCTTCCGAGGAGGAGCCGGGAGGCTTTTCCTTTTTCTTCCTCTTCCGCCAGATATTTTCCGGCCAGGAGGGAAAGCGGCGGATACATGGGGAGAATGTAGGAAAAGAGCTGGGTGGAAGACAGAGAGAAGAATACGAAAATAAAGAGGGCCCATACGAAGAAGAAACAGAGTGTCCGGTCGGAAAGCCAGGTTTTCCAGCGGGCAAGAATGCCGGGAATTGTGCCGGCCCACGGGAAGAACCCCGCAGCCAGAACGATCAGGTACAGGTAAATGTGATTTTGACCTTCATGCTCAGGGCTGATGAAACGGGTCACATTGTGGTAGCCCAGAAAGGTATTGAGGAAATCATCTCCGTGAAGAAGCCCCATGCCTACATACCAGGGAAGGCCGACCAGACAGGCCAGAGGAATTCCCCAGTACCATTTGAGGGAAAGAATGTTTTTCAGACGGTACTGCCCGGTCAGGAGCATCCACAGTCCGACAATCAGAGCGGGGAAGGCAAAGCCGATAGGGCCCTTTGCAAGGAGTGCCAGTCCGCAGGAGATGTAAGCAAGGAAATAATCCCTGCGCAGGAAAGACAGAAGTGCAGCCGTAAGGGTGAAGGTAAGAAGTGTATCCGTGACGGCGCTGCGGGCCAGTACGATGACCTCCAGCGAGGAGGCACAGATGACAGAACCGATCAAAGCAGCTCTGTCTCCGATGAGTTTTCGGGAAGCCAGATACAGATAAACCGGTGTCAGTGCACCGAAAAGCACAGAGGGAAGCCGGGCGGAAATCTCCGAGACTCCGAAGAGAGAAAAGGAAACAGCCTCAGCCCAATAAAAAAGGGGAGGCTTGTCATACCAGAATTCTCCGTAGATCCGGGGAGAGAACCAGTCGGAAAAGGCAATCATTTCCTTGGCGGTTTCTCCGTAGACCGGTTCGTCCGGATCAAGGAGGGGAATATTGTTCAGAAAAAGCCCGTAGGCAAAAAGGCAGAACAGGAAAAGCCAGATGGCAGAACGATAATTTTTCATGACCGGGAGACCTTTCTGTAAATCAGGAACACACCGGCAATGAGAGCGGAAAAGAGAACAGCGCCGACAGCAATTTCCATCTTATACTCCAGGATCATCGTCCAGTTTTCGCCCAGCTCTGCTCCGACATAGACCAGAAAAATTGTCCAGGGAAGCGTTCCCAGAAGAGTCAGGATCAGGAATTGGGAAAGGGGAAACTGTGCAATACCTGCCGGAAGGGAAATGAAGGTACGGATGCCCGGCAGGAGACGGCCTGTCAGGACGGCAATGCCGCCGTAATTTTCAAACCAGTCCTTGGCGGCAATGAGCTTTTTGGCTCCGAGTCCGCCCTTTTCCGTGTGGCGCAGGATCAGATTCCGCCCGCCCTTCAGGCCGATGTAGTAGGAGGCGAGCGACCCGACGACACCTGCGGCGGTGCCTATGAGGACCGTGGGCCAGAACTGAAAAATATTCTGGGAGACAAGAAATCCGGCGAAGCCCAGAATGACCTCGCTGGGAAGCGGGATATTCATGTTTTCCAGCACCATGGCGATGAACAGTGCCAGATACCCCCAATCTGTGAGAAATTCAATAATGATATCCATGATTTTCCTCTCCGATACCGGCGGGTCAAAAACGGGAACAGCCGGTACAGCAACGATATACAGTAATAAAGAAAGAATAACACACATACTTCATCATAGCAGAATCGCGGAAAAAAGGCCAACGAAAGACGGGAAAGAAAAACGGGCAGTGCGGAATGAAAATGCAGCGATTTGACAGTCTTATGGGCTTTTGGTACTATAATACAAAAATCATATATTTTTATTCAATCATAATTAAGGAAGAAAACAGGGACAGAGGGAAGTTTTTCCCCGTATATCCGAAAGAAAATGCATAAACATTCAATTGTCCTCCTTTTCTTCCCATTAAGAATCGGAGATGAAGGATCATGTTAGGGAAAAAAGTAAAATTTGCTTTGACCATCGGTTCTGCTGCAGCAGTATTCTTTGCAGCCGGCTGCGGAGACAGCAAGACGGAAACGAATGCAAACGGCGTGCCGAAGGTCATCCGTGTGGGTGCGGAGACAACGTTCCCGCCGTTTGAATTTACACAGGATGACAAATATGTAGGGTTCGATCTGGATCTGGCCGATGCCCTGTGCAAGGAAATGGGCTCGAAAATGGAATTCAAGAGCATGGGCTTTGATGCGCTGATTCCTGCAGTACAGTCCGGACAGATCGATCTGGTTATTTCCGGGATGAATGCAACGCCGGAAAGAGCAAAGCAGGTTACCTTCTCAGACCCCTATTTTACCGATGACGGCTTCATTCTGATTGTCCGCAAGGATAATGATACCATTAAGGACTGGAGCGATCTTGCCGGCAAAAATGTAGGGGCGCAGGTCGGAACGGAACAGGTCAAGGAAGCCCAGAAATGGAATCCTGCACAGGTGAAGCAGCTGGATTCCAATTCCCAGGCATTCATGGAACTGCAGGCAGGTACGCTGGATGCGGTAGCCATCGATCAGCCGGTAGGCCGCTACTATCTGAAGCAGGGCGCTGATAAGGATCTGAAGACGGTCGGTTCCGTAAAGGATGCAGTCGGGATGGCCATTGCTATGAAGAAGGACAATAAGGAACTGGAGACAGCTGTCAATTCTGCTCTGAATAAGCTCCATGAAAACGGAACTTATGATAAGATTTACGAAAAGTGGTTCGGCAAAAAAGCATAACGGATGAATGAGGCGGCGCTGCCTGCGGAGGACGATACCCATCGTTTCCGGCGGGCGGCGCCGTTTTGCTGCAGAGTCGGAGGGGGACCGGGCGGAGAGAGCTTTTCCGGCGGCAGGGAAAATTTCTCATTCCGGTGTTTGCCAAGGCAGGCGCGCCCTTTTATAATGAGGGAGAAGAAACAGATATTTTTCGGAAAGTATTTCCGGGGAGGGATGATTATGAAAGTCATCAGGTTTGGTTTGGCAGCGGCCGGTCTGGCTGCGCTTGTTCTCGGTGCGGCAGGCTGCGGCGGAGACACCGCAAAATCCGCTTCATCGCCGGCGCCGGCTTCATCTGCGCATCGGACGCTGAGGGTGGCAGGAACCGCAACCTATGCGCCTTTTTATTTCAAGGATGAAGCAGGAAATATTGTCGGTTTTGATGCAGATATCACCAAAGCGGTAGCCAAGGAAATCGGGGCTGATGTGACCTATACGAGCATTCCCTTTAATGAACTGGTTCCGGCCATAGAGGCAAATAAGGCGGATATCGCAGTCAGTGCTATTGATATGACCAGAGATCGGGCGGATCGGGTCAATTTCAGCAATATGTACTACAGCAAGGAAAGTGCAGTGATCCTGGCCTCGAAGGATAATGAAACCATTCACGATCCGGCAGATCTGGCAGGAAAGACTGTTGCCGTGGAAAAAGGAACCGTTTACGAACAGACGGCAAGAGACTACGGCGCAGAGGTCAAAGCTTATGATTATCATGATGCGACCTTCCGGGCAGTGGAAAATAAGGAAGCAGATGCTCTCATTACCGATATGCCGGCTGCTTACTACTACATGAAGCACGGCGGAGAGGAAAAGCTGAAGCCTGCGGGCATCTTGGCAGGATCAGGCGGTTTCGTCATGCTGCTCAATAAGAAGAATGTACAGCTGCAGAGCGACATCAATCAGGCACTGACCAAACTCATGAGCAATGGGGAATACGACAAGATTTACGACAAATGGTTTGCTGATGTGAATTTCGATTCGAAAAAATAAGGCAGAAACAGGGGAGCGTCTCATGCGGCGTTCCCCTGTTTTTTTGTGCGGACTTCCGACGGGAACCGTGTATTCCGAAAGGCCGCCGCTTTAGAAAATGCGGCGCTGCAGGAGCGGGATTTTTGAAAGGAACTCTGACGGAGCGGAAAAATTTCTCCCGAAACGGGCAGAGCGGTTAAAAATTTCTAAAAATCAAAGGGAATCCCCGGGTAAGAGGTTTATCGATTCAATGATTCATGGTATAATGTCACATAGAATTTTATTTATATAGAGAACCGCCGGACGGAAATTTCTGATTTTCCCCAAAACAGGAAGAAAACAGCCGGCCCGGATGATGCCCTGAATTTTTTCAGGGACTCTTTTATGAATAAAATGCGCTCCGCAGGAACGCATGCGCATAAAGATTTATGATTTTATACCAGGGTTACATATGAGGTGACTTATGAGTGAATTGCTTCGCGTGGAAGACCTCCACGTATCTGTAGAAAATAAAGAACTCCTTCACGGAATCAATCTGACCGTGAATACCGGTGAAGTGCATGTCATCATGGGCGTGAACGGCGCCGGCAAGTCCACCCTTTTTCATGCGATTATGGGCAATCCGGCCTATACGATTACAAAAGGCCGCATTTATTTTGAGGGACAGGACATTACCGAGCTTTCCGTGGACAAAAGAGCTAAGCTGGGAATTTTCCTCTCTTTCCAGAATCCCATATCGGTGGCGGGAATCACCATGGAAAATTTCATCCGTACGGCAAAGACGACCATTTCCGGGAAGCAGCAGCGTCTGTTTCCTTTCAAGCGTCTCATGAAGGCGCGCATGGAGGATTTGGGGATGGATATTTCCTATGCGGACCGCTATCTCAATGACGGATTCTCCGGCGGGGAAAGAAAGAAAAGCGAAATCCTGCAGATGCGGATTCTGGAACCGAAGCTGGCTATGCTGGATGAAACCGATTCCGGCCTGGATGTGGATGCAGTGCGTCAGGTTTCCCGGAATATATCCGAATACCACAATGAAAACAATGCCATTCTTCTGATTACCCACCTGAATCAGATTCTGAAATTCATTACGCCGGAATTCGTTCATGTGCTGATTGACGGACGGATTGTCCGGGAAGGCGGACCTGAGCTGGTGGATGAAATTGAAACAAACGGATTTGATGCTTACCGCAAAGAGGTGTGACTATGGGGGATAAGCAGAGAAGCCATGTGGAGGAAATCAACCGCAGCATCTACGATGTTAAGGACCGGGTGGAGTACTCCTATAAAGCAGATACCGGCCTGACGGAGGAGATTGTCCGGGAAATTTCCGCGAAGAAGGAAGAACCGGAATGGATGCTGCAGAAACGTCTGCAGGCACTGAAAATTTATCAGAAACTGGATATTCCGCCGTGGGCACCGGATATTTCCGAGCTGGATATGACAAATATCGATACCTATGTCCGTCCGAAAACGGACATGAAGGCGAAATGGGAGGATCTGCCGCAGAATATCCGTGATACCTTCGACCGTCTGGGCATTCCGGAAGCAGAGAAAAAATCGCTGGCCGGTGTAGGGGCTCAGTATGACTCCGAGGTGGTTTACCACAATATCCAGAAGGAGCTGGAGGAGCAGGGCGTCGTTTATGTGGATTTTGAAACGGCGGTGAAGAAATACCCGGAACTGATTCAGCAGTATTTCGGAAAGCTCATCACGCCGTCGTACCATAAATTTGCGGCGCTTCACTATGCGGTCTGGTCCGGCGGTTCCTTTGTATATGTGCCGAAGGGAGTTCATGTGCGGATGCCCCTTCAGAGCTATTTCCGCCTGAATGCGCCGGGAGCCGGTCAGTTTGAGCATACGCTGATCATCGTGGAGGAAGGAGCATCCTGTCATTTTATTGAGGGCTGCTCGGCTCCGCGGTACAATGTGGCCAACCTGCATGCAGGGGCGGTGGAGCTTTTTGTGAAAAAGGGAGCTTCTCTCCGGTACTCCACCATCGAAAACTGGTCAAAGAATATGTACAATCTGAACACCAAGAAGGCTCTTGTGGAGGATGATGCGCATATGGTATGGGTATCCGGTTCCTTCGGTTCCCATACATCCTGCCTGTATCCGGATACGGTGCTGAAGGGCGACCGGTCCACCTGCGAATTTACCGGCATTACCTTTGCGGGGAAGGGACAGTTCCTGGATACGGGCTCCAAGGTGGAAGCACTGGGAAAGGATACGTCCATTCATATCAGCTCGAAATCCATCTCCAAGTCGGGCGGCGCTGCCATATACCGCGGGGTGGTATATATCGGACCGAAGGCAGCCGGTGCAAAAGGCTCGATCAGCTGTGAATCGCTGATGCTGGACAATGAATCCCGGTCCGATACGATTCCGGATATCATCATTGAAAATGACGACATCGATCTGGGACACGAAGCCAAAATCGGCCGGATTCCCGATGAAGATATTTACTACCTCATGAGCCGGGGGCTTACCGAGAATGATGCCAAGGCCATGCTGGTGCGGGGCTTTGCAGAACCGATTTCCAATGCGCTGCCCCTGGAATATGCAGTGGAAATGAACCGCCTGATCGATCTGGAATTCGAAGGCGCTATAGGATAAGGAGGGTCAAATGGAAGAAATCAGAATCAACCGTCTGCCGCTTCTTACATATCGGTACCTGCATACCAATGACACGCCGCTTTCCTTTGAAGAACCGAAGGCGGGAAAACAGCCTGTCTTTTCGGACATGACTTATGTGGAAGCGGGCGGCCGGCTGCCGGAAGCCTTCCGGGGATGCTCGGAAGAAACAGTCCGGGCGGCGGAAAAGGGAGCTGTCTATACTGTTGTGATTCCTGCCGGGGTGAAGGCCCGTCTTTCCGTGACGGCGGAAACAGATGCAGACAATCCGGACTTCCGGGGCGCATTCCTGTTCCGGCTGGAGGAAGGAGTCTCTCTTTCCCTGGTGTGGCGCATCCGCGGCGGTGCGGAAAAGGGAACGGCTGTCCTGGCCGTATATTATGAGCTGGCAAAGGATGCAGCACTTTCCTCATCCCTGCTGAGCAGCGGTCTTTCCGGTACGGCAGTGTACGACCAGCGCCATGTGGAATGCGGCGAAAATGCAAAGGCGGAATTTTATGCGGCGGAACTCGGCGGGGAAACGGCTGCGGTGCACAGCTACGGACATTTGGCGGGAAACCGGTCCTCCATGGAGGAAAATATCGTTTATGCGGCCGGCGGAAGCCAGCATCTGGACCTGTTCTGCCACATTGATCAGGAAGGCCGGAAAACTGCTGCAAATATCAATGTAAACGGTGCTTTGGACGGCAAAGCGAAAAAGATTTTCCGCGGCACCCTGAATTTCCTCAGGGGCTGCGGCGGTTCTGTCGGGGATGAAGGCGACTATGCCATCCAGCTTTCCCCGCAGACGAAGAATGTGTCTCTGCCCCTTCTGCTCTGCACGGAGGACGATGTGCAGGGAAACCATGCATCCAGCTCCGGTCAGCTGGATGCGAATACACTGTACTTCCTCATGAGCCGCGGCTTTTCTCTGGAGGAAGCCCGCCGGATCATGATTGAATCCATGATTCGTCCGGTTGTCGATCGGATGGACGCATCCATCCGGGAAGAGGTTCTGGCGGAAATCGGCAGAAAGCTGGATGCAAAGGAGAATCAATGAACAGCAATTGGATCAGACAGGATTTTCCTATCCTGACAACAAAAGTGAACGGCCGGGAGGCTGTTTATTTCGATAATGCGGCGACGACACAGCGGCCGCTTCCCGTAATGCATGCGGTCATGGATTATCTGAACCGGCAGAACGGGAATCCCCACAGAGGCGCTCATGTGTTCGCCATTTCCGCTTCCGAGGTCTATGATCAGTCGAAGGAAGTGGTGAAGGACTTTATCCATGCAGCCAGTGCACGGGAAATCATTTATACAAGAAATACCACGGAATCACTGAACATCATTTCCCGCTCCTATGGGGAAACCCATCTTAAAAAGGGGGATGTGATCCTGATTTCGATTTCCGAGCATCATTCGGATCTGGTGAACTGGCAGCGAGCAGCGGAAAAGACCGGAGCCACTCTGGAATACATGTACGTAGATAAGGAAACGGGACACTGGCCGGAAGAGGAGCTGGCAAAGATTGACGATCCCCGGGTCAAAATCCTGGCTTTTGCGCAGGTATCCAATGTGCTCGGTCTTGATTTCGATCCGAAGCCGCTGATCCGGCGGGCACATGCACACGGTGCCGTGGTCGTTCTGGACGGCGCGCAGTCCACACCCCATAAGAGAGTGGATGTGCAGGATCTGGACTGCGATTTCTTTGCCTTCTCGGGACATAAGATGTGTTCCCTGGGAGGCATCGGCGTCCTGTACGGAAAAGAAAAGCTGCTGGAGGAAATGGAGCCGTTCCTTCTGGGCGGAGATATGATCGATACAGTAGAGGAGCAGCATACGGATTTTGCAGAGCTGCCGGCCAAATTCGAAGCAGGAACCCAGTATGTGGAAGGAGCGGTCAGTCTGGTGGCGGCTATCCGCTATTTGGAAGGAATCGGATTTGATGCCATCCGGGAGCAGGAAAAGAAATTGGCCGCACGGTGTCTTCTGGGCATGAAGAAGCTGCCTTTTATTCATGTAATCGGTACGGATGACCCGGAGGAAAAGGAAGGGCTGATTTCCTTTGAAGTGGAAGGCGTGCATCCTCATGATGTAGCGCAGATTCTGTCTGAGGACGGGATCTGCATCCGTACGGGCCATCACTGTGCAGAGCCGCTGCACCGCTATCTCGGGGTGAATGCGTCCTGCCGGGCCAGCTTCTATTTCTACAACACCGAAGAAGAAGTGGACTACTTCCTGGAAAAGCTGAAGGGTGTCCGGAAAGTGATGGGGTATGACGACTGATGGAACTGAAACAGCTGTATACGGACCTGATTCTGGAATACAATCGGGATCAGACAAACAAACGGAAAATTGCAAATCCTACGGTTCATGAGCACGGCCACAATCCGAGCTGCGGGGATGATATCGATATTGAAGTGAAGATAGAAAACGGAGTCGTGAAGGATCTGGCCTATACGGGCTCAGGCTGTGCCATCAGCCAGGCGTCCACTGCCATGATGGCGGAGCTTCTGCAGGGGCAGACCGTGGAGGAAGCCCTCCGGCTCTGCCGGCTTTTCCTGGATATGATCCGCGGCAAGGTCACGGATGAAAGCGCTCTGGAAGAACTGGAAGCGGCCATTACGCTGAAGGATATTTCCAAGATGCCGGTTCGGGTCAAGTGTGCGACCCTGGGATGGCATACGCTGGAAATGGCACTGGAAAAAACAGAAAAGCAGCTCAGGCAGTAAACCGAAGCCGCAGGAGAAAATGTCCGGCAGGGCACTCTTCCCTGCGGTTTTTGTATGGGCGGACTTGCGGGGACAGGGGCTCCTGCTTCATAATAAAGGGAACGAAAAGGAGCGTGCTATGAATACCGATCAGTTCTTTGACATTATCCCCCTGGGAATCTGCCTTTGGTTTATCAAGGTCTATTTTCTGGGAAAGCCCGCGCTGAAGCAGGAAAAATTCATCGTGGAGCGGGCACCGAAGGTTTTCCTCTATCCGGCAACGGGATTTGTGTGTGTGATGCTTCTTCTGCTGAGCGCCCGGGATTTCAGCTTTCTCTCTTTCATTGACCGGGGAGAGCTGATGAAGGTTTCCGTATTTTCCTTTATGTGCTGGATTTCCGTGGTGCTTTATACCAAGTGGGACTGGGGCATCCATGAGGCGAAACGGGGAGAACGGGGAAAGAACAATAAGGAAATGCTGGCATTGGTGGCCATCATGCTGATTCTGGGCTCCATGCTGCAGTAGAACATGAAAAAAGGGAGAATGAAGGCAAAACAGTCTTCATTCTCCTTTTTTTGTATGGGGATTTTAAAAATAAAATTTCAGAGAACGGTGATTTGCGCATAAGCGGCAGGGAGGACAAAGTGTCCTGCAGTGTCGATGAGACCCCACTTGCCGTTCAGCTTGACGCCGGCCCGTCCGCCGGAGAAGGGAACTGCTTCGGAGAAAAGCTTTTCCGGTGCAATCCGGTCGCTGCCGTCGGGGGCGATGTATTTCCAGCCGTCCTTTGTTTTTACGGGAAGAAGTTCTTCCGAAAGAAGGGACACATCCCGATAGACGGCTTCCGTAATGGTTTTTCCGTCTTTGCCGATGAGGCCCCATTTGCCGTCCGACTTATAGGCGAAGAGGTTTTCTCCCAGATAGCGGATTTCCTTATAAAGAAAAGGAATTTCCTCCCCGCCGGTTTCCATGGACAGAACACCCCAGCGGTTTTCTTCATCTTTCCCGATGAGGACGTTGGCTTCCTCCTTCGGAATCAGGGTCTTGTATACCGTATGGGCGATGTAGACTCCGGACCGGTTGACCCAGCCGTAACGGCTGTCATTGAAAACAAGGATGCCCTTTTCGGAGGCTTTGAAGACCTGAGAGAGGGAAGGTGCGGCAATTACTTTCCCCGTATTGTCGATATAGCCCCGCTTGACTGCAATCGTGGAAATCGGCTCATAGCCGGTGTAGGGCGGATTGGGCCAGATGGGGAATCCGATTCCCCAGCCCCAGCCGGGATAATGACGGTGATGACGCCTTCCTCCCCAACCCCAGCCGATTCCGATGGAAATGGGGAATCCGCCGGAAACGCCGGCAGGCCGGACTTCGCCCTTTCCGACCTCGGCGATTCCGCCCTCGAAGGGGAAAAGACGTTCATAGTCCGCCGCAAAGGCAGTGGTGCCGTCCGGTCTGACATAGGCATTCCCGTCTACCGTGGCAACACCGGCCAGGCCCTCGGAGAAGGGGGTGAGTACAGCGGTAAACTGGGGATCTGCTGTAATATTTCCTTCCGAATCGGCAAAGCCCCAGCGCTTCTCCTGATCCTGCACGGCTGTCAGGTGTTCACTGAAAACCGGGATGACCGACCGGTAAGTGAGAGGAATCGTTTCCGTACCGGTTTCGTCGATGAAGCCCCAGAGATCTTCCTTGTTCTTTACGGCCAGGAGACCGTCGCTGTAGAAGGGGCCTGTATCCCGGTAGACAGGATCGACAACGGTGTTTCCTTGGGCATCAATGACGCCCCATAGACCTTTCGTTTTGACCGGGGCGAGACCGTCCGCAAAATAGCGGGCTTCCTCATAGACCGGCGCGATTTCACTTCCGTCCGATGCAAGGTATCCGTACTTTCCGTTTTCCTTGATGATCGCCATGCCGTTTTTGAAGTCGGAAACCTGATTATATATTTTTCCGATACGGGTGCCGTCCTTCCGATAGAAAAGAATTTTTTCCTGTTCATTCTCTACGGCCAGTGCGCCGCCTGTCCAGGAGGAACGGCTGATATAGGAAACAGGGATAATTTCTTTTCCTGTCCGGTCATAGAATCCGCGAAGCTTACCCCGACGGACCTCGATGAGCAGATCCCGTCCCGGCTCGCTTTCCAGGTCCTGTCCCCGGCTGTCCTCATCGGACAGGGAAAGGGCTACTTTATCATAGGCAGGGGGAATGATCCACCGGCCTTCTCCGTTGACGGCGCCCCACTTTCCGTCCTGCTTCACCGCTGCGGCAAAGGGAACCGGCGCCGGTGCAGAGCTGTCCGCAGCGGTTCCCGGGAAAGACAGCCCGGTCAGGGCAGCCAGTGCTGCGCAGAATATAAAACGTTTCATGAGATGCACCTCCTTTATATCCGGTTGCTTATTCTGTCTTTATTGTACCATGACTGACGGTTCATCCCGAAATATGGTTATCTCCCGTTCAATTTTTTCCGCAAAGAAAGTATTTCCGTTCCGCCTTCTGATGCTTTACATTTCCGGCGGGATTTGCTAGAATGGTCCCATAATGAAAGCGAGGAAGAAAAGGAGTACCTGCAGTGCAGCAAGTCCGGGGTGATGAGAGCCGGGCGATGCGGGGAAGGCGTTTCGGAGCTGCTGCCTGAACCGAGTAGGGCCGCTATCAATGAAGGTGGGCTGCAAGGCCAATGAGGGTGGAACCGCGGGTTATTATCCCTGTAACTCGTCCCTGTAACTTTTTGTTACAGGGATTTTTGTTGTTTTTTAGGAGGAAATATGACATTTCAGCAGATCATTCTGGCTCTCCAGAAGTTCTGGTCCAAACAGGGCTGCGTACTGGGAGAAGCCTATGATACGGAAAAAGGAGCCGGCACAATGAATCCGGCCACCTTCCTGCGTACGATCGGACCGGAACCGTGGCATGTAGCCTATGTGGAACCGTCCCGCCGTCCTGACGACGGCCGTTACGGGGACAACCCGAACCGTCTGTACCAGCATCATCAGTTCCAGGTCATCATGAAGCCGTCTCCGAACAATATTCAGGAAACCTACCTGGAATCCTTGAAGGAACTGGGCATCGATCCGGAAGAACATGATATTCGTTTCGTTGAAGACAACTGGGAATCTCCTACACTGGGTGCATGGGGCATCGGCTGGGAAGTATGGCTGGACGGCATGGAAATTACTCAGTTCACCTATTTCCAGCAGGTCGGCGGAATTGATGAACATCCCGTTTCCGTAGAAATTACCTACGGTCTGGAACGCATTGCCATGTATATCCAGGAAAAGGACAATGTGTATGACCTGGAATGGACCGACGGGGTCACCTACGGCGATGTATGGCATGAAAACGAATATGAACAGTCTGTGTACAGCTATGAAATTTCCGACCATGACATGCTCTTCAAGCTCTTTGATATGTATGAAAAGGAAGCACAGCGGGTTATCAAGCTGGGCTATGTGCTTCCCGCTTATGACTATGTACTGAAATGCTCCCATTCCTTCAATCTGCTGGATGCAGCAGGAGCGATTTCTCTCTCCGAACGGACGGAGTATATTGCCCGTGTACGCAATCTGTCCAGAATGTGTGCCAAGGCCTGGCTGAAAAAACGAAAGGAACTGGGATTCCCCATGCTGAAAGGAAGTGAAGCGAAATGAGTAAAAATCTTCTTTTGGAAATCGGAACAGAGGAAATGCCGGCCAATATCATGTCCGGCGTAGTGGATCAGCTGAGAGCTCTCGCTGCTGCCAAATTTGAAGAAAACCGCATTTCTCTTCAGAAAATAGATGTTTATGCCACTCCGAGAAGACTGGCTGTAGTTGTCACCGGTGCGGCAGACTGCCAGCCCGATGAAGAAGTGAAGAAGAGAGGTCCGTCCATTAAAGCTGCCTTTGATGAGGACGGAAATCCGACCCGTGCGGCACAGGGATTTGCCAGAGGACAGCATATCGATCCGAAGGATCTGGTCAGGGAAGGCGACTATACCTGGGCTTATGTGGTCAACCGGGGAAGAAATGTGGAAGAAGTTCTGCCGGAACTGTTCCTGTCTCTGATTACAGGCCTCAATTTTACCCGTTCCATGCGCTGGGCCGATGAAGAAGCACATTTCATCCGTCCGGTCCGCTGGCTGGTGGCTCTGGCGGGGAATCAGGTGATTCCGCTGGAATTTGCTCATGTAAAGAGCGGAAATGTAAGCCGCGGCCATCGTTTCCTCTGCAAGGAACCTGTGGTCATCCACAGCCCGGAAGAATATAAGGAAGACATGAGAAAGGCGTATGTCATTGTCGACCAGGATGAAAGACGGGAACTGATCCGGGATGGTCTTCTGAAGATTGCGAAGGAACTGCACGGACAGGTACGCCACAATGCAGATCTGCTGGAGGAAATCAATTATTTGGTAGAATACCCGACAGCTCTGTACGGCCGCATTGATGAAGAATTCCTGAAGCTGCCCGTACCGGCCGTGGTTACGCCCATGAGAGATCATCAGAGATACTATCCGGTTCAGAATGAAGACGGCTCCCTCATGCCGTACTTCCTCACCGTGCGTAACGGCGGAACCAAGGCCATCCGGAATGTACAGATCGGCAATGAAAGAGTTCTCCGGGCCCGTCTGGACGATGCAAAGTTCTTCTTTGAAAATGACCGGAAGAAATCTCTGGAAGGCCACCGGGAAGATTTGACCAGCATCAACTATCAGGAAGGCATGGGAACCATGCTGGACAAGGCAGACCGTCTGGGCAAGCTTGTCGATGCTATCGGCGCAGACTGGAATTTCTCCGAAGAAGAAAAGAAGGATGCTGCCCGCGCAGCGTATCTGTCCAAGTCGGATCTGGCTACCGGCATGGTTACGGAATTCACGGAACTGCAGGGGGAAATGGGCAAAGAATACGCCCTGCTGGACGGAGAAAAACCGAATGTGGCACAGGCCATTTTCGAACAGTATATGCCCCGCTTTGCCGGCGATATCCTGCCGCAGGAATCCATCGGCAGAGCCCTGTCCCTGGCGGATAAGCTGGACAACCTGGCCGCTACATTCCTGCGCGGACTGATTCCTACGGGCTCTCAGGATCCCTTCGCTCTTCGCCGTCAGACCATCGGCGCTGTCAATATCCTGACTGACGGGAAGATTCACTGGGATATCCGCCGCGGCATTTCCGCTGCACTGGCTCTTCTTCCCGGCGAGGAAGAAAAGAAAAAGGAAGCGGCTCTTCAGATTGAAGACTTCTTCCGTCAGCGCATCAAGGCCATTCTGCTGGATGCGCAGATGGACTATGATATCATCGACGCAGTCCTTTCCGGCCCGGTAGATGATATTTACTCCATCTTCCTTCGGGCGGAAAGCATGAAAGCCAGCGCCGTAAAAGCAGAAACGGATCTTCGCCAGGCAGTAACCCGTCTGGCCAATATCACGAAGGGGAAGAAGGCGGAAGCAGTACAGCCGGCTCTCTTTGCCGATGATGCGGAGAAAGACCTCTGGGCTGCTTATGAAACCGCTGCTGCGGAAGCGAAGAAAGCCTATGATGCCTGCGATTATGCGGCGGCACTGCCGGCTCTCCGCACCCTTACACAGCCCATCAACAACTATCTGGACAAGGTCATGGTTATGGTGGACGATGAAGCGGTCAAGACCAATCGTATTTCCACGCTGCTCACCGTACTGGAGCTCTTCAACCTCTGGGGCGATTTCAGCAAGCTTGTATAATCTGTAAAAAAGAAAGGCATCTCACCGAGAGGGGGAGGCCTTTTTTTATGGAAAGACAGGGAACACAGGGCAGTCGGCAGTAGATCGGAGGAGGTTTCCGGAGCAGACAGAAGATCCCTCTGCTGGAAACCGGACCGCTATCCGGAAAGTCCAAAATCGTTCCTTCTCCGCTGCAGAAGAAAATCATTTCCGAGAGGAAAATCGGGAATAGACTACATATTGTAAACCCTATGTTAATATGGATCTATAATACTGTTGACATATAAAATCCGGATGTTTATAATAGACCCATCAGGAGGTTTATGATGACAGCTACTTCAGTAAGAACCCGCATGCAGGTTCTGTGTGCGCTTTTCGCGGCAGTCTGTGCCGTCTTTTCTCAGATTACCATTCCGATCCAGCCGGTACCGATTACCCTGGGAACCTTTGCTGCTCTTATGGCAGGAGGATTTCTGGGGAAAAGATACGGTTTTCTCAGCATTGTACTGTACCTGCTTCTCGGTATGGCGGGAGTTCCGGTATTTTCTCTGATGAGAGCGGGATTTTCCGTGATTGCAGGACCGTCCGGCGGATTTATCGTAGGATTTGCGGCCATGGCTTTTGTAACAGGACTTGCAGGAGAAAAATTTGATTACTCTTTCCGCGGGATGATTTTTGCATCCATTCTGGGAACGGCTGCCTGCTATATCATGGGGCTGGCGTGGTTCATGTTCCTGACCGGTACCGGTCTCTGGGCCTCCATGGTCATGTGCATGTTCCCCTTTTTGCCCGGGGATCTGCTGAAGGTGCTTCTGGCCTCTTTCCTGGTCAGCAGGTACAGAAAGAAAATCATTGAATCATATTGAAATCGTCATGCAGGCATGAGGAGGATCGATGCGGGAGATCATTCGAAGAGCCTGTACGGTTTGGAAGCCTGACTGGCAGGGAAAGGTGCTGGGCAGGCTTTCTTACGTGCAGGGAGAAAAAAACTCGGTCTTTTATGAGGAAAAGGTGCGGGAAGGACGGATTATTTCCGTTTCACTGGCGGGAGACGGCGGCGACAGACTGTCCATGCTTCTCTTTCCTCAAAAGAACGGGATAAAACGGGAAGCACCTCGGGGCGGGACAGCGCTTTGCTCGTTTTCTGCGGAAGAGGTGCGGGAATACAGCCGGGTGCTGGGAGACCATAACGGCATTCATCAGACCGAGCGGCCGATTGTGAGCGGCTTTCAGCTGCTGGAGGCAGTTCTCCGGGCATATCCGGCGGAATCGGCGGAGATTTCCTTTTATTACCCGGTGCGGAGCGGGGAAACAATATACGCTGTCCGGCAGGGGGAGACAGTGCAGGGATATACAGACTGCCTCTGCTTTACGGTCAAAACGGAGACGGCAAAATGAAAAGAGTATTTATCGTGGGAGGACTTCGCTCCCATTTCGGTGTGAAGAACGGCATATTCCGGCAGGTGCGTCCGGAAATTCTGGGCGCGAAGGTGGTGCAGGCACTTCTGGAACGGTATCATGGAGGAACGCCGGATCTGCTGATCTGCGGAAATGCTGTAGGGCCGGGAGGAAACCTGGGCCGTCTGCTTGCCCTGGAGGCCGGACTGCCGGAGGATGTGCCGGCGCTGACCGTGGATCTGCAGTGTGCTTCCGGACTGGCGGCAATCGATCTGGGGTCTGCCAAAATCAGGAGCGGGGACTGCCGTACGGTTCTGGCAGGCGGTGCAGAAAGTGCATCTCTGCAGCCGGAGCGGAAATATCCCGACAATGATGAGCGAAGCCGCCTCCGGGACCCGGTTTTTACGGCGGCGCAGTTTATTCCGGGAGAATTTTCCGATGATGCCATGCTTCTGGGCGCGGAAAGGGCGGCCAGGGCGTACGGAATCACCCGGGAAGAGGCGGATCGGGCTGCACTTCTTTCGCAGCAGCGTGCCGGACGGTGTGCAGAGGAAGGGCTTCTCCGATCGGTCATCATTCCTCTTTTCGGCAGTACAAAAGATGAGGCGATCCGGTCCCGGATGAGGGAAAAACTGCTTGCCCGGGCGCCGCGGGTTACGCATTTCGAAGGGGGAATCCTTACGGCTGCCAATGCGTGCACCATGAATGACGGCGCAGCGTTCCTGCTTCTCGCGGACGAAAGGTGGATCCGGGAGAGAGGACTGGTCCCGAAGGCGGAAATCCTGGGAACGGAGCTCTGCGGCGGGGATCCTCTGCGGCCGCCGCTTTCTGCCGATCGGGCAGTTTCCTGTCTTCTCCGGCGGAAAGGGCTCTCCTACGAAGATATTGATGCCTTTGAGTACAATGAAGCCTTTGCGGTCATCAGCGCTCATTTCCGAAAAATGCATCCGGAGGCAGCGGAACGGCTGAACCGCTGGGGCGGAGCTCTTGCTTACGGGCATCCTTACGGGGCATCGGGAGCGGAAATCATGATCCATCTGACGGAAATCCTTCATCATGACGGAGGAGATCTGGGGGTGGCGGCTATTCCTGCAGCGGGAGGTGTAGGCTCAGCGGTGCTGATTCGCCGCGTGGACCGGCAGGAATGGCTTTCCTCCTATTTTTTTACGGAAAAGAAAGAAATGCCGGTTCCGGCAGAGGCATGGCGTGAAATTTTTTAAGTATCTTGAACATTATGCAAAGAAATGGGAGAGCAGGCCGTTTCTGGTCTGGAACGGACACAGTCTTTCCTACGGAGAAGCAGAAAAACAGGTAGAGGAAAAAAGTGTGCTCTTTGCTCCGGCAAAAGAAAAGGTATTGGGCATCCGGCTCGGCAGCCCGGCAGAGCAGATAATTGCTTTTCTGGCTGCGGAAAGAGCGGGAGCAGTCCCTCTTCTGATTCACGAATACATCGAAGGAGAGGAACTGGAGCATCTTCTGGCGGTGCGGCCCATTCATTTTCTTTATTCCGGAGAAGAAAGGAAAGATCTGTTTCCGGTACCGGGTGGGAAATGGTTCGGAGAAATCCGGGAGGAAAATGTCCGGAAAGATGGCATAGCGGTTCTCACCTCGGGAACAAGCGGCCCTGCCAAAATTTTTTTCCGAAGGGAGGCAAGCTGGTCCGATTTCTTCCCCGTCCAGAATCGCCTTTTCGGGATTGATTCCGCTTCGGTCCTTTTTCTGCAGGGGTCCATGGCCTTTACAGGGAATCTGAACATGTTTCTGTCTTTCCTGTCAGAGGGATGCACCATAGCAGGGACGGACCGTTTATTTCCCCGGACCTGGCTGAAGGAAATCAATCGGATCGGTGCGACCCATGTGTATATGATTCCTTCAAAACTGTCTCCCCTGTCGAGAGTGAAGGGCGAAGGCGCATCGGTGCGGAAAATCCTTTCCGGCTCGCAGCTGATGACCGGCCGTCTTCTGGACGGACTGGAAAGGGTATTTCCCCGGTCGGAAACGGTGCTGTATTACGGTTCGTCGGAAATGTCCTATGTCTCCTTTATCCGGGGCAGGGAGATCCGGGAGCATCCGGACAGCGTAGGGCGGACTTTTCCGGGCGTGAAGATTGCTGTGAAGGACGGTTTCATAGAAGTGGATACTCCCTATGGGGCGGAAGGAATATCCCGGCCTTTTCGTTCCGGTGACCGGGGCAGGCTGGACAGGGAGGGATGCCTTCATTTCCTGGGGCGGCAGGAGGATTTTTACAATATCAAGGGAAATCATGTGAGCCGGCAGAAGGTGCTGTCTTATCTGCTGATGGCAGACGGTGTGGAGGAAGCGGAAATTCTTCCGGAGCAGACGGAGGAAGGGATGATCCGCCTTGCTGCGTATGTGGCGGGAAGACAGCTTCCGGATCATGCGGGTCTGATTCGGTTCCTGTCACAGAAACTGAAAGCCTGGGAAATCCCGTCCCGTTTTGTACGGGTGAAGGAAATTCCGAAGACAAGTACGGGAAAGACGGACAGAAAAAAGCTGGCTGAAATGGGGAAAAATACAGCGAAGTGAAATTCAATATTTCGGCGTTCCTGTTTTCAGGAGGAGCCCGGGAATTCCCGGGCTTTTTGCGTGCCGGAGAGCAAAGGCAGAGGTGGTATAATGAGGAGGAAATGAAGGGAGGAAATCCGATGGATCTGGAAGAAAAGCTGGCTGTTCTGGCAGATGCAGCCAAGTATGATGTATCCTGCTCCTCCAACGGCTCTTCCCGGGCAGCTGCGGCAGGCGGCGTGGGGAACGGTCACAGGAGCGGAATCTGCCACACCTGGACATCGGACGGGCGGTGTGTCTCTCTCCTGAAAATCCTCATGACGAACTACTGCATTTATGACTGTCAGTACTGCGTGAACCGCCGAAGCCATACCACGCAGAGAGCCTTTCTGTCGCCGGAGGAAATCGTAACGCTCACCATGGGATTTTATAAAAGAAACTATATAGAGGGGCTCTTCCTTTCATCTGGCATCATCCGTTCCCCGGATTATACGACGGAGCTTCTGATCCGGACGGCAAAGCTGCTGCGGGAACGGGAAAAATTCAATGGGTACATTCATATGAAGGGGATTCCCGGAACAGATCCGAAGCTGCTGCAGGAACTGGGACGGTATGCAGACCGGGTGAGCGTAAATATTGAGCTTCCCTCGGAAACCTCGCTGAAGCTGCTGGCGCCGCAGAAAACGAAATCGTCCATTCTGGCGCCGATGAAATATTTCCGGGACCGGATCCGGGAGAATAAGGAGGAGCGGAAAAAGTATAGGAAAGCGCCTCTTTTTGTTCCTGCCGGGCAGACAACCCAGCTCATCGTGGGAGCTACAAAGGAAAGCGACCGGAAAATTCTCCTTCTCACGGAAGGACTGTACCGGAAGGCGGCACTGAAGCGGGTCTATTTTTCCGCCTATGTTCCGGTGATGCAGGGGAAGAATCTTCCTGCTCTGACCCGGCCGCCGCTGTACCGGGAAAACCGGCTTTATCAGGCGGACTGGCTGCTTCGGTTCTATCATTTCCGGGCAGAGGAGATCCTTACGGAAAGCGAGCCTGATTTTGACCGGGAACTGGACCCGAAATGTACGTGGGCGCTCCGCCATCGGGAGCTTTTTCCCGTAGAAATCAACCGGGCCTCTTATGAAATGCTTCTCCGCGTGCCGGGCATCGGGGTGAAGAGTGCTCTTCGCATCGTAAGACTTCGGAAGTACGGCAATCTTTCCTTTTCCACCCTGTCCCGATTGGGGATTGTCATGAAACGAGCCCGGTACTTCATCACTGTCAACGGCCGGTACAGAGGGGAAAAAGGCCTTGACGGGGAAAAAGGCCTTGACGGGGAAAATCTGAGGGATCGGCTGATCAGCAGAAGGGCGGCACGGGAATCCCGGGAAATCAGTCTGTTTGCACCGCCTTTGTAAGGAAAAACCATGATTTTTGTATATGACGGGACCTACCCGGGATTTCTCACGGCGGTCTATGATATTTACTATTCCGGCACGAGCTGTCTGGAATCGATTCGCCCGGAGGGCGGAGAAACGGCGCTGTTCGGTGAGGAAAAGACCGTGGAGACAAATTTCATCAAGGCAGAAAAGGTCATCTCTGCTTTTGAAAAACGATGCGGCCGGCAGGCGGTGCGCCTGGTATACCGGGCCTTTCTGTCCGATGAGGCGGGCATGGAGATGAAAATTTTTGAATTTCTCCGGCAGGGATTCCGAAAGGGGAAAAAGCTGTATATTTTCAGCAGGGAGGACTGGTATCGGGATCTGTGCGACATGAGCCGCGCAGTGGGGAATGAGGCGGAAAAATTCCGGGGCATCCTCCGTTTTTCTCAGCTGCAGGAGGGAACGCTGTATGCAGTGATTCATCCCACGCACAACATTCTTCCTGTTCTGGCGGTTCATTTCAGAGACAGACTGGGTTCGCTGGATTGGATCATCTATGACGGGAACAGAAAGGAAGCGGCGGTTTACGGGAAGGGAAGAACAGAAATTCTTTCCGTGCCGGAAATCAGGAAGGATCCCGTTCTCAGCAGTGAGGAAGAGGATTTCCGCAGTCTCTGGCGCCGGTACTACCGCCATATGGGAATTGAAGAGAGAAACAATCCGGACTGCCGGAGGAATTATCTGCCGAAGAAATACTGGGCGGACCTGGTGGAAATGGAGGATCCTTTCAATCGTTCCGATATCCGGATGGAAGGCATCGGACAGGAAAAGCCTGCTTCCGGGAAAACAGAAATCGTTCCTCTTTCTGTCCGGAAAATCCGAAAAGGGAAATAGATGAGCTTTTGCAGTCGGAAAAGGAAGTGCCTTTTTTCATAAAATCGTGTATTTATGAAAGAAGGCGCTCTTTTTTTGTAATTTTAAAGGAGCAGTCTATGCAGTTTGCCGTGAAAAGAGAGTATAATGAGGGTAACGGAAAACAAAATTTTTGAAAAGGAGGAAGGATTATGGAGTATGTCATGGCAGAAGAAAAGAAAAAAGGAAGACGCCCGGGGTTCATGCTTCTCGAGCTGGTCATCGTGATTGCTGTAGTAGGGATTTTTGCTGCTGTAGCGGTGCCGAATCTGATCGGCATGACCGATGAGGCAAAGGTAGCCCGTATTAAGGCCGATCTGGCGACCATAGGAACGGCAACGGAGATGTATTATGTCAAAAACGGCGAATATCCGACGAGTCTGGATACTCTGGTGGACAGGACCGGAACAGACGGTTTCCTGAAGAGCCTTCCTGAGGCACCGGATAAGAGTGTGACATACCAGCTGGGCAGCAACGGAGAAGTCACGGCGGTCTTTAAAGGTGTTACCTACTCCTCTTTCGGGACGAGTTCGGAGGACAGCAGCCGGAGCTGAGGACACGGAAGCAGGCAGAAAAGGACCGGGAGAAATTCCGGTCTTTTTGCTGTCCTGAAATGAAGATGGCTGCCGGAAAAAGGAAAACTACCGCAGGGATTTGTGCTAAAATGATAATAATAAACAGGGGATTTTGCGTGGGGATTGTAACAGGAGAATAGCAGTATGAAGCAGACAATGAAAAGGAAAGCGGCAGTAGCGCTGATTCTGCTGGGATGTACGGGCTTTCTGGCAGGCTGCGGGGCAGGAACCGCTCCCCGGAGCAGTGCAGTCAATGTACAGGTGATGAAGGTTATCCAGCGGGACACCGCTGTTTCCTATGAATATTCCGGGCAGGTCAAATCCATGGATGCGGTTACCATCAAACCCCGGGTATCCGGTTCCATTACGGAGAAATATTTTACCAGCGGACAGCTGGTTCATGCAGGAGATCCTCTGTATAAGGTGGATGACCGGCAGTATGAAGCAGAACTTCTGTCGGCCCGGTCCGTCGTGGATAAAGCGCAGGTCACTCTGAATAATTCCATGATTGATCTGGCCCGGTATCAGAAGCTGGCGGCAACGGGAGCCATTCCGGAGCAGACGCTGACGACGCAGCAGGCCACGGTGGCGTCCAATCAGTCCAGCTACAATGATGCAGTGGCACTGATGCAGAAGGCACAGGAAAATCTGGATGATACTGTTATCCGTTCTCCCATTTCCGGGAAGCTTTCTGTGGATGATGTCTCTGTCGGTACTTATGTGACGAGCGGGAATACGGAGCTAGTTTCCGTAGGTTCGATCAACCCCATTTATGTACAGTTTTCCATTTCCGAAAATGAATATCTGGATTTCCTTACGGCAGGCCATGAGGACAGAGAAGAAGGAATCAAACCGTCTGCGCCCTTGACTTCTCTCACTCTCAGCAACGGTGCGAAGTTCCCGGGAACCTCAAATCGATATATTGTGGACCGGCAGCTGTCGGCCAGCACGGGGACCCTGACCATCAAGGCGATTTTTGACAATGATCAGGGAATGCTTCTCCCGGGGATGTTTGCCAAGGTAACGGTGGAAGGAGAGCCGCAGAAGGATGCGCTTCTGGTTCCGCAGCGGGCAGTGCAGCAGGTGCTGGATAAATCCTTTGTCATCGTTGTGGGAGAAAATAATCAGTCCGTAAGCAAAATCGTGGAGCTGGGAGCGCAGGTGGGAAGCTTCTATATCATCAAGAGCGGTCTTTCCAAGGATGACAGGGTGGTCGTGGAAGGTCTGACCAATCTGAAAGAGGGGCAGGCGCTGAATGTCAGCGAAACAACGCCGGAAAAACTGGGGCTTTCCTTTACAACGGAAATAACAACCAATCAGTCCGCCAATGAACAGAACAGCAAATAAGGAGGTCCGATATGAGTAAATTCTTTATCAGACGGCCCATATTTGCCATTGTACTGTCTCTGATTATTGTGGCGCTCGGGCTTCTGTCGATGTTTACTCTGCCGATTGCACAGTATCCTCAGATTTCTCCGCCCACTATCCGGCTCAGTGCATCCTATACGGGCGCCAATGCAAGCATTGTGAATCAGACGATTGCCCAGATCATCGAGGATCAGATGAACGGGCTGGAAAATATGGACTATATGTCCTCCACATCCAGCAGCAGCGGATCCTACAGCCTGCAGGTCGTCTTTTCCCTGGACAGTGACGGCGATACCGACTCAATCAATGTACAGAATGAGGCGAACCTCGTCAGAGGCTCACTTCCTTCGGATGTGCAGTCCAAGGGCATCACGGTGCGCAAGGCTTCCGGCGATATGGTGCTCATGGCCAATCTGTATTCGCCGAACGGAACCTATAACCAGGCTTTCCTGAAGAATTATGCCGATATTTATCTTCTGGATAAGATCAAACGGGTAGACGGAGTCGGTGACGTCAATACTTTCGGGTCCAGCTATGCCATGAGAGTCTGGCTGAATCCGGATAAACTGGCGGAACGGGGCCTGACGGCAACCGATGTGACAAGTGCCATCAAGGAGCAGAACGTATCTGCACCGGCAGGAACCATCGGCGGCATGCCTGCACCGGCTACGCAGGAAAAGACCTACAGCGCAAAGGTGGAGGGACGCCTCACCACGCCGGAGCAGTTCGGAAATATTATCGTAAAGGCCGGCTCCAATGGGGAATTCGTCTATCTGAAGGATGTGGCAACCGTAGAGACCGGTACGGCCAATGAAAGCAATAATTCCAAAATCAACGGGCATAACGGAATCGGGTTCGGCATCCAGCTTACGAGCGATGCCAATGCGCTGGATACGATTTCCCAGGTGAAGCAGGTCATGGAAGAAGCCAGAGAAAGCTTCCCGCCGGATCTGGATTATGTCATCGTTATGGACAATACGTCCTTCATCAATGCATCCATCAGCGAAGTGGAAGCCACCTTTGTGGAATCGCTGCTTCTGGTTATTCTGGTGGTGTTCCTGTTCCTCCAGAAATGGAGAACGACGCTGATTCCGGTTCTGGCCGTTCCTGTATCCATTGTCGGAACGTTTGCTTCCTTTATCCTTCTCGGATTTACCATTAATACGCTGACCCTCTTCGCTATGGTTCTTGCCATCGGGATGGTTGTGGATGATGCGATCGTAGTCATCGAAAACGTAGAAGAACATATGGAAAAGGACGGAGTCGATCCGAAGGAAGCAACGGAACGGGCCATGAATGAGGTACAGGGTCCGATCATTGCCACGACAGCCGTACTGGCTTCGATTTTCCTTCCCGTCGCTTTTATCGGCGGGATGATCGGTGTGCTGTACAAACAGTTTGCCGTGACGATTACCATTTCCATTGCTATTTCTGCCTTTGTGGCACTGACCCTGACACCGGCCCTCTGCGGCATGCTGCTGAAGAAGGATGACACGGGCTTCCGGAAAGGACCGGTGGCCCTGTTCTTCCGGAAATTCAACCATTCCTTTGACCGGGCAAGAGAAAGCTACGGAAAAGGGGTATCCTGGATGCTGCACCGGCTGAAACTGGCTGTTGCCTTTCTCATTGCGGTGAGCATAGGGATGGGAGCGCTTTATGTGATGATTCCCTCCACTTTTGTTCCGAATGAGGATCAGGGATTCTTTATGGCAAACATTAAAATGCCGGAAGGAACCTCCCTCAATCAGACTGTGAAGGTCGTGGATCATGTGGCGGAGGAAGCCCGGACGATTCCCGGTGTTAAAAATGTCATGACAAATGCGTCCGCCGGTTCGGGAATGCTCTATGTTGCCCTTGAGGATTGGGCAGCCCGGACAGCGGATGATCTGCAGGTCTCTGCCATCACAGCCAAGCTGTCAGCTATGGCGGCAAAGAATGATCCGGCGGCACAGGTTTCCGCTTTCAATCCGGCTTCTCTGCCGGGTCTGGGAATGGAAGGGGGCTGGACCATGCAGCTCCAGGATAATGTGGGCCTTTCCGATACGGAACTTTCCAATGTGGCCGATCAGGTCGTGGCAGCGTGTGCCCAGCGGCCGGAGCTGACCGGTGTCCGTACCAGCGTGTCTGCCAATACGCCGTCCGTGGAATTCACCGTGGACAGAGAAAAGGTAAAGAATCTGGGAATCAATCTGTCGGATGTATTTACGGCCATGCAGGTCAATTTCGGCGGTTCTCAGGTCAATGATTTCAATCAGTTCGGACGTTCCTATAAAGTTATTGTTCAGGCCGATACGCAGTATCGCTCTCAGACGGACAGCCTGAAATTCATCTCCGTCAAGTCTCCTTCCGGAGAAATGGTGCCTCTGGATACACTGGTCACCGGTTCGCTCACTACGGCACCGTCTTCCATTGCCCGTTTCAACAATGTGCGGACGGTAGCGGTTCAGGGGAGTGCCGCTCAGGGATACTCCTCCGGCGAAGCCATGAATGCGGCGGAAGAAGCCGCGAAATCGGTGATGCCGAGCGGCATGACCATTGAATGGTCCGGTCAGAGCCGGGAAGAAAAGAATTCTTCCGGGTCGACGATGCAGATTCTCCTTATGGCTATCTTTTTCGCTTTCCTTTGCCTGGCAGCACTTTATGAAAGCTGGTCCGTTCCGCTGGCGGTTCTTTTCACAGTACCTACGGGTATTTTCGGAGCGCTTTTCTCCGAATACGGAATCAACCGGATCATGACCCTCATCGGCGGAAATACGGATGGGTACCAGAACAGTGTCTACATGCAGATCGGCATCATCATGATCATCGGTCTGGCGGCAAAGAATGCCATCCTGATTGTGGAATTTGCAAAGGCCCGGGTGGATAAGGGAATGGATCCCATGGAAGCGGTGCTTACCGCAGCCAAGCTTCGTTTCCGTCCGATTCTCATGACGGCTTTCACTTCGATTATCGGATGTCTCCCTCTGGCCATTGCCACGGGAGCCGGTGCATCGGCCCGTGCCGGCATGGGGGTGGCCGTTGTGGGCGGCATGACCTTTGCCACGGTCTTCGGGATATTCCTGATTCCTGCATTCTATGTGATTACTGCGAATATTGTACGGTTCTTCAATCGGAAGACAGGCGGACAGTCCGTGAAATCTTCCGGGGAATGATGGGACAGGCAGAAAAGAACGGTGAGAAATTTCTCACCGTTCTTTTTTCAGGGGAAAACAGGAAGTCCGATGCTGCGGACGGGAGACACCTTCGGCAAAGGGAAGAAGGAGGTTTTCTCTGTAAGTATGGTACAATGGGTGAAAAGGAGGAGCTATGAAAGAACTGATCATCAGGAATACCGAAGCGGGGCAGAACCTTTTCCGGTATCTTCTCCGTGTGCTGCCCGATGCTCCGTCAGGAATCCTGCGAAAAAGCCTGCGGAAAAAGAACATCACACTGAACGGGAGGAAAGCGGAAGGAAAGGAAATCCTGCAGGAAGGGGATACCGTGCGCGTCTGGTTTTCCGAGGAAACCTGGGAGAAGTTTTCCGGAGCGGGAAAAACGGAAAAGGAAACGGAAAGCCCGGATTTTCCTTTTTCTTTTCAGGATATGATTCTTTATGAGGATGAAAATATTCTGATTCTCAATAAACCGGCCGGCCTTCTTTCGCAGCGGGACGGGTCCGGTGCGCCTTCCCTGAATGACGGCGTGCTTTCTTACCTGAAGGATTCGATGACGCCTGCTTTTCGGCCGTCCGTGTGCAACCGGCTGGACCGAAATACTTCCGGAATCGTGCTGGCAGGGAAGAATCTGCCTGCGCTGCAGATGCTGAACAGCCTTCTGAAGGACAGAACTCTCCGTAAGTATTACGTGACGATTCTTTTCGGTACGCTCACCGGAGAAAAGACAGTGAAAGGATATCTGCTGAAAGATAAAAATTCCAACCGGTCATTTCTGTATCGGGAAAGAAGGGACGGCGCGGTTCCGATTGAGACCCGGTATCGGGTGCTTCGGAATTTCACGGCAGGGGGAATTCCTCTTACTCTGGCGGAGGCTCACCTGGTAACGGGCCGGTCTCACCAGCTTCGTCTCCATTTTGCTTCCCTGGGGCATCCGATTCTGGGAGACCGGAAGTACGGCAGCAGGGAAAGCATTGAGGCATCAAAAGCGCTTTCTGTTTCCTGTCAGCTTCTTCATGCGGAACGGATTGTTTTTCCTCATCTGGAAGCCCCCTTTTCCTCTCTTGCAGGCAAAGAGTGGAAAGCGCCTCTGCCGGAGAATATGAAAAAGCTTCTGCCGTAAATTGGCGAAATCAAAAAGACAGCCCTGCACGGTGTCAGCCGGTACGGAACCGGTGGGCAGACGTCTGCAGGACTGTCTTTTATTCTGTGTTCAGCAGATGATATTTTTCTGTTTTCCTTCCAGATAGCTGGTCAGGTTATCCATGACGATGGCTGCTCTCCGTTCCATGGATTCCTCCGTGTCAAAGCCGATATGGGGCATGAGAACGGTATGGGGCGCGGAGAGGAGGGGCGTATCCCGGGAGAGCGGGGGCTCGCTGTCAAATACATCGATGCCGGCAGCGCGGATTTTTCCTTCTGTGAGAAGTTCGGCCAGGGCATCATTGTCGATGACACCGCCGCGGGCCGTATTGATGAGGACGGCATTTTCCTTCAGAAGGGAAAGCTTTTCCTTATTCAGAAAACGGCGGGTTTCCTCATTGAGGGGAAGGTGAACGGTGACGATGTCGCTGGTCCGGAGGAGAGTATCCAGGTCGGTATAGGAGATGATCGGGGATTTTCTGCTCCGGCTGAAGCCGATGACATGGGCACCGAATACCTTTGCGATTTCGGCAACCCGGCAGCCGATAGCGCCGGTGCCGATGATGCCCAGTGTTTTTCCTCCGATTTCCTGACCGCGGAGACCGGCAGATGTCCCGCCGTTTCGAACTGTTTCATTTCCTTCGGGAATTTTCCGGAGCAGAGACAGAATCAGACCGAAAACAAGCTCTGCCACGGATTGGGTGGAGTAGCCGGCGCAGTTGGAAACAGAGATGTTCCGTTCCCGGCAGGCATCCAGGTCCACATGGTCGACGCCGGTGAAGGCAACGCAGATGTATTTCAGCGAGGAGGCACAGTCCAGTGCTTCCTTTTTCAGCGGATAATTGGCAATGACCAGAAGGTCTGCATCCCCGATGCGTCGGCCCAGTTCCTGCTGGTCCTGCGGAACGGTATCAAAAACAGTAAAGGTAAAGCCCTTTTCTTCCAGCGGCTGGGAAAGCTTGCGGAAAAGAGCGGAAGAAATGCCGAGAGGCTGTGCGATGACGATATGTTTCATGGGAAAACTCCTTTCATGAATCTATTATTTTTTCCCCGGATTGAAAATGACCCGGCTGGGAATCTGAGAAAGAAAGACACCGATAATCATGGCGGCAATGCCGATATACTGACGGGACGAGAAGGTATCGCCCATGAAGAGGATACCGGACAGGCTTCCGAAGACCATTTCCATACTGAGCAGCATGGATGCCTCGGTGGCAGGAACGTATTTCTGCCCTACGGACTGCAGCGTATAGGCGACACCGGTGGAAAGAATCCCTGTATAAAGAAGAGGCCAGAGGGCGCCTTCCAGTCCGGACAGGGTGGGCGTTTCAAAAAGAAAAGCCAGGATCAGGTTCAGCACACCGGTCGTGAAAAACTGGCCTGCAGAAAGAAGGATCGGGGAGAATCGCTGTGTGAGGTAATCCATGACCAGAATCTGCACCGTGAAGCCGACAGCACAGATCAGGGAAAGCGAATCTCCGGCGCTGATGGTGAAATCTCCGGTGATGGAGATGAAATAAACGCCTATAATAGCAAAAAAAGCACCGATGACATGGAAAAGACGGAGAGCTTTCCGGAGAAAAATACCGAAAAGAGGCACCATCAAAATATAGGTGGCAGTGAGAAGACTGGATTTTGAGGCTGTGGTGTACTGCAGGCCTACCTGCTGCAGTGTGGCGCCTGCAAAAAGGGGAATGCCCACCATGAGGCAGGCTGCCCAGAAGGGGATGTCTGAGGGAACGGGATTTTCTTCCTTCCGGGCGCGGAAAGCAAGGGGAAGAAGGGCGCAGGTCCCGATGAGAAAGCGCACTCCGTTGAAGGTATAGGGACCGACGGAATCAAGGCCGACGACCTGGGCTACAAAGGCAAAGCCCCAGATGAGGGCTGCCAGAAGCATGAGAAAACGATACTTCATAGAAATCTCCTTTATGATGAAATTGACATTATTATACTATACCAAACTTTTTATAAACAGCCATCTTCTGGATACGGAAGATGGTTCGCAGGGAAATGATATAATAAGGAAAAGCCAAACGGGACAGTCCGGCCGGAGAAGGAACCGGGCGGCAGGTTCCCCTTAAAGGGAAGATGAGGAAAGCCAATCGGACAGAAAGGAATGGGAGGATGAAAAAGGAAGGTATGGGAATCAGACTTGCGGCCATTGATCTGGACGGGACACTGCTTCACGATGATATGAGCATTTCGGACCGTTCAAAAGAGGCCATTCATCGGGCCATGGAAAGAGGAATCCGCATTGTCATTGCGACCGGGAGAATGTGGCGCTCTGCCCAAATCCAGGTCAATCTCCTCGGGCTGGGGAATGTCCCCGTTGTCTGCTATACCGGCTCCTGGATCAAAATGAGCGAAAGCGGAGAGACACTTCTGCAGGAGGGCTTGGAGCCAGCGCTGGCTTCGGAAATTCTGCAGGAGGGACGAAAACAGGGATGGCACGCGACTTTTTTTGCAGAGGACCGGATTTACATGGATAAGCCGGACGGAACGGAGGAAAAGTATAAAAAATACAGAGCGGTTTTTCCCGAGTCCATCGGAGAAGCTTTCTATTTTCCGAAGCAGCCGGTCACCCGTGTCGTATTTTCGGAGCCGGATGAGGAAAAGCGGAAGACGATGCGGGAGATACTGGATAAAAAATTTGCTGCAAGAGCAGACATTGTTTATCCGGGAGATGATTTTATCGATCTTCATAAGAAAGGAGTCAGCAAAGCCTCAGCGGTATCCTTCCTGATGAGGAAATGGGGAATTCGTCCGGAGGAGACAGCGGCTTTCGGGAATACAGAAAATGATGTGCCTCTTCTGCAGCTGGCCCGTTTTTCCTATGCGGTAGCCAAT
Source organism: uncultured Dialister sp. (assembly GCA_900557365.1). The sequence continues at coordinate 207,615 of UPXR01000001.1, read as the reverse complement.
GCGGAACCTGATGCCAGAGAGGCAGCCCGGTACATCTGCGGCAGCAATGAGGAAGACGGTGTGGCGGAAATCCTGGAAGGGCTGTAAGAAGGAAGATGGGAGACGCCGTACAGAAAAGACAGAAAATATAAAACTTCATTGAGGATTGCATATAAAAAGCCCCTGGGAGACAGCCGGCAGACCGGAGTCTCTCAAGGACTTTTTCTTTTTTCTTTACCGCCGGGACTGCAGCAAATCGGCAGCGGAGGAGGTATGGAGGACAGCATACCCGGAACGAACTTCTTTGGGAAGTTCTCCTTCGGACAGGGAAGAGACCTTTCGGGTAGTTCCCTCCGCCTGACTGGTTGTATAATACCAGATTTTATAGTTGACTACGTTCATCATCTCATCCAGTTCCTTTTGCTTTTGCTGCAGGACCTCTTTCTGCCGGAGCAGAATGGAAAGCCGGGTGCGGATGGTTTCCTCTCCGTCATCGGGAAGATTCATGAAACGGCGGATTTCTTTCAGGGGAAGTCCGGCTTTCTTGAGGCAGCGAATCAGGCGAAGGCTCACCAGGTCTTCCTCACGGAACATGCGGATGCCTCCGGAGGTCTTTTCCAGACAGGGCAGAAGGCCTTCCTTATCATAATAGCGAATGGCAGAGGCGGTAATGCCAAGGATTTTTGCAGCTTCTCCGGCCGTATAGAACATTTTGCTTCATTCCTTTCGATTTTTTGAAAAAAGTCTTGACTTAAAGTGCACTTTAATCTATAGAATGAAATTGAATTGATAAAAGCATATCGAAAAGGTAGGGCTTTGTCAAATCAGAAAATTTTTTGTTGGACAGACGAGGTGTTACTTATGGAAAATAGACAGTCATTCAGTGTATTCGTTCCGACCCGCTGGCTTTTCGGAGAAGGACAGCTTTCTCATCTTCATGAACAGATTTTGCCGGGGAAAAAGGCACTGATTATTATTTCAAACGGGAAATCCACCAGAGCAAACGGCTATCTGGAACGGACAGAAAAAGAACTCCATATGGCAGGGGTGGAAACGGCCGTATTTGATAAGGTGCAGGCCAATCCGATCCAGACGACGGTGATGGAAGGAGCTGCAGCAGCCAGAGAATTCGGCGCGGACTTCCTGGTGGCCCTCGGCGGCGGTTCCGTCATGGATTCGGCCAAAGCAATTGCTGTCATGGCTGTGAATGACGGTGTTCTCTGGGACTATATTTCCGGCGGTACGGGCAAAGGCCTCCCCATCCGAAATCAGCCGCTTCCCATGGTGGATATCACGACAACAGCAGGGACCGGTTCCGAAGTGGACTGCGGCGGCGTCATCACAAACAGTGAGACCCATGAAAAGAGTGCGGTGATTCATCCGGCTCTTTTCCCTGTGCTTTCCATTGTGGACCCGGAGCTTATGGCTACGGTTCCTCCGGCATTCACCGCTTATCAGGGGTTTGATGCTCTATTCCACAGTACAGAGTGCTATATTTCCGGACGGGGTAACCTGATGAGCGATATGGTCGCATCCACGGCCATTCAGAATGTTTCCCGCTACCTGGCCCGGGCCGTAGCAGACGGAACGGATCGGGAGGCAAGAAAACATGTGGCCTTCGGCAATACGCTGTCAGGATATTCCATGATGACCGGGTCCTGCACCTCCGAGCATTCTCTGGAGCATGCGCTGTCTGCTTATCATGAAAATCTTCCTCACGGAGCAGGGCTGATCATGATTTCCCTGGCCTATTATGAAACCTTTATCAATAAGCATTGCTGTGATGAACGGTTTATTGATATGGCGCGGTTCATGGGCATGGAGGATGCCAGCCGTCCCGAGGATTTCCTTACAGCACTGGCTAAGCTGCAGAAGGACTGCGGAGTGGACGATCTGAAGATGAGCGGCTACGGCATTCAGGAAGAGGAATTCCCGAAGTTTGCAAAGAATGCGAGAGAAGTCATGGGCGGTCTGTTCGCTGCTGATCCGGCAGAGCTGTCTGATGAGGATATCATTGCTATTTATCAGAAGTCTTATCGGTAATAAAGTAAGCAGGAGGCATTATTATGGCGTGGACAAAGGAAAATCATACCCGTTTTGCAGTGGGACCGGAAAATCCATATAACAAGTTTTTTACAGGGAAAAGCTACCTGCAGGAACTGACGAAGGGAGATTTCAAGCTGTTTAATGTGACCTTTGAGCCAGGCTGCCGCAATCACTGGCACATTCATCATCAGGCAGAGCAGATTCTGATCTGTGTCGGCGGAACAGGCTATTACCAGGAATGGGGAAAGCCTGCACGGAAGCTGCAGGAAGGAGATATCGTGGAAATTCCGCCGGAGGTAAAGCATTGGCACGGCGCGGCACCGGACTGCTGGTTTTCTCACGTAGCGATGGAGATACCGAAAGGGGAACCATCCAACGAATGGTGCGAAGAAGTGTCTGACGAGGAGTATGAAAAGGCTGTAAAGGAATAGAAAGGCAGCGCGGCAGGATCGTGAGAAATAAACGATTGGAGGGATAGGGATGATCGGCAGATATACGGGAAAGGCAGCGGGAATTGTCCTGGCTGTGCTTCTTGCGGCAGGCATTTCAGGCTGCGGTGCGGAGCAGCAGTCCGGGGCAGTGAAGGAAACCATGCGGCCCTTTGCTGTCCGGCAGATTGCAGCGGCGGACAATGAGACCGGCCGTACCGTCATGTGGCAGCTGCCCAAAGGCGGAGACAATACCCTGGAGTATCGGAAAAAAGGCAGCGGAGAAATCCGCTCGGTAAAGGCGGACGGGAAGATGCTCAAAGGAAATCGGGGGATTTCCGACAGCACCCTGTATACAGCCCGCCTGACGAATCTGCAGAAAGGAACCGACTATGAATACCGCACAAGGAGCGGGAATGAAGTGAGTCCCTGGTATTCCCTGAAAACCGATGACGGGAAAGCCTTCAAGGCGCTGATTACTTCCGATTCGCAGAGTTCTGATTATTCGGACTGGGAAAAGCTGTTCCGTGATGCATACAGCCGGAATCCCGATATTTCTTTCTTTGTGGATCTGGGAGACATCGTGGACAACGGGCAGGATGAATACCAGTGGCAGGCCTGGTTCCGCACGGTGAAGGATGTCATCGAAAAGGTTCCGGCGGCGCCTGTCCTGGGAAATCATGAGGCTTATTCCCTGGATTGGAAAACGGCCATGCCGGAACGGTACCTGGCTCATTTCCAGCTGCCCTCCAACGGAAATGAAAATCATCAGGGGCATTATTATTCCTATGACTGGGGAGATGTTCACTTTGCCGTGCTGGATACGTCGGAAACAGAAGAAGGCGAATGGCTTCCCGATCTGTTTGCCAAGGAAAAGGAATGGCTGGCCAATGATTTGAAGTCCACCGATAAAAAGTGGAAAGTGGTTCTTATGCACAAGGACCCGCTCCAGTACAGCTTTGCTGACACGGGACGCCCCGCAAGGGAAGAAGGCTTTTCTTTCGAGGGCAGAGAATTTATGCCGATTCTGGAAGAAAACGGAGTGGATCTTGTCCTGTCGGCCCATCTTCATACCTACAGGGACCGGGGACATATCGAGAATTTTGCCCGTTCGGATAAAGGGCCTGTGTATGTCATTGTCGGGCTGGGCGGCAATGTGCGCTATCCCGGATTATGGAAGCGCCATTCACTCGATGAATATGCTGCACCTCAGCCGGAAACCAACAATTACAGCATCCTGGAAGCAACGGAGGATGCATTGATCCTGACGGGATACCTTCCGGACGGGACAGAGCTTCACCGCACAGTGGTGAGAAAGGACTCATAATATATGGACAGAGCAAAAGTGATACTGCATATGATGACCGCCTTGGATGGAAAAATCGAAGGCTATTTTGCGGATGCCCCGCTGACCGGCATATGCGGAGACTGCTATGATGACATCATTCCCAAGCTGGGGGATGCCGTGGGAAGCGGCTCCTATACAGCACAGCTTTACATGGCGAAGGGAAATCCGGACCTGGCTGCTTTTGAAGGTACGGAAGTTCCGGAGGGAGATTATATTGAAAAGGAAGAGGGAGACACTTTCCTTTTCGTATTTGACCGGAAAGGCAAATGCCTGTGGGATGATGTCCTGTGTGAAGGAAGAAGAGTGGTGGCGGTTCTTACCCGGCAGGCATCTCTTCCCTATCTGGCCTATCTCCGCAGCAAAGGGATTTCCTATATTTTTGCCGGGGAGAGGGATATGGAGCCGCTGACGGCACTGGAAAAGATCAAATCCCTCTTTGGCATTCATACGCTTGTGCTCTGCGGAGGCGCCACCATCAACGGCGTCTTTCTGAAGGCGGGACTGGTTGACGGGGTCTCCCTCGTGATTTGCCCGTATATTGAAGGAAATCATGAACAGAAGGGCATTGCGGAAACCGATGTCTTTGTACCGCAGGGCTTTGTGCTGAAGAAGGCAGAACCTGTTGCAAATGGGAAGACCGTTCATCTTCTTTACGGGCATGAATGACAGTCATAGGAAAAGTGCAAAAAGGTTCCCTCCGGACTGGTTCCGGAAGGGACTTTTTTCGATAATATCGGATAAAGCAGAATCTCCGCATAAGGTATGGGCTCCAAGTTTTTATTTTCTTATTTATCTATTTGTTGTATAATAAACCTGAATTTTAAAAGAGAATAGTTTCTCAAGAGGGAGAGGTTTTTATGGCACAAACAGTATGGGCACTCCTGCCTCCGGTCGTGACGATCATCCTGGCTCTGGTAACGAAGGAAGTTTACATGTCGCTGGGGATCGGCATTTTCATCGGGGCTTTTATGTTTTCTGAGTTTTCCATCTTGGGCGCAATTGATACCATGTTCAAAATCATGAGCGACAAGGTGGGCGGAAACGTTTACATTCTGGTATTCCTGGTCCTGCTGGGCATCATGGTTGCGGCGATCCAGAAATCCGGCGCTTCCCGGGCTTACGGAGAATTTGCTGCCCGGTCCATCAAGGGGAAGAGAAGCTCTCTTTTTGTAACCATGCTGCTGGGCATCCTGATCTTTATCGATGATTATTTCAACTGCCTCACTGTCGGTACGGTTATGAGACCGGTAACGGACCGGTTCAAGGTGACGAGAGCGAAACTGGCATACATCATCGATGCAACGGCAGCTCCGGTGTGCATCATAGCTCCCGTATCCAGCTGGGCTGCGGCAGTGACATCTTCTCTTCCGGAAGGGAGTGAAATCGACGGATTCCAGCTTTTCCTGGAAACAATTCCGCTGAATTTCTATGCCTGGTTTACCATCATTTTCATGCTGATCCTCATCTGGTCCGGTAAGGATTTTTCCAAGATGGCGGAATATGAAAGAAAAAGCGGCGGAACCCTGGTTATTCCTGCGGAATATGCGGAAGAGGAGACAACCAAGTCTTCCGGCAATGAAAAAATCCTGGATCTGATTCTTCCGCTGCTGATTCTGATCGGCGGCTGCATCTTCGGCATGCTTTATACGGGGGGCATCCTGGAAGGAAAGAGCATAGCGGATTCTTTCGCTGACTGCGAATCGGCCCGCGGCCTTGTGATCGGCTCTTTTATTGCTCTTGTATTTACTTTTGTCCTTTATATTCCGAGAAAGGTTCTGTCCTTCAGTACTTTCTGCAGCTGCTTCGTGGAAGGGTTCAAGCAGATGACTTCTGCGATCCTGATTCTTTCCCTGGCATGGACACTGTCCGGCATTGTAGGGGAAGATTACCTGAACCTGGGCGGCTATGTAGGCACTGTGGTCAGCGACAATGCAACGATTGCAGTCATGCTTCCGGTTCTGTTCTTCCTGGTAGCTATCGGGCTGGCTTTCTCGACAGGAACTTCCTGGGGCACTTTCGGAATCCTGATTCCGATTGTTCTGGCTGTTGTTCAGAATGATCCGCAGCTGATGGTTATGACCGTAGCCGCTGTTCTGGCCGGCGCAGTCGGCGGGGATCATGTATCTCCGATTTCCGATACAACGATTCTGGCTTCTGCCGGTGCGCAGTGCCATCACATTGATCATGTATCGACCCAGATTCCCTATGTACTGACAGTCGCTCTCTCCTGTGCTATTGCCTATATTGTGGGCGGCTTTACGGGGAACGGTCTGCTCGGAGGTCTTGTAGGACTGTGCCTGATGCTGGTCATCCTGGCTTATTTCCTGAAATTCCATGCGGTAAAGAGTGAAGAATAAAATTCATGCAAAAAGCGCTGTGAAAGCAAAGGAAGCTTTTCACAGCGCTTTTTATGATGGAATCGAGTACCGTTTCCGATTCTTCAGTCGTGAGGATTATTTCCGGAAATATTTATCGATGAGGCCCTTGACGGCAAAAATGAAGAAGAAGGCTCCGATGGTGACGGACCAGGCAGAGCCCACATTCAGATAGCCCTGGAGGGAGAATGATAAGGGGAAATACATCACGGAAAGGATGGCTGCGGCAATGCAGACAATAGCCAGGATGACAGTCTGTTCCCGGTAAGTGATGAGAAAGGAAATCCCTGCAAAGTAACCGAGAATTCCTGCGGGGACGGTGAGTCCGTCGTAGTAGAGGACAAGGGAAATGACAGCGGAAAGAAATGCGTACTTCATAGAGGCTCCTGAAAAAGACAAAAGGAAACGGAAAGTGCAGAGCGCCGGAGGTTTCTTCTTCATTGAAACACCCTGGGCAATGCGCTAATATAATAACGACTGAACCAAACGGTCCTGTATCATTATTATACCAATATTTACAGAACGGAGGAAATACTATGGCAAAGACGGCGTTTATCACAGGGGCTACCAGCGGAATCGGGCTGGCTTCGGCGAAAGCTCTGGCAAAAGAGGGCTATGAGCTCGCTCTGGCAGCCAGAAGTACGGATAAGCTGGAAGCAGTGAAGAAAGAAATTGAAAAGGAATACGGCGTTCCGGTCATGACCTATACAATGGATGTGCGGAATACGGAAGAAATGAAACAGACCGTGGCCGATTTCCTGCAGAAAAAAGGTGCTCCTGATGTGCTTCTGAACAATGCGGGTCTGGCAAGAGGACTGGAGTCCTATGAAAAGACAGCGGAAGAGGATATTCTGCAGATGCTGGATACGAATATCCGGGGGCTTTTCCTTCTGACGCATGAATTTCTCCCTGCCATGACAGAGAAGGGAAGCGGGCATATTGTCAATCTGGGGTCTACTGCAGGACTGTACGCCTATCCGGGCGCGGCGGTATACTGTGCCACCAAGGCGGCAGTGAAGACTTTCTCTGACGGCATCCGCATGGATGTGATTGATACGGATATCAGGGTGACGACCATTCAGCCCGGACTCGTGGAAACCAATTTCAGCAAGGTCCGGTTCCACGGAGATGAGGAGCGGGCGGCAAATGTCTATGCAGGCATTGAAGCGCTGCAGGCGGAGGATATTGCCGATGCGGTTGCTTACGTGGTAACCCGTCCGAAGCGGATGCAGGTTACCGATATTGTCATCATGGCCAACCAGCAGGCGGCAGGATTCATGGTGAGCAAAAATAAAAAATAATTTGCAATTCCGCGGAATCTCTTGTATAATATAAAAGCTTGCTATTTGGCAGGCTACTTCCCTTCCCGCAGGAATGGCGGGACACAGGTCCGAAAAGGAGGCGAATTTCGTGAAAAAGTATGAAGTTATGTTCATTGTGAATGCAGCTGATGATGCAGTCATTCAGTCTGCTGTCAAACTGGTGCAGGATACGATCGCAAGAATCGGCGGCACTGTTGACAAAACTGATGAATGGGGCAAACGTCATCTTGCGTACGAAGTCAGACACCAGAATGAAGGCTACTATGTAGTCGTTGATTTCCAGGCTGACCCGGCGCAGATTAAAGAACTTGACCGCGTTATCAAGATTCATGAAGAAATTATCCGTCATATCATTGTAAAGCAGGATGACTAAGAGGTAACACTATGAATTCAGTTCAGATTTTAGGAAATCTGGGACGCGATCCGATCATCCGGGCCACAAAGACCGGCCGGGCAGTTGCATCCTTTTCTGTGGCAGTCAGCCGCATGTATACAACTCCCCAGGGTGAACAGAGAGAGCTTACAGACTGGATTAATGTGGTAGCCTGGGGCAATCTGGCAGAAGCGGTAGGCAATCAGCTGAAAAAAAGCAGCCGTGTCTTCGTGGAAGGCCGTCTTTCCACCCGGTCCTATGAAGGACAGGACGGACAGAAAAGGTATGTAACCGAAGTAGTGGCAAACACCATTGCGATTCCGCTCGGCGGCAGCCATACCGGCGGTTTCAGCCAGGGCGGCTATACCCCGCAGAACCAAGGCGATGCAGGCTATAATACCAATAATGGTCAGAATAAGTCCGGCGGTTTCGGTCAGTTCGGCCCGTCCGCAGCGGATGAGGACATTCCGTTCTAAGTAATGCATTGATTTTGGAGGATAAGGAAACATGATTAAAAGAGATAGAGTAAGAAGACCGAAGAGAAAGGTCTGCCAGTGCTGCGTAGATCATATCGATACCATTGATTACAAGGATATTGCAGCGCTTCGCCGTTTCGTATCGGAAAGAGGCAAGATTCTTCCCCGCCGTGTAACCGGTACATGCGCAAAGCATCAGCGTAAGATCAATCTGGCAATTAAGAGAGCAAGAGCCATCGCTCTGCTTCCGTTCAGCGCAGACTGATTGACAGAAAGAGAAGACCATGAGCAATCATGGTCTTTTTTGCTGTGCGAAAATATTTCAGTCGGTGTTTCCTTCCCGTACGGACGGGATTCCCGTAAGCGGCCGCGCAGAAGCAAATGAACTTTCCGGAGCTGTACAAAAGAGAGAGAATCGTTCCGGAAAAGAATTGCCCAGACAGGATTTGAGGACTGCCGCTTTCCGGGAGACGGTTTCACGAAAAGCAGGCTCGGCGCCGGAAAAAGGAAACGGCTTGCTGCTGTTTTTCCCGTAAAAACAGGGAAAAGTCTTGACATGGAAAAGGGGGAATGATATTCTAATAACGTAAGTTAGCACTCCAGCATAAAGAGTGCTAACAACAAGAGGATGATACCTATGACAACGCGAAAAAACAATGCACAGGATGCCGGAAACGGCATGAACGAAAGAAAAAGAAAAGTGCTTTGGGCAGTTGTTCAGGATTACGCTGATACGGCGGAACCAGTCGGTTCCCGGACGATTGCCCGGAAGTATGATCTGGGGGTTTCCAGTGCAACCATCCGCAATGAGATGCAGGATCTGGCGGATGAGGGATATCTGGAGCAGCCCCATACATCGGCGGGACGGATTCCTTCCACGAAAGGATATCGTTTTTATGTGGATCAGCTGATGCAGCCCGAACCGGTTTCTCCTGAGGAGGAAGTAGTACTGGACGAGCTCCTGACAGACCATGTGACGAAGGTGGATGAAATATTCCGGAACATGGCGAAGGCCATTGCCTTTCTGACGCACAACCTGTCCGTAGCGACTGCCCGCGGGACGGGAAGAAAATTTAATTATATCCGTTTCCTCCCTCTGGGGGAACAGAAAGCGATTCTCCTGGTGGTGAGCGATCGGGGGGATGTTTCTCATGTAGTGGTGAAGATTCCGGAGAGTTCCTCCTTCGAGGAAATGCAGCTTCTGGCGGATAAGATAAACCGTTTCCTGCACGGCAGGGATGTGGATGCCATTGATGAAAAAATGATCCTTTCTCTCCAGAAGGATGTGGAAAGGGATATGACACCGTTCCTCCCGATTTTCCGGGCTCTGGAAAAAGCCGTGAATTCACCGCAGAAGGTTTACTCCGGCGGAGCCTCTCATCTGATCGAACAGCCGGAATTTAAAAATGTGGAAAAGATGCAGGATATTCTGAATCTTCTGGAGCAGCGGGATATGCTGGCAAGCATGCTTCTGGCTTCGACCGATCAGCCCATTGCCGTGCGGATCGGTACGGAAAATCCCCTGAAATCCCTGACGGATTTATCGGTTGTAAAAGCACAGTTTTTTGCAGGCGGACGGGTCATCGGATCGGTAGCGGTTCTGGGACCTACACGGATGCAGTACAGTAAGATTATCGGTATAATGCGATTCATGCAGAATCGGTTGGATGATTTGTTGAAAAACGAAAAGTAGGGGGTTGACAGATGAGCATAAAAGAAGAAAAGAAAAAGGAAAAGAACGAAGAAATGCCGAAAGCGGGACAGCAGGAAGAAACGAAGCAGGCCCCGGAAAGCGCAGAAAAGCAGTCTGAGGATTGGAAGAAACAGGCTGAGGAAGCCAAGGCGCAGGCAAAGGGAGCGGAAGAAAAGCTGGCTCAGTCCGAAGCAAGGCTGGCGGCAGCAGCTTCCCAGTTCGTTCGGCTCCAGGCGGATTTTGATAATTTCCGCCGCCGCACAAGGGAAAATGAAGCAAAAGCGGAAGATGCATGCACGGCCAAGGTGCTGAAGGAATTCCTGCCTGTACTGGACAACTTTGATCTGGCACTGGCACAGATGAAAAAGGATGCCGGTGAAGGCAATGCATACATCAAGGGCTTTGAGCTTCTGAAAAAGCAGTTCGACAAGATCATGGACAGCTTCGGTATAAAGGAAATCGAAGCGCTGGGCGCACATTTCGATCCTCATGTGCATGAAGCGGTCATGATGGTTCAGAAGGACGATGCAGAGGACGAAACCATTGCTATGGTATTCCAGAAGGGATATATGTACAAGGATATCGTTCTCCGTCCTGCCAAAACACAGGTTGTACACAACAACTGATTTTGGCATATTACAGCAAATCCGAAAAATACAGTGGATAGAAAGGAGACATTTTAAATGTCAAAAGTAATTGGTATTGATTTGGGTACTACAAACTCCGTTGTAGCCGTTATGGAAGGCGGCGAACCGGTCGTTATTCCGAACGCCGAAGGTTCCCGTCTGACCCCGTCCGTAGTGGGCTTTTCCAAGACCGGCGAACGTCTGGTAGGTCAGCTGGCAAAGCGTCAGGCTGTTTCCAATCCGGACCGCACCGTTGTTTCCATTAAGCGCCATATGGGCAGCGACTACAAGGTAACCATCGACGGAAAATCTTACACCCCGCAGGAAATTTCTGCCATGATTCTTCAGAAGCTGAAAGTCGATGCAGAAGCATACCTGGGTGAAAAAGTCAGCGATGCAGTCATCACCTGCCCGGCATATTTTACCGACGCACAGCGCCAGGCAACCAAGGATGCCGGCAAGATTGCAGGTCTGAATGTTCTCCGTATCATCAACGAACCGACCGCTTCTTCCCTGGCATACGGCCTGGACAAGATTAAGGACGGCAAGGAACATCGTTTCCTCGTTTATGATCTGGGCGGCGGCACATTCGATGTTTCCATCCTGAATCTGGCAGACGGCGTATTTGAAGTAGAAGCATCCAACGGCAACGGCCATCTCGGCGGCGATGATTTCGATGCATGCGTCATGGACTGGATTGCAGAAAAATTCAAGGCACAGAACGGCTTTGAACTGAAGAGAGACCCGATGACCAACCAGAGACTGAAGGAAGCCGGCGAAAAGGCGAAGATTGAACTTTCCAGTGTTATGTCCACCGACATCAACCTGCCGTTCATTACCATGGACAGCAACGGACAGCCGGTACACTTTGATGCAACCCTGACCCGTGCGGAATTCGACCGTATTACGGAAGATCTGGTACAGGCAACGGTAGAACCGATGGACCTGGCTATGAAGGATGCCGGCCTTTCCGTAAATGATATCGATAAGGTCCTGCTGGTAGGCGGTTCTTCCCGTATTCCGGCTGTACAGACTCTGATCCGCAATAAATTCGGCAAGGAACCGTCCAAGGGAGTGAACCCGGATGAATCCGTTGCTGTCGGCGCAGCCATTCAGGCAGGTGTACTCAAGGGCGAAGTCAAGGACGTACTGCTCCTGGACGTAACTCCGCTGTCCCTCGGCATTGAAACCCTGGGCGGTGTATTCACCACCATGATCAAGAGAAATACCACCATCCCGACCTCCAAGTCTCAGGTGTTCTCCACCGCAGCAGACAACCAGCCTTCCGTAGATATCCATGTTCTGCAGGGCGAACGTCCCATGGCAGCAGACAATAAGACTCTGGGTCGTTTCGAACTGACGGATATTCCGCCGGCTCCGCGGGGAGTTCCGCAGATTCAGGTAACCTTTGATATCGATGCGAACGGTATTGTTCACGTATCCGCAAAGGATCTCGGCACCGGCAAGGAACAGAAGATTGATATTACCTCTTCCACCGGCCTGTCTGATGAAGAAATCCAGAAGATGCAGGATGATGCAAAGGCGCATGAAGAAGAAGATAAGAAGCGCAAGGAAGCTATTACGGCAAAGAACAATGCGGAAGCACTCGTTTACCAGGCTGAAAAGACCGTAAAGGATCTGGGCGACAAAGCCGATCCGGCAAAGGTTAAGGAAGTCAATGACGCTGTAGCTAAACTGAAAGAATCCCTGAAGGGTGAAGATATCGATAAGATCAAAGCGGACGCAGAAGCTCTGACCAAGCCGCTCCATGAACTGACCGAAAAGCTGTATCAGCAGGCACAGCAGGCGCAGGCTGCTCAGGCACAGGCTCAGCAGCAGCAGGCCGGCCAGCAGAGTGCAAAGAACGACAAAGACAATGTAGTCGATGCAGATTATAAAGTCGTTGACGATGACAAGAAATAAGGAATAGTGTAAATCCCCTATGGCAGACAGCAAAGATTATTATGATGTCCTTGGCGTAAGCAAAACCGCCACGGAAGATGAAATAAAAAGAGCATACAGGAAGCTGGCCCGCAAGTACCATCCGGATCTGAACAAGGATAATCCGAAGGCAGCAGAGGAAAAGTTCAAGGAAGTTAATGAGGCTTATCATGTTCTTTCCGATGCGGATAAGCGTGCACAGTACGACCAGTTCGGCCATGACGCTTACCAGCAGGCTGCCAGAGGCGGTGCAGGCTTCAGCGGCCAGGGAGGTTTCGGCGGCTTCGGCGGTCAGGGCTTTGACTTCGGCGGCTTCGATATGGGGGATATTTTCGATATGTTCGGCGGCGGAAGCCGCAGACAGAACAACGGGCCTCAGCAGGGTGCGGATCTCCGTTATGATATGGAGATTTCACTCCGCGAAGCGGCTACGGGTGTGAAGAAGAAGTTCACCGTAACGAAGAATGATACCTGCGACCACTGCCACGGCACCGGTGCCGAACCGGGGTCGGAAGTGGAGACCTGCCCGGACTGCCACGGCACCGGCCAGCAGAGAGTGGTGCGGAATACACCGCTCGGACAGATGGTGAATATCGTGACCTGCCGTCACTGCGGCGGTACCGGCAAGCTGATCAAGAAGAAGTGTTCTTCCTGCCGCGGTACAGGTACAGTCCGCAAGTTCAAGACCATTGAGGTCAATATCCCTGCCGGGGCAGACAGCGGAGTGCGGATGCGCGTTTCCGGCGAAGGTGAACCGGGGAAACGGGGCGGACCCAAGGGCGATCTGTATGTATACATTTTCGTCAGAAGCGATCCCGACTTCGAAAGAGAGGGCGACGATCTCTACTGTGAATGCGATATTCCTTTCACAACGGCGGCACTGGGCAGCACGATCCATGTAAAGACGCTGTTTGAGGAAGTAGAGCTGAAGATTCCTGCAGGAACTCAGACGGGCACCCGGTTCCGTATTTCCGGAAAGGGCATGCCCCATATGCAGAGCACCCGCAAGGGCGACCTGTATGTGAGAGTCCGCGTAGTGGTTCCGAAAAAGCTGAGAGAAAAGGAAAAGGAAGCCCTTCTCAACTTTGCCCATGAATGCGGAGAGGATATGTCCCAGTACAAGGGCAAGAGCTCCTGGTTTGACAAAATCATCGACAAATTCAAGGACTAAATCCAATAAAAAAGCTGTGAATCTGATTTCACAGCTTTTTTTCATGTATTTTTTTATTATTTCATTTTCGGGCAGGAAGATTTTCGATGATTCGGCAGTCCTTTGACGAGCAGGATCAGCAGTACCTCCAGAATTCCTACCGCTGTCAGGCCGCGGGAGATATCCAGGTATTCGATGATAAAGCTGACAAAAAGAGCGCCGAAAGGAGCACAGCCCAGGAAGACCAGGGTATAAAGGCTCATAATGCGGCCGAGCAGATCCGGCGGAGTGGCCGTCTGGATGGCTGTGTTGCAGTTGACCATGAAAAGAATGGTTACGGCTCCGAGGAGCGTAAATATAATAACTGCAACCGGGAAGGAGGAAATAAAGCCAAGGGAGGCGAGCAGGACGCCGCAGAGGACCGCCATGAGGAAAATCAGCTTCTGCGGTGCATTTTTGTGGGAAGCGCCGGATAGGATACCGGCCAGCATGGAGCCCAGACCGGCAGCAAAGAGAATGGAACTGAAGCCGGAAATGCCGTCCTGCAGGACGCGGTCTGCAAAGATAGGCCCGTAAGTTCCCATGTTCAGAATCAGCGCGCTTACAAGACCTGCTGCCAGAAGATTTTTGAAGATGATCGGATTCCGGCGGGCTTCCCGCAGGCCCCGCCGTATTTCCTCCAGGGGATGTCGCGTTTCCTTCTGTTCGGGAATTACGGAATTCACATTGATGGACCGGTAGGCGAGAAAGACCGGGATGAGGGAAAGGGCATTAAGAAAGAAAAGACTGCTGTAAGAAAGATAGGGCAGGAGAAATGCTGCCAGCGGAGGCCCGATCATGCGGGTCAGGTTGAAATTGGCCGAGTTGAGGCTGATGGCGCTGTGAAGAGCCTTGGGACCGACCAGCTCCGGCATAAAGGCAAGACGGGCCGGCATATCAAAGGCATCTATGGTCCCCATCAGGAAGGCAAAGAACAGAATCCACGGGTAAGTCGCGAGGCCGGTCCAGAGGAGAAGTCCCAGAAGCGCAGTCTGTACCATGTAGCAGAACTGAGTGGCCATAAGGATTTTTCTCTTATTATGGCGGTCAATCCAGAGACCGGCACCGATGGTGAAGAAAAGGCTCGGAGAAAACTGGAAGGCAGCCAGAAGGCCCAGGAGAAGTGCTGAGTCGGTCATGGTGTAGACCAGCCACTGCTGGGCAGTAAGCTGCAGCCAGAAACCGATCAGGGCAACCCACTGGGTAGTCCAGAAAATTCTGTAATTTTTATTTGCAAGAGCGGGGAAAATACGTCCCGGATTCATAGAAGCTCCTTTCTTTTGATATATCTTATATCTATATTCACTATATCATATATCTTTCGGGAAAGACAGGAGACGCCGGGACAGCAAAAAAGCAAGCAGACATTTGCCTGCTTGCTTTTTTGAGGGAATCAATCAGTCCCAGGAAGGTTCGATGGTGCCCTTGTATTTTTCCGCAATAAATTTCTTGACGGAATCGGACTGATAAGCCTGTACAAATTTCTTGTAGGCCGGCTGATCCTGATCCTTTTCTCTGGCAGCAATAATCATAACGGCCAGCGGCGTGTCCTTGGCTTCCAGGAAAATACCCTGGTCCTTCGGAGAGAGACCGGCACTCATGACATAGTTCATGGTAATGACAGAAGCGGCTACATCGTCCAGGCTTCTCGGAAGCTGTGCAGCTTCCAGCTCGTTGAACTGCAGATGCTTCGGATTTTCCACGATATCGGCAGGGGTGGCTTTCATGCCTACGCCTTCTTTCAGCTTGATCAGGCCGGCTGTTTCCAGAAGCTGCAGACCGCGGCCTTCGTTGGTGGGATCGTTCGGAATGGAAATAACGGCGCCGTCAGGGATATCCTTTACATCCTTGTACTGGTTGGAGTAGATGCCCATTCTCATGAGAATGGCTTTTCCGATGGAAACAAGGTGTGTGCCGTGCTGTTCATTGAAGTTCTTCAGGAACGGTTCGTGCTGGTATACAACCAGGTCCAGGTCCCCGTCGGCCAGAGCCTGGTCGGGGGTGATGTAGTCGGAGAATTCCTTTACATTGACTTTGAGACCGTTCTTTGCGGCTTCCTGTGCAGCGGCTTCCACGACTTCTGCATGCGGGCCGGCAGTAGCGCCTACGGTAATTTCTTTCTTTTCCTGAGGAGCCTGAGCGGAGGAGGCAGCCGGCTTGCTGTCGGAACCGCAGCCTGCAATGACGGCTGCAGCGGAGAATGCACATAATCCGGCGATGATCATTTTCTTAAGCATAGGGACACCCTTTCTTCTTTTCAATCTGATAATCCTTTACGGGATATCTTTGCAACGGGATTTATTTCTTATTCGTTTTGCGGGAGAAGTAGTTTCCTATGAACTGAATAAGCTGAACGAGAACAATGAGGACGAGGATGGTTGCTACCATGACATCAGCCTGGAAACGCTGATAGCCGTAGCGGATGGCCAGATCGCCCAGACCGCCTCCGCCGATGGTGCCGGCCATAGCAGAGGAGCCGATGAGGGAAACAATGACAACGGTCATATTCTGGATGACTGCCGGAAGAGCTTCCGGAATCAGAACTTTCCAGATGATCTGGAAAGGAGAGGCACCCATGGATTCCGCTGCCTCAATCAGTCCGAAATCGATTTCACGGATAGAGGTCTCCACCATGCGGGCTGTGTAGGGAATGGCGGCAATGGTCAGGGGGACGATTGCTGCCGTAGTTCCGATGGAGGTGCCTGCCACCATCCGGGTGAACGGAATGATGGCCACCATGAGGATGATGAACGGAATGGAGCGGATCATATTGATGATGAAGGCCAGCGGTTTATTCAGTACGGGACAGGAAAGGATATTTCCCTTTTCCGTGACGACCAGGAGAATCCCCAGGGGAATCCCGATAACCGCTGCAATGACGGCGGAAACGGAAAGCATGTAGAGTGTTTCTGCCAGACTTTTCAGAAGAAGACTAGTTATTGCCGGGGACATAGCCGATCACCTCGCTTGTAATAGGTAATTCTTTCAAATGATTGGATGCATCTTTTATATCTTCCTCCCGGCCGTTCAGCATGATAATGAGGCGGCCGAAGGGGATTTCCTGAATGTATTCGATAGAGCCGTACAGAATGGAAACATCCAGATTATATTTTTTGATCAGATTGGCAATGATCGGTTCGTTGGCTACATCGCCGCGGAAGGAAAGGGCAATGACTGCCTGGTCGGAATCGTGTTCCTTTTCCGGGCGGATGTTCATATGGCCCAGCTGTTCCGGAATTTCCGAGGACATGACAGAGCCGATGAATTTTTTCAGGGTATCTGTCTTTGGATTGGTGAAGAGATCAATGACACGGCCTTCCTCAATGATCCGTCCTGCTTCAATGACAGCAACATGCTCGGCGATTTCTTTGATGACTTCCATCTGGTGGGTAATCATGATGATCGTAATGCCGAGCTTTTTATTGATATCTTTCAGCAGTTTCAGAATAGACTTGACCGTTTCCGGGTCCAGTGCACTGGTTGCCTCATCGGAGAGAAGGACGGAAGGACGGGAAACGATGGCGCGGGCGATGCCTACACGCTGTTTCTGTCCGCCGGAAAGCTGAGCGGGGTATTTGTCCCGGTAGTCGGAAAGGCCGACCAGCTCGAGCATTTCCTCAATGCGTTTCTTCTGCTCTTCTTTCGGTATATTGGCCAGCTCCAGCGGGAAGGCAACGTTCTGATAGACAGTTCGGTTGGAAAGCAGGTTGAAATGCTGGAAAATCATGCCGATTTTTTTTCTTTCCTCTCGCAGTTCCCGGGCGGAATGTTTGGTCATATCTTTTCCGTTGATAATGACTTCTCCGGAGGTCGGCGGTTCCAGCATATTGATGCAGCGGATCAGGGTCGATTTTCCTGCACCGGACTGACCGATGATACCCATGATCTCTCCGTCGGGGATTGTGAGATTGATATCATCCAGCGCCTTGAAGCTGCCGTACAGCTTTGTAATGTGCTTTAATTCAATCATTGGACACCTCTTGCAATAAAAAAAACTTCATCGAAAGATGAAAGTTTAGTGTACAGCCCATCATCTTCCGAGTTACCTCGCTGGAATTGGCACCGTTTTCGTTACGAATGGTTGCCGTGGTTTCATTGGGCCAGTCCCTCCGCCACTCCTGATGAAAGTATGGAGTTTCATGATCCTCAATAAGGATCTTATTCATACTACTCTGTATTGATGGGAATGTCAACAGGCGGACCGAAAGAAACGGGAAGGAAGAGCAAAAATTCTTGTTTTTGCACAGCCTTATGGAGGATGTTATAATATAGGATGTTAAAGCATATAATATATTAAAGCGCCAAAGTAAATGAGAATTTTCCTGATGATTTGGATATAGGAGGCATATATGAGTGTAAATCAAAGATTGGTGAATCCGCTGACCGACCAGCTGTTTGACGGAATTCTCCAGCTGAAAACAAAGGATGAATGCTACGAATTTTTTGAAGATCTGTGCACGATCAATGAGCTTCGGGATATGTCGCAGCGTCTGGAAGTGGCCCGCATGCTGGAAGCGGGAGAAAAATATGATGATATTGAGGCAAAGACAGGAGCCAGCACAGCCACCATTTCCCGGGTGAAGCGGTGTCTGAAATACGGCGCTGACGGATATATCACCGTACTGGCCCGTCTGGGAAATCAGGAAGAAAAGGAAGGAGAAAAATAAAATGGAACCGTTGCAGCTTTCTCATGCAGGTTTTAAGGCATATGATATCCGGGGCATCGTACCTACAGAGGTCAATGAGGAAATGGCGTACCGTGTGGGCCGGGCCTATGCAGAGCTGTACCACCCGAAAAAGGTGTGTGTCGGCTATGATGTGAGACCGTCCTCTCCGGCCATTGCCCTGGCAGCTTCCCGGGGACTGACCGACGGCGGAGCCGATGTGTACAATATCGGCCTGTGCGGTACGGAAATGATGTATTTCGGCACTTTCTTCTATCATATGGACGGCGGCTTCATGATTACGGCCAGCCACAATCCGTCCAATTATAACGGCATCAAGATTGTCCGCGAGGAAGGCATTCCCGTCAGCGAGGATACCGGCCTGAAGGACATTGAAGAGCTGACCTTCTCCGGCAAATTCTCGGAAATCGGAGAACGGGGCAGTCTGTATGAAAAGGACATTCTGGACGATTATGTGCAGCATATCCTGTCCTTCATTGATGTGAAGAAACTGAAGAATTTCAAGATTGCCGTTGATGCCGGGAACGGCTGTGCCAATGTGGTATTCTCCAAACTGAAGAAATATCTGCCCTTTCAGTTTATCGAACTGTACATGGATCCGGACGGGAGCTTCCCCCACGGAGTACCGAATCCGATGCTGGAAGAATGCAGGAAACCGCTGGTGGAAGCTGTTCTGCGGGAAGGCGCCGATCTGGGAATTGCCTGGGACGGCGATTTTGACCGGTGTTTCTTCATTGATGAGAAGGGAAAATTCGTGGAAGGCTACTACATGGTAGGGCTTCTGGCGGAATATTTCCTCAGCCTGCACAAGGGAGAAACCATCATTCACGACCCGCGGGTATTCTGGGCAACCCGGAAAATCTGTGAAGAAATGGGCGGAAAAGCAGTGGAATCCAAGGGCGGTCATGCCTTCATGAAGGAAACCATGAGAAAAGTAAAAGGCATCTACGGAGCGGAAAATTCAGCCCATCATTTCTTCCGGGAATTTTCCTACTGCGATTCCGGCATGATTCCCTGGCTGATTGTGACCCAGCTTATGAGCATCAAGGGAAAGCATCTGGGTGAGCTTGTGTCGGAGATGGAAAAGGAGTTCCCCTGCAGCGGAGAAATCAATCTGCCTGCAGAAAATGTGCAGGCTGTCCTGGAAGCGGTTAAGAATAAATACAAGGATACGGCAGAACGGGTCGATCTGATCGACGGAATCGGCATGGATTTTGCAGACTGGCGGTTTAATCTTCGCCCGTCCAACACGGAGCCGCTGATCCGGTTCAATATGGAAACCCGCGGAGACAGAAAGCTTCTGGAAGAAAAATCCAAAGAAGTTATGGATCTGGTAAAATCAGTAAAATAAGGGAAAAAAGACGGCGGGAAACCGCCGTCTTTTCATGGAGGCAGACATGGAGAAAAATATTTTATATCAGGTGTCTCTGCTGCAGGCGCTGACATTGGGACATTATGAAGGCGTACTGCCGGTGGGGGAAATCCGTAAGCATGGAGATTTCGGCCTCGGAACTTTTCAAGGGCTGGACGGAGAGATGATTTTCCTCGACGGGGTTCTGTACCGGGCAGACGGAAAGGGAGAAGTGACTGTTCCTGCGGATTCAGCAACGGTGCCGTTCTGCGATGTAACTTTCTTCTTCCCCGATACGGAAAAAACGATGTCCGGAGTCGGTTCCGCAAAGGAACTGGGGAGTCTCCTTGAAGAAGAAATCCGGAAAAAGGGAAGAAATTATTTTTATGCATTCCGCATGGATACAGTTTTCCGTTCGGTGACGGTGCGGAGTGAGATCGGGCAGAAAAAGCCGTACCGCCGTCTGGATGAGGTCATGAAAACCGATCAGGTGACATTTTCCCTGCCCCGTATTTCCGGCACACTGATGGGACTGTACTGCCCGCCTTACATGGATCGGCTGAATATGCCGGGATGGCATTTCCATTTTCTGTCGGCAGACAGGAAAGCCGGCGGTCATGTGCTGGATGTATCCTTTGACAGAGGAACAGCACAGCTGGCCCTCCTGTCCCGGTTTGAAACGGTTCTCCCCGAAACGGATAGCTTCGGCAGTCTGGACCTGACACAGGATCTGCAGAAAGAGATTGCTTCTGCAGAAGGTTAAAAGAGAAAAATCTTATATGCATATTGAAATTATATTCCATCTGTTGTATATTTATGTATAAAGACCGGACAGCCCTTTTTGCTGCTGCAAAGGGGCCGCAAACAGAAACAAGGAGGAATTCATACATGAAAAAAGGATGGAAAATATTGGCCTGCGGACTGGCGCTGGCCGGAGTGATGGGACTGGCAGGCTGCGGAGATGACTCTGCAAAGAGCAGTGCGCCGGCAGGGCAGACGCAGGGAGCCCTTTTGCAGAAAATAAAAAAGGATGGGAAACTGATTGTAGGAACTTCTTCCGGATTCCCGCCCTATGAATTCCTGGATACATCCGTGGAAGGCGCCAAAAGCGTGGACGGCATCGATATCCGTCTGGCGCAGGCTGTAGCAGATAAGCTGGGAGTCAAGCTGGAAGTGCAGGATATGAATTTCCAGTCCCTGCTGTCCTCCATGGCAGCCAACAAGATTGATATTGCCATTTCCTCTATCAATCCTACGCCGGAAAGAAAAAAGACCGTGGATTTTTCAGAAAATTATCTGGTCGGGAAGCAGACGCTTCTGATCCGGAAAGAGGATGAAGGAAAATACAAGACACTGGAGGATTTCTACGGGAAGAAGCTGGCAGTGCAGCAGTCCACCCTGCAGGAAAAACTGGCAAAGGAACAGATTAAGGATGCGCAGATTGCTTCTCTGGCAAGAGTATCCGAGGCACTTATGGAACTGACTCACGGGAAAGTGGATGCAGTGCCGATGCAGAGCATCGTGGCCGGTCAGTACCTGCTGGTCAACAAGGATCTGGCACCGAGCAATGTGTACTTCGGAAACTATGACGGCGGCTCGGCAGTAGCCGTACCGAAAGGAAATGAGGATCTGGTAAAGCTTATCAATGAGGTTATTGAAGAAAACCAGAAGAACGGACAGATCGATCAGTGGGTCAAGGATATGACGGCAAAAGCGGTTAAAAACGCAATGGAATAAGGAAATAAATAAAAAGGCTCCTGCATGGCCGGGGCCTTTTTATGCGGCGGAAAAAGAAGTTTCCCGAAGAAGCCGGTCGGATAACATGGAATATTTATTGACAAATACGAATATTTATGCTATTATTTTCACAGTTTCAATCGTGTTTGCACGGAAAAGAGAGGGACTCATGATGATGAAGAATATAGTATGGAAAACAGCGGTATTGGGTTTGGCTGCGGCAGCAGCATTTTCTCTGGCAGGCTGCGGAGATGATTCCGGCAAGAGCGGAAGCGCTTCTTCCGGTGCGCAGAAGGAAAGTGCATTGATGCAGAAAATCAAATCCAGCGGCAAGCTGGTTGTAGGAACGGCCTCCGGCTATCCTCCCTATGAATTTGTTGATACCAATTCCGGAGACAAGAAAGTCATCGGTGTGGATATGGAACTGGCCCAGAAGGTAGCGGATAAGCTGGGAGTCAAGCTGGAAGTGCAGGATATGAATTTCCAGGCTCTCCTGTCTTCTTTGACAAGCGGAAAGATCGATGTGGCTATCGCAGGCATCAATCCGACCGATGAGAGAAGAAAATCCATGGATTTCTCCGATTACTATCTGCCGACAGAACAGAAGGTCATCATCAGAAAGGCCGATGCAGATAAGTATAAGACACTGAAGGATCTTTACGGAAAGAACATCGGCGTTCAGAAGAGCACGACACAGGAAACTCTTGCGAAGGATCAGATCAAGGATGCCAATGTTGTCGGATTGGCGCATGTTCCGGAAGTCATCATGGAGCTGAAGCACGGAAAGATTGACGGGGTGGTTATAGAAGGCATCGTGGGTCAGCAGTACCTGATATTCAATGATGATCTCCAGTTTGCAGACATTACATTTGACAATGCGGTCAAGAATTCCGCAGCTGCCATCCAGAAGGGAAATGAGGATGTAGTGGCTGTGATCAATGAAGTGATCAAGGAAAATACCGACAACGGAAATTTCCAGAAATGGACCGATGAATACGGCAAAAAAGCGGTATCCAATGCAGAATAATGATGGGAAACCGGAAAGGGCAGCCCGGAACGGCTGCTCTTTTTGACTGAAAAATATTTTTCGGTTTCTTTATGGTATTTGTTACAGAGCTATGTTATAATTATACATCGTTTTTATGAAGATACTGGAAGCAAGAAAGAGGGTTCTTATATGAATGAAAAGAAGATTCCATTTAGCGAAGCATTGATTCGTCAGGTTGCAGAAAAGTACGGTACACCTTTTCATATTTATGATGAAAAGGGAATGCTTGATAATGTAAAACGTCTGCAGAAGGCATTTTCCTGGGCACCGGATTTTCATGAATATTTTGCTGTCAAGGCAACGCCGAATCCGTGGCTGATGAAAAGCCTGAAGACCCTCCATGTAGGCGCTGACTGCAGTTCCATGGCAGAGCTTGTTCTGTCTGAAACCGTGGGACTCAGAGACGACGATATTGTTTTCTCCTCCAATGATACGCCGGATGAAGAATTCAAAAAAGCGTATGAACTGGGAGCGATTATCAATCTGGACGATATTTCCAATCTGGATGATATGGAAAGACTGAATATGGTGCCGGAACGGATTTGCTTCCGTTATAATCCCGGTCCGGATGTGGCAAAGGGAAATGCCATTATCGGCCGGCCGGAAGAAGCCAAGTACGGGATGACCCATGAACAGCTTCTGAAATGCATCGATTGGGCAAAGGAAAAGAAGATTTCCTATATCGGGCTTCATACGATGATTATTTCTGCTGAAATGGAGCTTTCCGGTCTGCTGGGCACCATTTCCATGATGTTTGATCTGGCCAATGAAATCAGAGAGAAGAAGGGCGTCACTGTCAGCTTCATTGATTTCGGCGGAGGCATCGGCATTCCTTACCGTCCGGAACAGACGGCAGTCGATCTGGAAGGACTGGGCGAAGGCGCCCGCAAACTTTATGAAGAAAAGATGAAGGGGTTCGAAAAGACCAGAATCTGCTTCGAATGCGGACGTATGATTACCGGTCCCTACGGCTTCCTCGTATCCAAGGCAATTCATTACAAGCACATTTACAGAGATTACATCGGACTGGATGCCTGCATGGCAGATCTGATGCGCCCCGGTATGTACGGTGCTTATCACTATATCAGCGTACTGGGAAAGGAAAATGCACCGAAGGATCATGTATATGACGTAACTGGCTCTCTTTGCGAAAACTGCGATAAGTTTGCTATTCAGAGAGAACTTCCGGAAATTGAAATGGGAGACCTGGTCGTCATTCATGACACGGGAGCACACGGCCACAGCATGGGATATAATTACAACGGGCGTCTCCGCCATCAGGAAATCCTGGTGAAAGAAGACGGAACCGTTCAGCAGATTCGCCGGAATGAAACACTTTCCGATCTGTTTGCCACCCTTGATTTCCCGGGACTGAAAGAAAATACGGAAAAGGTATAATGCTTCTGCAGAACCGGCAGGCATTTCTGCGGCGCTGTGCAGATTCGGCAGTGAAGAAATGAGACACCTCATTTCTTCACTGTTTTTTTATAGAAAATCGGAGATTTTTCCCTGTATGCGGCTTTTTCTCCGACGGGGAAATTTCCCGGAGATATCGGGAGATTATATGGAAAATTTTCTGTCTCAGGTGTATACTATAGACGTTTCCAGAAGACAAAAGGAGGCCGTAAAATGTATACTTTCTCTAACCAGGAATTTAACGGAAAAATCCCTCAGATTCATCAGGATGCTTTCGTAGCACCGAACGTGTCGCTTTACGGAGATGTGAGAATCGGCAAGTATTCCAGTGTTTGGCCCGGCGTGGTTGCCAGAGGGGATGTGAATTATATTTCCATCGGAGAATGTTCCAATATACAGGATCTGACCTGCCTTCATGTGGCAGATGACAATCCGTGTATTATCGGAGATTATGTGACGATCGGACATTGTGCCTGCATCCATGCCTGCGAAATTGAAGACCACGTGCTGATCGGCATGCATGCCACCGTTCTGACCGGTGCCAAAATCGGAAGAGGCTCCATCATTGCAGCAGGAGCGGTTGTTATGGAAAATCAGGTGATTCCGCCGAATTCTCTGGTAGTGGGGATTCCGGGAAAGGTGATTCGGACGATTGACCGGGTTGCGCAGATCCATGCACAGGCGCTGAAGTATAAATGCGAATGGGCCATCGGATACGGCGTAAAACCGGATATTGACGGTGAACTCTATCACGGAGAAAAAATCATCTGACAGACTGCATCAGGATTTTTTCGGAAAAATCCGACTCGGTAAGACAAAATTTCAAAGCACTTCAAAAGCCCGGTTTTCTGTTTTGCGGAAGCCGGTTTTTTTGCGGAACCTATTCCTGACAGTGCAGGAGGATGAAAAATTCGGAGGAATCCTTCTGTCAGGCATCGGCTGCTTCATGAAGCGCATATAAAAAGACCGGCAGTCCCTTTTCTGCCGGTCTTTTTATATAACAGATTTGCAAAGTGCTGTGCGCCATCAGGCAAGCGAGGTTTCTCTGACCTTTTTCCGCAGGGGAAGAATCGAGTAAGGCGCTACGGAAAATTCATCGACACCCCATTTCAGGAACTGCTCCGTCATGGAGAGATCTGCACCGAGCTCGCCGCAGATGCCGACCCAAATGCCTGCTTTATGGGCATTTTCCACAGTCATCTGAATGAGCTTCAGCACAGCCGGATGGTGGGGATTGAAGAAATCGGAGAGGACGCGGCTTGTTCTGTCCACGACCAGGGTGTATTGGGAGAGGTCATTGGTTCCGATGGAGAAGAAATCGACTTCCTTTGCCAGACGGTCGCTGATGAGGGCGGCAGCCGGTGTTTCAATCATGATGCCGACCTGCAGATGATGGTCGTAGGCGATGCCCTCCTTGTCCAGCTCAAGCTTGACCGTATCCAGAATTTCCTTTGCCTTCCAGACTTCCCAGACAGAGGTGATGAGCGGGAACATGATGGCAGCCTTGCCAAAAGCACTGGCTCGGAGAATCGCCCGGAGCTGAGTCTTGAAGATTTCCGGACGCTTGAGAGAAATACGGATGGCTCTCATGCCCAGTGCCGGATTGTCTCCTTTAGGCAGATGGAAGCTTTCTGCTTCCTTATCGGCGCCGATATCCAGGGTACGGATAATGACCCGCTTGCCGGCCATGGTTTCAATCACCAGTCTGTAAATGTTGAACTGTTCTTCTTCCGTGGGCAGGGTATCCTTTCCCATATAAAGGAACTCACTGCGGAAAAGGCCGATGCCTTCCGCATCATTCTTCAGAACAGCGGCAAGGTCGGTGGCGGAGGACACATTGGCGGAAATTTCCACGGTGCGGCCGTCTTTTGTCCGGGAGGGAAGTCCTTTCAGCTGCTGCAGGAGCTCCCGGAGGCGGAGACTGTTGTCCTGCTTTTCTTTCATGACATTCAGGATTTCCGGGGTGGGATCCACATAGACCGTGCCGGAGAATCCGTCAATGACGGCAATCTTTCCGTCATACGCATCATCCAGAGAAGTACCGGTGGCAACAATGGCGGGAACACCGAGAGACTGGGCCAGAATGGCCGTATGGGAAGCAGGGGTGCCGCCCCTGGTGACGAAACCCAGAATTTTTCCGGTATCCATCTGAATGGTTTCGGACGGGGTCAGGTCATCCGCATAAAGGATGCACGGTTCATCTCCGGCAAACATGGCCTTTTTCTGACGAAGGACCCGGAGAAGGATCCGGGAGACTTCCTGAAGATCGGTAATCTGGTTCTGCATGTATGCATCACTGCCGGCACTGTAAATCTGAGCGAAGTTTTTCTGTGTCTGGGAAACAGCGTATTCCGCATTGATGCTCTGCCGGCGGATCATGCCTTTCACGGAATCGACAAATTCGGAATTTTCCAGGATCTGCCGGTATACTTTGAAAATCGCTGCATTGTCCAGTCCTACGCGGGAAATGGCTTCATGGTAAAACTGCTCCATCTTGGCGGCAGCGGTATTTCTTGCCGAATCGAAACGGGCGATTTCCGTTTCCGGACGTTCCACCGTTTCGGGAGAAATACTGGGTTCTTCATGTTTGAAGATACGGATCGGTCCGATGGTGACCAATCCGGAAATGCTTTTTCCGTTTATCTTTATCATAGTATCGGTCCTTTCACTGGAGTCAGTCTTCAATGCCT
Organism: uncultured Dialister sp.; assembly: GCA_900557365.1. The sequence continues at coordinate 180,892 of UPXR01000001.1, read as the reverse complement.
TTTCTGGCCATGACACCTTTGTCGTAATAATGACGGATTTTTTTCATTTCCGTGATAAGATCTGCTTTCTGCAGGAGCAGCTCCGGCGCATTCCGTCCGGTGAAAATCAGCTCCGTTCCGGGATTTCTGGCTTTCAGGATCCGTTCTGTATCCTCTTCGGAAGCCAGCTCGTACCAGGCAGCCATGTTGTACTCGTCGAGGATGACCACATCATAGGCACCGGAAACGGCATTGACCGCCTGATCGACGCCTTTCCGGATCATAGCCCGGTAGTCTTCGGGAGGATGGCCCGGTGTGTATACCCGCACATCGGGGCCCATGGCACGGATGGCTTCCTCGGACAGAGTTCCCTCCTTCACCAGGAAGTAGGGCTTCCCCACTGTGATCAGTGTGAGTCCGGGAAGCGATTTCAGAATTTTTTGCTCTGCATATCCCAGAGATTTCATAAACTGAATCATGCATACTTTTTTCCCTGTGCCGAGGCTGCGGATTGCCAGCCCGATTGCCGCAGTAGTCTTTCCCTTTCCATCGCCGGTATACACCTGTATATAACCTTTCATGGAACACCTCCTAAAGAATAAAGGGAAAAATCCGACTGATTATGATTTAATCTCATAAAAAATCTTTCTTCTTATGCATCTGATACCATTATACTAATTCTCTACCGGCAAGGAAAGACAAAAAGCACAGAAAAAGACCGGAGCCGGTTATTTGGCTCATCGGTCTTCTGTTTTGTGTGCAGCTTTTCTTTTTTTGTGCCAGCGGTGAAGAAATCCGGAGGCAATGACGATGACCAGAAGGAACAGGAAACGCATCCAGTGTTCGGAAAAGTAAATCAGGTCATGGCCGAGGACGACCTCCACCACGACAGAGGGAATTTTTCCTACCAGTGTGGCTTTCAGATGCTCTCTGGAGGTCAGGCGGCTCAGGACAGCCATTGCCGTGAACAGAATGTTCGGGGAATAGGGGATGGCTCTGGCAAGAGCCATGTGTTTGACACTGCTGTATTTATCCAGCTTGGTCAGCATATGTTTTCTTTCAATGAATTTGCGGGCTTCCTTCCGGAAAAAGATCCGGCCCAGATGGAAGCTCAGCTCGATGCCCAGAACTTCTCCGCACCAGGAAATAAAAAGCCCCGGAATCAGGCCGAACAGGGCGCCGTTGACCGTCAGGAACGGAATAGTAGGAATGCCCAGCACGTTGCAGAAAATCAGGAGAAGAATGCTGACTGCAAAGCCGCCGTAGCCGAAGGAGGAAATGTAGTCGGACAGGCCCTCCACATCTCCTGCGAGCAGCAGGTGCATCATCCTGGTATACAGCTCCGGACAGTTGGACTGGGTCCAGAGAGCGGAGCACATCAGGAAAATGATAAGTCCAAGGAAGATCAGGACCTTTTTATAGTCGTCAATCATTGTGTGATCCTTTGAAGGAGAAGAACTTATTCTCTCCGCAAAAAGAGTGAACGGAGCCACTCTGTCAGTCCGTGCGAAAGAGGCTGTGTGCTCTTTGCATATACATACCTTTATAGTATACTCCTTTAAAACCGGCTATGCCAGTATGCATAGAAAGCTATTTAACAGACCGGCGTTTTTTCTTGCAATTCCGGGAAAATACTGTTATGATACTAGCATATGAAAAAAGCTGTGAAGGGAAGAAGCTGTCCCTGTTCTTTCAAGAGAGCCGCCGATGATGGAAACGCGGTAAGAAAAAGACAGCGGGTCACCCCGGAGCTGGCAGGAATGTCCGCCGCGTACGTTACACGCCAATGAGCGATCATTTGATGATTATTTAGGTGGTACCGCGGAAGAACTCTTTCGTCCTATATGGATGAGAGAGGTTTTTTATTTTGCAGGATGTAGGAGTGAATCTTATGGCAGACATGAAAGATCTTGGAAAGTATGATCCCAATGAGATCGAACAAAAATGGTATAAGTACTGGGAGGACAGCGGCGTATTCCATGATGAGCCGGACCCGGAGAAGGAACCGTACAGCATTGTTCTTCCTCCGCCGAATGTAACCGGCCAGCTGCACATGGGACATGCGCTGGACAATACTCTTCAGGATATCCTGATCCGTTACAAGAGAATGCAGGGCTATAATGTTCTCTGGCTTCCCGGCAAGGATCATGCAGGCATTGCGACCCAGGTCAAGGTAGAAAAGCAGATTGCCGAAGAAGGACTTAACAAGTACGATCTGGGCCGGGAAAAGTTCCTGGAACGGGTATGGCAGTGGAAGGAAAAATACGGAAACCGCATCGGTCTGCAGATTCGCCGTCTCGGCTCTTCCTGCGACTGGCAGAGAGAACGGTTTACCATGGATGATGTATGTGCCCGTGCCGTTCGTGAAGTTTTTGTTTCTCTTTATGAAAAAGGACTTATTTATCAGGGATTCCGCATTACCAACTGGTGCCCCCGCTGCCAGACCGCTCTGTCCGATATCGAAGTAGAGCATGAGGATGAAGTGGGACATCTCTGGTATTTCAAATATCCGATCGTCGGAGAAGACCGTTATATTGAAATCGCAACCACCCGTCCGGAAACAATCCCCGGGGATACCGCAGTTGCTGTCAATCCGGAAGATGAACGGTACAAGGACCTGGTAGGCAAGAAGGTGGCTCTGCCGGGAACCGGACGGGAAATTCCGATCATTGCCGATGAATACGTTGATATGGAATACGGTACAGGCTGCGTAAAAATTACCCCGGCTCATGACCCGAACGACTTTGAAGTCGGTCAGCGCCACAACCTGGAAACCATCGTCATCATGAACAAAGACGGCACATTGAATGAAAAGGCAGGCAAGTACAACGGAATGGACCGTTATGAAGCCCGCAAAGCCATCATCAAGGATTTTGAGGATGCCGGCCTTTTCATCAAGGTAGAAGAAACGAAGCATGCTGTCGGTCATTGCTCCCGCTGCAAGACCGTCGTAGAACCGATGACCACCAAGCAGTGGTTCGTCAAGATGCAGCCGCTGGCAGGCCCTGCACTGGCAGCCGTCAAGTCGGGAAAGACGAAATTCGTTCCGGAACGTTTCTCCAAGACATACATTCAGTGGCTGGAAAACATCCATGACTGGTGTATTTCCCGTCAGCTCTGGTGGGGGCATCGCATCCCCGTATGGTACTGCGATGACTGCGGTGCGGTCAATGCGTCCAGAGAAGATCTGACCGTCTGCCCGAAGTGCGGCAGTGCGCATATTCATCAGGATCCCGATGTGCTGGATACCTGGTTCTCCTCTGCGCTGTGGCCGTTCTCCACGATGGGATGGCCGGAACAGACTCCGGTGCTGAAGCAGTGGTACCCGACCTCCACCATGGTAACCGGCTACGATATCATTTTCTTCTGGGTAGCCCGCATGATGTTCATGTCCATGGAATTCATGAAGGAAATTCCTTTCAAATACGTATTCATTCACGGTCTTGTCCGCGATTCCCAGGGACGCAAAATGTCAAAATCTCTGGGGAACGGCATCGATCCGCTGGAAGTCATTGAAAAGTACGGCGCCGATGCGCTCCGCTTCACTCTGGTAACAGGCAATACACCGGGCAATGATATGCGTTTCTATTACGAAAGAGTGGAAGGCAACCGGAATTTTGCCAATAAGATCTGGAATGCTACCAAGTTCACCCTGATGAATCTGGATGACTATGATGAAAGCTTCGTACCGGATAAAAAAGACCTGACTCTGGCTGACAAGTGGATTCTGGAATGCCTGGCCCGGACGGAAGAATATGTAAGCACCAATCTGGATAAGTATGAATTGGGCGAAGCAGCAGACAGCATTTATAATTTCGCCTGGAACTACTTCTGCGACTGGTACATCGAAACGGCCAAGGGCAGACTGTACGGCGAACACAATACGGACCGCCGCGTCACCCAGTATGTCCTTGTTTACACACTGAAGCGCATGCTGGCTCTGCTCCATCCGTTTATGCCGTTCATCACGGAACATCTCTGGCAGCATCTGCCTCATGAAGGCAAGTCTCTCGCCAGAGCAGCATGGCCTTCCGCTGATGCAAATCTCCGTTTCCCGACAGAAGCAGAACAGTTCGAACGCCTCATGGATGCCATCAAGGCAATCCGCAATATGCGGGCAGAAGCAAACGTGGAACCGAACAAGGTATGCCATGTACAGATCATGATCCGCAGAGAGGATTTGAAGGACTGCATCGAAGGAAATAAGGAATACTTCGAAAAGCTGGCTCATGTGGAAAGCATGGTTCTTCTTGATGAAGGAGCAGACAAGCCGGAAAATGCGCTGACTTCCGTTGTAACCGGACTTGAGGTTTACCTGGAACTGAAGGGACTCATTGATACGGTAAAGGAAAAGGAACGTATTGCCAAGGCAAAAGCTTCCCTGGAAAAGGACATGGCGCGTACAAAGGGCAAGCTGAGCAATCAGGGCTTCCTGGCCAAGGCACCGGAAGACGTCATTGCCAAGGAAAAGGCGAAGATGGCGGAATTCGAAGAAAAGATGAAGTCTCTGGAAGAACGTCTGAGTTTCCTGGAACAGCTTTAATAAAAGAAAAATAGGGAGGAGGGGAGGAACACTTCCCCCTTTTCCTATGTTTGACCGTAAAGGAGAAACAATGAATTACGAAGAATCGGTAGCTTATCTGGAACAGTCGGCTGTATTCGGCATCAAACCGGGACTGCAGCGGATTTCTGCCATCCTTGAAAAACTGGGGCATCCGGAAAAAGAATACAAGGTGATCCATGTGACCGGCACCAACGGAAAAGGAAGCGTGGTTGCCATGATCACCAGTGTTCTGGAAAATGCGCAGCTGCGGGTAGGCCGGTATGTATCTCCCCACCTGATTGATTACACGGAACGCATCTATCTGGGCGGCCGGGATATCAGCCGGGAAGATTTTGCCAAGGCAGCTACCGTGGTGCGGGAGGCTGCAGAAGCAGCGGTGAAGGAAGGCTGCGAAGCGCCTACGGAATTTGAACTGCTTACAGCCATGGCCTTCTGGTATTTCCGGGAACAGAAGGCAGACTATGCTGTAGTCGAAGTCGGCATGGGCGGGCTGTATGATTCCACCAATGTGGTTCATCCCGTGGTTTCCGTCATTACAAATGTTGCCATGGACCACATGAAGTATCTGGGAAATACTCTGCAGGAAATTGCGCAGCAGAAAGCGGGCATCATCAAAGACGGCATTCCGGTTGTAACGGCAGCGCAGCATGTAACCCTGAAGGAACTGAAAAAAGCGGCTCATGAGAAAAAGTCGCGCATCTATTTCTACGGACGGGACTTTGAAATTGATTCCCGCAGCCGCTGGCAGAACGGACAGGTCGTGGTGGTCAAGCGGAAGGATATGCCGAAGGAACTGGAAAAGAGCATGCTGTATGTTCCGTTTGTGGGAGCCCATCAGGCAGTCAATGCGGCGGTAGCAACCATGGCGCTTTCGATTGTCATGAAGGAAGATGACCGGGTGAATGAAAATGATCTTCGGGAAGGTCTGGCAAGAGCCCGCTGGCAGGGACGCTTTGATATCCATACGGTCAAAGGCGTAACCTATGTCATGGACGGGGCGCATAATCCGGCCGGTGCGGAAGCATTGAAGGAAGCCCTGGAAGAACAATATCCGGATCGGAGAAGAATCTTTGTTTTCACTTCTCTGGCCGACAAGGATACGGAAACTGTCATTCAGCTGCTGATGCGCAAGGATGATATGGTCTTTGCCTGCGAAGCGCCTACCCCGAGAAGCAGAAAAGCGGAAGAAATCGGAAAGCTCATTGAAGACCAGAAGCTGAAGGTGGACTTCAAGGCAGAATCTTCTGTAGGACAGGCCATAGAGGATGCATCAAAGGCAGCCGGTGAAAAGGACGTGGTGATTATCTGCGGTTCTCTGTATATTCTGGGCGAAGCCATCCGCTGCATCCGGAAAATGGAAGCGGAAGCAGCTGCCGAAGAAAAGACAGAAAAAACGGAAAAAAAATAAAGCAAAAAGAGACAGGAGAAAATCCTGTCTTTTTTATTCGGATGATTTTACAGACTTTTTATGATAATTTATCATAATTTGATGATTATTTATTATAAATCTATTGAGCGGGATTTTTGACTTTGTTATAATGAAAATGCAGAAAGTATTCTTTGCAGAGTTTAAGATTTGTCAGAGTCGCTGCTTTCAGCTGAAGAAAGGAAGGCGGGAATATGATTACAGAACGTGAAATTTTTTTGACGGATCCGGAGGAAAAAGCCAAAGTCATCGAATTTCTGAAGGGGTTTGATCTGACCTTTACCGGAAATATCGATTATACCATGGGCCTTTTTGATGACGGGAAGCTCATTGCAACCGGTTCTCTGGGCGGACGGGTCATGAGAGACATTGCCATCAGCTCGGCGTATCAGAAAAAGGGGCTGACCCGCCGCATTATCCGGAATCTTCTGGGAGAATCCCACCGGCGGGGGATTACGGGAAATCAGATTTTTACGAAACCGAAGAATGTTCCGGTCTTTGAACATATGGGCTTCAGCTGTGTAGCAGTAGCAGAACCGTATGCGGCGCTCCTGGAGAAGGGCACGGATACCCTGGAGGATTATCTGAAAAGAGTGCAGTCCATCCTGGGAACCGGGGAAGGCAAGAACAGAGGGGCTATTGTAATGAACTGCAATCCTTTCACACTGGGCCATCGTTCTCTTGTGGAATATGCGCACAACAACTGCGATGAAGTGATTATATTTGCCGTGCAGGAAGACCGGAGTATTTTCCCCTTCTCGGACAGGTTCTCTCTGATCAAGCAGGGCGTGCGGGATATGAAAGGAGTGGAAGTCGTCAGCGGCGGGGACTTTATCATCTCCAATGCAACGTTCCCTACCTATTTCATTAAGGGAACGGATGAACTGGCTGCCCAGACCAAGCTGGATGCCACCGTTTTTGCTACAAGGATTGCTCCTGCATTGAATATTACGGTCCGCTTTGTAGGCCAGGAGCCGACCGACCAGACAACTCTGGCTTACAACCGGGCGATGAAGGAAGTCTTTGCGGAAAACGGGCTGGAGCTGAAGGAAATTCCCCGTGAACAAAAGGGCGTTCAGATTGTATCGGCCTCTGCCGTACGCAAGGCACTGGCGGAGGATGACTGGGAAACGGTATACCGCATGGTGCCGAAGACGACACTGATTTATCTGAAGAGCGAGGCGGGACAGAGTGTCATTCGCCGCATCAAGATGACAGAGGCCTTCAAAAAAATGGAATCCGACATGACCGAAAAGAAGGAAGAAGAAAAAGCGGAAGAAAAATAAAAAGGAAAGAAAAAAGGGCTGTGAGAAATCACAGTCCTTTTAAACAGGAATTTTTTCCGGAAGATTCCGGATGCAGAAAATGAGGAAATATTATTTCAGCCCCAGTTCTTCCTTGTGTGCGGTCATACCGTCAATGCAGGCCTGCATGACAGTTCCTGCGTCAAGTCCCAGCATTTCGAAGCCCTGCTTGATGACATCCCGGTTGCAGCCGGCAGCAAACTTTTTGTCCTTGAATTTTTTCTTAAGACCTTTGACATCCATTCCCGTGATGCCTTCCGGACGCATAAGAGCATAGGCCATGACAACTCCGGTGAGTTCATCCACTGTAAACAGGCTCTTTTCGATGTCTGTTTCCGGTTTGGCTTCATCGGTGCAGAGTCCCCAGCCGTGGGAAATAATGGTCCGGATGTCTTCTTCGTCGACATTTTCCGGAGCCAGGATTTCCCGTACATGGCGGCAGTGCTCCTGCGGGAATTTTTCATAGTCTACATCATGAAGGTATCCGATGGCTTCCCAATGATCCTTATCCTGATGGAAATAATCTGCCATGGCACCCATAGCGGCGCTGACGGCGGCAGCATGGGTGAATAAATGATGTTCTGTCGTGGTTTTCTGTAAAATTTCCTTTGCTCTGGCAAGTGTAAGCTGACTCATTGCAATCCCTCCGTTGATTTACTGATAATGCATTATTCTCTTAAAATAAAACGATTTTTTCTCCCTGTCAATGGGAGAAGCAGCGGCTTCCCCGAGCAGGAAATGATACAATGAAAGCAGAAAGGAGGTCTTATCATGGAGAATATCAGAAAGCTGACAGAGCTTCTGCGGAATCATCACCGCATTGTCTTTTTCGGCGGGGCCGGTGTGTCCACGGAGTCAAGGATTCCCGATTTCCGCGGGAAGGACGGGCTGTACCGGAAGAAAACCGATTGGAGCTGGACGCCGGAGGAAATGCTGTCTCATCATTTCTTTGAGGAGCATCCCCGGGAATTCTTTGAAATGTACCGGAAAATGGCAGAAGGAATTGCGGCAGCAAAGCCCAATAAGGCGCACGAAGTGCTGGCCGCCCTGGAACGGATGGGAAAGCTTACTGCGGTGGTTACGCAGAATATTGACGGGCTGCATCAGAAGGCCGGCAGCCGGAATGTAATCGAGCTGCATGGGACATCCCTGACGAATACCTGTCTGGACTGCGGAAAGAGCATTTCTCTTGATGATTTTCTGGCGCAGAAGGAAACGATTCCTCACTGTCCCTGCTGCGGCGGAATGCTGCGGCCGGATATTATTCTTTATGAGGAAGCACTGGATATGGATGTTATCGACGATGCGGCAACAGCGATTTCTCAGGCAGATCTCCTGATTATCGGCGGAACCAGTCTGGTGGTTTATCCTGCGGCGGGCATGGTCCGGTATTTCGGCGGTGATGCAAAGGTGATGATCAATCGGGATCCGACGGAACGGGATGAGGAATGCGATCTTGTTTTCCGGGAAAGCATCGGAAAGGTGCTGGATAAAGCCGTTCGGGGGCTGACGGAAATCTGACAGGACAGCGGAAAAAAGAAATCCGGCATGGGAAGAATGCGGATTCTGCCCTGCGGCAGACCGATGCGGAAAGGGAGAAAAAATCCATGCCCTGCCGGGATTGACAGCACATCGATTTTGAATCTATAATAATTTAATAAGCATCATCAGGTCTGTGGCTGAAAGTCGATGGCAGTCGCAGCCGAAACGATCCACGTAACGCAGAAAAAATTTCTGCTGAGCATGGTGCGGTTTAGAAGTAAGTCCTGCCGGGACCGATACGGATCCCGAGAGGGTGAGTCGTGAGAGGAAGACACCGGGTAGCAAAAGCTCCAGCAGGCGAGTGTGGGGTCAAAAGCCAGGTCAGCTGAGGATGCTTATTTTGAAAATATCATACGGGCTATGACCGAAAGAAGTATTCATCATCTGTCTCTGCAGAGAGGCTGCGGGAGGTGCAAGCAGCCGGGAACGATATGGAGAAATGCCTTCGGGAGCTGAAAAGGGGAACCAAGTATCTTTTTCCGTATGTTTGCGATAAAAACAGCAGCGGCTTTTGCTGACAGAGTGGAATAGCGGGCCACCGTCTCTGTGAGGCGGGGGCTTTTTCTATGGAATTGAAAATTCCCGATAAAAAAGAAATCTGAGTCTGCAGAATTTTACAGGGAGGAAAAAATTATGGAAGAAATTAAAGTCTACAATACGTTGACAAAACAGAAAGAAATATTCAAACCGATTGAACCGGGGAAAGTGAAAATTTATGTATGCGGGATTACGCCGTACAACCATTCCCATATCGGGAATGCCCGTCCGGCTGTAACCTGGGATGTTATCCGCCGCTATCTTTCCTATGCAGGATATCAGGTGACATTTGTACAGAACTTTACCGATGTGGATGATAAGATCATCAACAAGGCCAATGCGGAGGGAAGCGACTGGAAGACCATTTCCGACCGGTATATTGATGCCTATTTTGAAGTCATGGATGCGCTTCATGTGCTGCGGGCCGATGTATATCCCCGCGTATCCGACCATATGCAGGATATCATCCATATGGTGGAAAAACTTATAGAAAACGGGCATGCCTATGTATTGGGCGGAGATGTGTATTACGATATTTCCACCTTTGCGGATTACGGACATCTTTCCGGCCGCAAGATAGAAGATATGCTGGCCGGTGCCCGCATTGCGGTCAATGACGAAAAGCGTAATCCCGGAGATTTTGCTCTGTGGAAAGCGGCTAAGCCGGGTGAACCCTTCTGGGAAAGCCCGTGGGGCAAGGGCCGTCCGGGCTGGCATATCGAATGCTCTGCCATGTCCACCCATTACCTGGGTGATACACTGGATTTCCACGGCGGCGGTTCCGACCTGATTTTCCCGCATCATGAAAATGAAATCGCTCAGTCTGAAGGCTGCACAGGACATCATTTCGTCAACTACTGGCTGCATAACGGATTTATCACCATCAATTCCGAAAAGATGAGCAAATCTCTGAACAACTTCTTCCTTGTAAAGGATGTACTGGAGAAATATTCCGGAGATGCACTCCGCTATTTCCTCCTGTCCACGCATTACAGAAGCCCGCTGGATTTCTCCGATGACCGTCTGGAAGAAGCGGAAAAGAACATGGAAAAGCTGAAAGATGTAATTGCCCGCGTGAAGGAGCTCTCCGGACGGGATGAAGCAGCGGAAACGGAAGAATCGAAAGCACTGGCAGAAGCAGCAGACAAAGCGGAACGGGTTTTCCGGGAAGCTATGGATGACGACTTCAATACGGGGCTGGCTACGGGAGCCATGTTCGAAATCGCCAAGGCTATTAATGTGTACTACAATGCCGTTCACAACGGGCTTGCTTTCGATAAGGCAGCCTGGGAAAAGGCAGGAAAGGCTTTCAAGACCATTCTGGATATCCTGGGAATCCTGGAAAAAGAATGGAAAAAGCAGGAAGCCTATGATGATAAGGATTACAATGATCTGATGGAAGTCATCCTGGCAGTTCGGCAGTCGGCCCGGAAGGCAAAGCAGTACGGTCTGGCTGATGAAATCCGGGATAAACTCGGGGAAATCGGAATTGTGATCGAAGATACGCCTACAGGAGCAAGGTGGAAGAAACGTGGAGTTTAAGAGAGTACTTTTTCTGAAAAAGCAGATGCTGCGGAAGCTCGGGAAAGGCGCTCCGACTCTGTCGGAGCAGGAGGTTTTTTCCATGGACGCGCTTACGCTGGCTTACATGGGGGATGTGAAATGGTCTTCCTATATACGGAAGGTCTTGATTGATACAGGCATCTATCAGGTGCAGATCCTGCATTCCCTGGCATCGGAAATCGTATCGGCAAAGTGGCAGAGCCGGATCCTTTTCGAACTGCTGGACCTGCTGTCTGAAAGGGAAAGGAAGGTCTGCAAACGGGCAAGAAATACCCATTCCAGCGTGCCGAAGAGCGCTACGGTGGAGGAATACCGGGAGTCTACTGCTTTTGAAGCGCTTCTGGGCTATCTTTATCTGTCCGGGCAGGAGGAACGGCTGGATTTCATTCTGCGGCGGAGTCTGTATTTCATTGCAGGAGAAATGAGCCATGAATCATAAAAAGATGAACGAGTCCTTTTCCGGACGGACCCGGAAGGAGGCACCGAAGAACAGAAAAGGCAAACCGTCTTTTTCCGGAAATCGGGAGAACCGGCCGGACAGCTCTCTGATCTGCGGACGGAACAGCGTACTGGAATTTCTGAAGGCCGATGCAGGTCTGAAAGTGCTGACGAAGAAGGGACAGAAGGATGACCGGCTCCGGGCTATTCTGGCAGAGGCAGCTCTCCGCTCGGTTCCCGTCGAGGAAGTGGACGGAGAGACGCTGGACCGCCTGTCCGGCGGAGTTGCCCATCAGGGAGTCGCCGCTTATCTGAAGCCTTATGAATTTGCGGATCTGGACGAGGTTCTGGACCGTTGGGAGGGAAAGGACCCGGTGCTGGTTCTTCTGGACGGTCTGGAGGATGTACGGAATCTGGGAGCCATCGTGCGTACGGCGGAATGTGCCGGTGCTGCGGCGGTTCTCCTTCCGAAACACAAAAGCCCTCCCGTTACGGCCGCAGCCATGAAGACCGCTGCCGGCGCCTTTGCCTATCTTCCGGTCTGCCAGACCGGCAATATCCGGCAGACACTGGACCGGCTGAAGGACAGAGGCTTCTGGATCGTCGGCGCCGATATGGATGGGGACAGTCTGTATTATGAAGCCAATCTGAAGGGACCGCTGGTGATCGTCATGGGTGCGGAAGGGAAAGGCGTTTCGCCGCTCACCAGGAAGCAGTGCGATTTCTGCGTGCGGATTCCCATGAAAGGGCATATTTCTTCCCTGAATGTTTCTGTCGCGGCGGCCCTCCTGATTTATGAGGCGATGAAACAGAGGAGCTGATCATGAGGGATCTTTATCTGGTAGACGGATACAATGTCATATTCTGGGAACCGGAAATGTTTGACCGGACGGATCTGGAATCCTCCCGGAAGAAACTGATTGACCTGATGCAGGATTACGGGGCCCACAACAATATTGAAGTGATTATCGTATTTGACGGGCAGGGGAAATCCATAAAAGTAAAGGAGGAAAGACTGTCCGATACCTTTACGGTCATCTTCACCCCGGCAAGAATGACGGCAGACAGCTATATCGAGAAGGAGTCCTATCTGCGGAGAGAGGAATACCGCTCCATTTATGTAGTCACCTCCGACGGGCCGGAGCAGAATCAGATTCTGGGAAACGGAGCCTACCGCGTGGCTGTAGGAGATCTGATGCGTTCGGTTTCGGAGGATAAGGCAAGGCAGAGCCATTTCATCAAAACCAATAACCGGGCCAATCTGCGGAGTGAAATCGGACGGGCCATTCCCGATTCCGTAGCGGAGAAGCTGGACCGGCTCAGAGGGAAAAAATAATTTTCTCCTTTTCCTGTTTATCGGTTGACCCTCGTATTTAATTAGTATAAAATATAGGTTAATATTGGTTTTATTTAAGAACAGACCGGTCCGCCGGAAGGAAGGCGGATGCAGAGGAGGATTTACCCGTGAAGTATTTTTTGGTTGGATTGACGATGCTTGTTTCTATTTTACTGATTGTCGTAGTGGTTGCACAGGAATCCAAGCAGCCCGGTATGGGATCGTCAATCGGCGGCGGTGCGGAAGCCATGGCAGGAGGCCGTACAAGAGGCAAGGACGCAGTGCTTTCCAAATTTACCGTTATTTTCGGAATTATTTTTGCGGTGCTTTGTTTGGTTCTCGGCCGGTATATGAATACATTTTAAGAGAACAAAAAAGCTTGCGTGGGCAAGCTTTTTTTTGTTCCTTTTTATAAAGGTGATACTTCTCTGCCTCCGTTGTATAATGAGAAAGAACGGACAGAAAAGGGATTCTCCGGGCAGGTAAAGGAAAACAGGAGACGTGAATGGAACAGGAAAAGAAATTACTCAGCTATAAACCGGGCGTCATTCTGCAGGGCGTTTACAAGTCCTACGGAACACGGTTCGGCTTTCTTTTGACCGATGACGAGCATGAGGATATATATATTGCGGAGGCGGATCGTCTGAATGCGGTAAACAATGATACCGTTGAGGTAAAGACGATGAAGAGCCGTACCGGCCGCCACAGTACGGAAGGAAAGATTATCCGCGTGGTGGAAAGAGCGGATACTTCTTTTGTATGTACCTATGAAATGACACGGGACGGCGGAGAGGCAATTCCTGTTGATGAAAAAATCAATATGGTGATCCAGATTCCCGAAGGACAGGAAATGGATGCAGTAACCGGCGCCCGGGTCGTGGCGGAAGTCACGGAATGGCCGGGAGAGTGGACCGATGCAAAGGGGAAAGTTACTGAACTGATCGGCTATGAAGGCGACAAGGGTGTGGATATTGACATCATTATTGCTCAGCATAAGCTGCCCCATGTATTCTCTGACGAACTGATGGAAGAAGCAAATCACTTGTCCCGGGATATTCATCCGGGAGAAGGTGTGGCGGATTTCCGGGATCAGCCGATTGTAACCATTGACGGGGCGGATTCAAAGGATCTGGACGATGCGGTATACTGCATCCGGAAAGAAAACGGCCACTTTGAGCTGGGAGTCCATATTGCCGATGTATCCCGCTATGTACGGAGAGGAACGCTTCTGGACAAGGAGGCTTACCGGAGAGGAACCAGTGTGTACCTGGCAGACCGGGTCATTCCCATGCTGCCTTTCCAGCTGTCCAATGATCTTTGCAGTCTGAACCATGACGAGGATCGGTATGCCATGTCCTGCATCATGGATGTGGCGCCTGACGGAACGGTGAAGAAAGAAAGGATTACGCCTTCTGTAGTTCGGGTGGCACGGCGCTGCAATTATGCGGAAATCAACCAGGCATTCAAGGAAGATGTGGCTTCCGATGATCTGCGGATTCATCTGCCTATGCTGCGGGATCTGAAGGCCTGTGCGGATGCACTGCGGAAGAACCGGACAAAGAGAGGCGCTCTTGATTTTGATTTCCCGGAATACAAGGTCATTCTGGATGAAGAAGGCAAGCCGCTCCGCATTGAAAAGAGAATGCGCGGAGAAGCGGAAATGATGATCGAGGATGCGATGATTGCTGCCAATGAAACGGTAGCCCGTTTCCTGCGGGATACAGGGAACACCTCGGTGTACCGTGTCCATGACCATCCCGATGAGGAAAAACTGAATGCTTTAAAGCGGCTGATCATGATTATGGGTCTTCCCATTCAGATTCCGAAGGATCCGGAACCGAAGGATATCCAGAAACTTCTGGAGGAAGTAAAGGGACAGGACATTGAAGCGGTTATCCAGGTGATGACTCTCCGTTCTCTGCCGCAGGCCTGCTACAGTACGGAAAATAACGGACATTTCGGGATTGCCAGTGAATGCTATACCCATTTTACCTCTCCGATCCGCCGGTATCCGGATTTGATGGTCCATCGTCTGATTCGTCAGGCACTTTCGGAAGAATTGACGAAGGCGGAATGGAAGCGGCAGACGGAATTCCTGGTGCGCGCAGCCGATCACTGCTCCGAGGCGGAACAGAATGCGACGCAGACAGAGCGGGATGTAACCGATCTCAAGATGACCGAGTATATGGTGCCGTTTGTAGGAGAACCTTTTGAGGCACGGATTACCGGCATCACCCGGTTTGGAATTTTTGTCGGACTGGACAACGGTGTGGAAGGACTGATTCACATCGATACCATGGAAGATGATGAGTACATCTACCAGGAAGATACCATGACGCTGCAGGGACGTTTCTCCGGAAAAACCTATGCTATGGGCATGCCCCTCCAGGTAACGCTGGTTCGGGCGGATAAGGAAAAGAAAGAAGTGGACTTCATTATGGGCGAGATCCATTCTCCGCTGAATCTGGAAAAGAAGACCCGAAGCGGCTCCAAATCGCATGCAAAAAGAAAAACAAACAGGAAGCAGAGCAAAGGAAAGAAAAAGTAAGGAATGGATACCAGTAAACGATCGCTGCCGGTAGTTTCCAACAGGCAGGCTTATCACAACTATTTCATTTATGATACCTATGAATGCGGAATCGCTCTGACCGGTACAGAGGTAAAATCCATCCGGGCGGGAAAGGCCAATCTGCGGGACAGTTTTGCCAAGCTGTCCGGCGGGGAAGTTTTTTTGTGGAATGCCCATATCAGTCCTTATGAGCAGGGAAATATTTTCAATCATGATCCGCTTCGGACACGGAAGCTCCTGCTCCATCGGGAGGAAATCCGAAAAATCGAGGGGAAAATGAAAACGAAGGGGTATACTCTCATTCCCTTGAAAATGTATTTTAAACATGGTAAAGTCAAGGTCGAAATCGGTCTGGCCACAGGCAAGAAACTCTATGACAAAAGGCAGGATATGGCGGCAAAGGCAGCCAAAAGAGATCTGGACCGGAGGCTTAAGGAAAAACGCTATGATTGAGCGGGACTGCATTGAATTTTAAAGAAAACCGGGAGTAAGGCATGGAAAAGAAAGACAGCAAAAACTTTGGCAAAAAGAACTTTTCAAAAAAGGGATTTCATAAGGGGCCTTTTCACAAGGGGCCGAAAAGCGGAAATTTCAGGAAAAAGCTGGAGCCGGGTGTGGAATACATCGATGCAAAGGAAGGAGTCGGCATTGTCCGTAAAGTAACACCGGAAGGAATTACTGTTGCATTCGGTGATATTGAAAAAATCATTCCCAGAAAGAAGCCCTTTGCAGCGGGGAAGAAGGTGCAGGAAGGACAGCATCGGGGAAAGCCGTTTGAAAAGAGAGTCTTCACCTTTGATGTAAAGGAAGAAAAAAGAGAAGAGAAAAAAGAAGAAAAGGGCGGTATTCATATCGGTTTGGAAGTCACGGATCCTGTTCTGGGGAAGGGAACCGTGACGCGGGTCGGTGAAAATACACGCATTTATATCACCTATGAAAAGACCGGGGAAACCATCATGTATCCTCTGGGGCTGACGCCGGAACTGAAGCGCTCTGCATTCCCGAACCGGGAAAAGAACAAGGCAGAAAAGCCGAAGGGAAAGGGCAGAACGTATACCGTCCCGGCCGGAGCAGGAAAACCGGCTGCCAGAAAGGCAGCAAAGCCGGTTCCGCATGCAGTCCATGAAGAGAGAAGAGGGAATACGCAGTATTTCACCCTGGAAGAGGGAAGTCTGGTCGTTTCTCCCCGGTACGGAGAAGGCACGATTACGGAAATCGGAAATGGAAAGCTGAATGTGGCTTTCCGGGACGAAACCAGGGAGTTTTCCTATCCGCAGGCCTTTGCGGAAGGGGAATTGTCTGTGATTGTAAAGAAATAAAAGAGACATTCTGCAGAAATACAAAAGGAGGTCATGACGGCCTCCTTTTTTGTGCTTTTGAACGGCGGAAATTCCGATTCCGGACACAATAAAAGGGCGGGAAACCCGTCCTTTTGATATTATTTCTGAATGTAAGCTTCGTCCCTTTTATAGTCCTTCTGCATATCCAGCTGGAATTTGGGAGGCTTTCCCCCGGCAGTGAACCGGACCTGCTGAATATTCGGAAATTCCGTCAGGGTATTGACGGTCATGGCGACAAAGAGGGTCTGCTCGGTTCCGCTTTTCAGCTGATTGAGTTCCTCGGAAAAATCGGCAAAGGCAGTCCCGTTTTCCACAGTGACACTTTTGACGGTCAACCCGGCCGGGAGAAGTGGATATTTTTCATGCCTGTCGGTGCGGATCATTTCTGCCAGCGCATTCTGCGGGGTCCGGCTTCCTGCTTTTACGGAAACCGTGACAGGAATGACGCGGAGTCCGTCTGCAGATGCTTTGTAAAAGGTCATGCGGGATTCCTGCTGAGCAGGGACTGCCGCAGAAGACGCCTTCGGAGCAATCGGTGAAGAGGAAACCGTATCGGAAGGCGAAGAACAGCCTGACAGGGAAAGGCCGATCAGGAGAACGGCCGCAAGTGCATAATACTTTTTCATGGTGCCTCCTTACTCAATGGCAGCAAAGTAATTGACGATTCCGTTGAAAAGACTCTTTGCAATGCTTTTCGGAGCCCAGTTGCTGGTCAGCATTTTGGCTCTGTGGTTATTGGTAATGAAGCCCATTTCCATGAGTACGGACGGCATCGCCGTATGTACATTGACATAAAAATCATTGGACTTTACGCCGCGGTCGGGGATATACAGGGAATTCAGCGTAGCCTGGTGAAGCATCTGCGCAAGAAGCAGATCCTGGGAACTCTTGGCATTGTAATAAGCCGTAGTTCCGTCAACGGACGGATTGGCAAAGGAGTCGATGTGAATGGAAATAAATGCATTGGCATGCGCTTCATTGGCAATATCGCATCGTGCCTGCAGTTCCGGTACGGAATCCGCCCACGGTCCGTAGACATCCTTGTCCGTGGAGCGGGTCATGACCACCTTGGCTCCGGCTTTTGTAAGGAGGTCCCGGAGAGGAAGAGCGATGGAAAGGGTAATATCCTTTTCATAAACATCTTTATTGCCTACCCGTCCGACAGCGCCTACGTCGGTGCCGCCGTGACCCGGATCAATGCAGATGACTTTTCCTTTCAGGACGCCCTTTCCGTTGGAGGAAGGAGCGGAAACTTTTTCGGAAGGTTTGTCTGCTGCAGCAGGCTTTTTATAGGTCTGCTTGGCACCGGGAATGGGGATATCGACCACCAGACGGTGAGGGGTATCCAGTTTTGCATCCGGGCGGAGGGCAAATACGCGGATATCATTGATTTTCTGGGATTTGGTCAGTGCAACATCCAGATAGGTATGGCCGTCCCTTTCGGAAAGCGTGGCGAAGGAAACCGCCCGGGGATCCATATTGTACTGGTGCTCTACATTCCCCAGCGTGGTATTTTTCAGAACAACTTCAAAGTTCTTTCCGGAGCTGTCCATGGCAGCTTCGGCATGCACGGCGGAAGACAGATCCATGGCGATGCGGATAAAAGGCGGATCGCCGTCATTCCGGGCGGTCCATCGAAGGTCGGTTACCTGGGAGCTTTTTGCCTGGGAAGAAGCTCCGAACGGCAAAAGAAGCAGGACCAGGAATATACAGAACAGGTGAATCCATTTTTTCATAAAAAGTCCTTTCTATCGTATTTGAACAGAACGGGAGCGGCAGATCGGAGATACGGCCGGTTTCCCCTTACTACATTCTGAAAGATACCATTCATTATAACATCTGCCGGAGCATTATATAAATATAAAAAAGGAAGGGAATCATAGAAAAGAAGCATTTGCGGGCAGCAGGCCGGGAAGCGGTATGGCAAAAATTTATTTTATTTTCGTCACAATTCGTAGTAAAATAAGCAATGTATGTATCAATTTTTCTGTTTCACGGGAAAGAGGATCTGAATTGCATTTTAAAATAAACTGGGGAAAGAAAAAGGCTTTGACAGCAGGGAGTCTGTTTGCTGCCTCTGTCCTGTTTCTTTCCGGATGCGGAACCTCCGGGACGGTATCGAAAAATGCGGGATCAGCTCCCGCTGCGGTATCCGCACAGGCGGCAGCAGCCGATCCTTCACTGAAGCCGGGGGTGGCAGTTGTTCACCGTTCGAAGAATGTGAAATACAGTGTGCCTGAAGGTGTTTCCGTTTTGATGTATCATATGATCGGAGACGCACAGGACAATGCGGCAATCATGTCGGAAGACAATCTGCGGCTGCAGATGAATTACCTCCGGGATCACGGCTATCATCCGATCACTCTGGAGGAGCTTTATGATTATGTGACCAAGGGAGCACCTCTTCCGGAAAAACCGGTATGTATTACTTTTGATGACGGATACCTGGACAGTTATACCGTGGTTTATCCGCTCATGAAGGAATACGGTTATCCCTGGACGCTGTTTGTAATCACCGATGATGTGGGAAATCAGAAAAACCGTATGACCTGGGATCAGCTGAAGGAAATGGCAGACAGTCATACTGTCACGATTTCCAGTCATACGCTGTCTCATCCGAAGCTCCATAATCTGGCAACCCGGGAGGAAAAGGAAAAGGAAATTGTCGGAGCCAATCAGGCACTGAAGTACTGGCTCGGGATTGACAATCCATGGCTGTGCTACCCTTACGGTGATTATGATGATGAGGTTGTGGATATCTGCAAAAAGGCAGGCATTAAGATGGCGGTGACGACTGACGCCGGACGGGTTCATGTGGGAAGCTATCCCTATGACCTGAAACGGGTGTATATCGGCAACAATGTTTCCCTGGCCCGTTTTGCAGAACGGCTCAATAAAGATGACTATGCTCCGCTCTGATTCCGGTCATGATTGATTCCAGGACATATGTCCTATCCTGCAGGAGAAAGAATGAAACGCATTTTTCACAATACAATCTTTAAATTTCTGGTCATGACTTTGGTTTTCTTCATCGTGACCAGCCCGATTGTGGTCCTTTTCGGACCGTTCAGCAATCTGAAGCGGGCAGTGGTGGGGGCCATCATGCGGTCCCGCCATCCGCAGTACATTACCTGGCTGTACAGCCAGGAGGAACTGAATCAGATTCTGGGGGTCGTGAAAACAACCGACACGCAGAAGGTCTTTTCCTTCAAACCCCGGACAGACAGCACTCTGTCTCTGAAGAAAATCGAAACCTCCCGTTTTGTGGGTTATCTTCTGGAAATCCCGAATCCGATGCGGGTCAAAGTGGCAACTGCAGAGGATATCAATGAAAAGGGAGATACCACCAGCAGCATCGCAAAGAAGAATAATGCCGTGGCAGCCATCAACGGCGGCGGCTTCTATGATCCGAACGGGACCGGTACGGGCCGTCTTCCCTATGGATTTATCATCCATGAGGGGAAATACCTTCTGGGTCAGCAGGTAGGCAATCAGGAAAAAGTGGATTTTGTCGGAATTACCAAGAGCGGCAATCTGATTGCAGGCAATTACAATAAGCAGCAGCTGAGTGAGCTCGGTGCTGTGGAAGGTCTGACCTTCGGACCGCCGCTGATCATCAACGGAGAAAAAGTTATCACCAGCGGCGACGGAGGATGGGGAATTTCTCCCCGGTCCGCTATCGGACAGAAAAAAGACGGAACCATCCTTTTCCTGGTTATTGACGGACGCCAGCCGGGCTACAGCATCGGCGCCACTCTGGTGGATTCGCAGAATATCATGTATGAAAATGGGGCCTATATCGCAGCCAATCTGGACGGCGGTTCATCGACCACCCTGTATTACAACGGCAAGGTTGTCAATAAACCGGCGGATCTCCTGGGCGAGCGAATGATCCCCACCGCGTTCATTGTCGAGTAAGGAGGCCAGCGTGAATAAAAAGATCGCTCAATTCATAACCTTATTTGTTGTGGGTGCGGGACTTCAGGCCGGGGCTTACCTGTATATGGATCGGGTTCTTTTTGCCCCTCTTTCCGTCGGCGACTATGATATGTCCGATATGAAGGACAGAGTGGAGGCGGCTTCGAAGGAGGAAGCGCAAAAGATCTATTCCAAGATCAAAGTACAGGGGAAAGCCTATTATTCGTATGACTACAGCTATATGGCCGATGTCAAAGCGGATTCCGTAACCATTTACAAGGCAGATGACCTGTCCAATCCGCAGAAAGTGGACCTGAAAAATCAGGGGGTTTCTTTCTTTGAATGGATGCCGGACCGGAATCTGGCGCTGATTGCGATGTATCCGATCCATTGGAAGGGCGGACAGTGGGATGTTACTCTTGCACGGTACAATCCGGAAGGCACAACCCATGAATCGGATGCTCCTATCCGGGATCTGCCGAAAAATGCAAAGATTGTAGATGTGGCTTATTCCACAGCAACCAATGCAGTTTATATGAAAATGGAAGTCGGCAAGGGGCTGTACCGGATCTATCGTACCGATGCGAACTATGATACGCGGCGTATTTATGTACAGACAGCCAATATCGGAAAGATTGCTGTTTATTATGACAGTGACCGCCTGTTCTATGATGACAGCCGCAAGGGCATCATGTATACCTTTAACGGAGATGACAGCTCGTGGCGCATCATTTCTCCTCCCGGGGCTTACCGTCTGGTCGGCGTAGGAGATGATAAAACTATTTATGCAGCGAAGATCAATGCAAAAGGAGAAGCTGTCGGCTACTATACCGGCAAGCTGGGCGTGGGCTTCAAGGAAGTGAAGACGCTGGATACCCCTGTCGATTTCAATTCCGTGACCATGCATATGATCCGGGAAGCGGCCAATGCGGCGGAAAAATAAGATTTTTCATGCGGAAGCAATCATAAAAATGGTATAATAACCAAAACACATTTGTGATGGAAAAGGAGAGCGGATATGGCAGAAGATCAGGAAATTTACGAAGCGGATGACAGACTGATTGTAGCTCTGGATGTGGATTCCTTTGACAAGATGAAGGCTCTTGTGGATGAATTGGGGGATCTTGTTTCCTTCTACAAGGTAGGTATGGAACTGTACTACAGCGCCGGCAGTGAAACCATTCATTATCTGAAAGAGCATGGAAAGAAAGTATTCCTTGACCTGAAGCTTCACGATATTCCCAATACGGTGGGACACAGTGTGGCTTCCGTCACCCGTCTGGGTGTGAACCTTATCACGGTTCATGCCGGTGGCGGCAGGGCTATGATGCAGGCAGCAGCCCGGTATGCAAAAATCACGGCTGACGAACTGGGCGTGGAACGTCCCAAGATTCTGGCTGTAACAGTACTGACCAGCTTTGACGATCAGGGATGGCAGGAAGTGGGAGGACATCTTCCCATTGAGGAGCATGTACTGGATCTGGCAAAACTGGCAAAAGATTCCGGTGTGGACGGAGTGGTTGCTTCTCCGAAGGAAGCTTCTTTTATCCGCAAGGCAGCAGGAGATGATTTCCTGATCTGTACGCCGGGGATTCGTCCTTCCTTTGCTCAGACAGATGACCAGAAGCGTATTGCTACGCCGTCTCAGGCTTTCAAAAACGGTTCCTCTGTCCTGGTCATCGGCCGTCCGATTACGCAGGCCGTTGATCCCTGCGCGGCAGCCAGACTGATTTTAAAAGAAATAAAGGAGAATGCATGATGAATGAAAAAGAAGTAGAAACCTTATTGCGGGAAACCAAAGCGATTCTGGAAGGTCATTTTCTCCTGACCAGCGGACTGCACAGCCCTCTCTATGTGGAAAAGTTCAATGTCCTCCAGCATCCGGAATATACGGAAAAACTGTGTGAACAGTTTGCAGAACATTTCAAGGATAAGGGGATCGAAACAGTCATCGGACCGGCTACGGGAGGAATTATCCTTTCTCAGGTAACCGCCCGTCTTCTCGGCGTTCGTTCTATCTTCACCGAACGTGAAAACGGAAAAATGACTCTCAGAAGAGGATTCAAAATCGCTCCCGGCGAAAAGGTTCTCATTGTAGAAGATATTGTGACCACCGGCGGCTCTATTAAGGAAGTCGTTGATGTAGTCAATGAAGCCAAGGGCGACATTGTGGGGATCGGCCTCTTTGTAGACCGTTCCGGCGGTACAGCTGATTTTGGCGTACCTGCAGAAAAGGTATATCCGCTGCTCCACCTGACCGTTCCGACCTATAAGCCGGAAGAATGCCCGCTCTGCAAAGCCGGTGTTCCGATTACGGAAAGAGGAAGCCATCATCTGAAATAAGGCACTTGCTGAAAATCTCCCGGAAGGGAGATTTTTTTATCCGGGAAGAGATTGGCATCTCCGGAAAAATCAGAAAATGAAAATTTGAGAAAAAACGAAAAACTTTTGTGAAAAGACTTGCAAATCACAGAAAGTATGGTATAATAACTTTCGTTGACGGATCATTAGCTCAGTTGGTAGAGCACCTGACTCTTAATCAGGGTGTCCGGGGTTCGAACCCCTGATGATCCACCAGGAATTTTCCCCGGTTCTGCAGAGAACCGGGGTTTTTGTTTTACAAAGTTTGGCAAAGGCTGATTCGGGCGGCATACTTTCTGATGGGCCGGATAGGCAGAGCGGAAGATGCTTTCTGGGGAAATAGACAGAGCAGATCTGCAGCCGGCGGGATTCAGCGTCCGCTTTCGGGATTTGCAAATGAATTTCGATTTGAAAGGGAATTTTATACGGGGGAACGTGTATAGAAAGAAGAATATTTATGTTAAAATGAAATAAATGCAGTTAAAATTATCGGAGGTGTTCCATGAAATACAGAAGTACGAGAAGCGGCGAAACAGTATCCGCAGCGGAAGCTCTTGTGAAGGGGCTTGCCGGCGACGGCGGACTGTATGTACCGGAAAAGCTGCCGGAGGGATTCCTGAAGGCAGAAGATCTTTTGGCTCTTTCCTATGAGGAACTGGCCGCAAAAGTTCTTTCCTGTTATCTGACAGATATTCCCGAAGAGGATCTGCGGAAGCTGACGCATGCGGCGTATACGGGAACCTTTGAGACGGAAGAAATCGTTCCGGTGAAGAAGATTTCCGATGAGCTGTCCATGGCAGAGATGTTTCACGGCCGGACCTGTGCTTTTAAGGATCTGGCGCTGTCGCTGTTTCCTCATCTCCTTGTCTATGCAGGCGGAACGCAGGAGAAGGGGAAGGAAATCCTGATCCTCACGGCCACTTCCGGCGATACGGGCAAGGCCGCTCTGGAAGGCTTCCGGGATGTGCCGGGAATTCATATCATGGTATTTTATCCCTCCGACGGGGTCAGCCCGCTTCAGAAGGATCAAATGCAGAAGCAGCCGGGAAAGAATGTAAAGGTCCTCGGCATTCACGGAAATTTTGATGATGCACAGGGAACTTTGAAGCAGGTCTTCGGCAGTGAGCTCCGTAAGCGCTGTGAGGAAAAGGGAGTTCTGTTTTCCAGCGCCAATTCCATCAATATCGGGCGCCTGCTGCCTCAGGTGGTGTATTATGTGTGGATATGGCTTTCTCTTCTGCGGAATCATACCATCCGGGAAGGAGAATCGTTCCATGTGGCTGTGCCGACGGGAAATTTCGGGAATATTCTGGCAGCGTGGATGGCAAAAAAGGCAGGTGTGCCGATCGGCAGACTGATTTGTGCTTCCAATAAGAATAAGGTGCTTGCCGACTTTTTTGAAACAGGAACTTATGATATCCGCCGGGAATTTTACCTGACGGAGGCGCCGTCCATGGATATCCTGATTTCTTCGAACTTTGAACGGTTCCTGTACTTCATGACCGGCTCTGCAGAAGAAACGGCAGAGAGCATGCAGGAGCTGAAGGAAAAGGGAATCTACAGCGTTTCCCCTGCAGTGCGGGAAAAGATTTCCGCAGAAATGGAAGGCGGCTGGGCGTCTCCGGAGGAAATGGAAAAGGCTATGGAAGTGCTGTACCGGGAGAAGGGATACCTTATGGATCCCCATACAGCAGTAGCTTATTCTGTTTATGAGAAGAAAAAGGAACAGGGAAAGCTTCCCGGCCATACGGTTATCATTTCAACGGCACATCCCTACAAATTCCCGGGCATCACCGCAAAGGCGCTGGGGCTGGAGCCGAAAGAGAATGCCTACGATACGCTTCGGATGATTCGGGATAAGACGGGAATGGAGATTCCGGATCAGCTGGGCGCGCTGGAAACCTGTCCGGTCAGATTTTCTGAGACCGTAGATCGGGAGAATATGGCCGAAGAAATTGCAGGATATGCTGATTCCATCATTGATTGATTCGAGGTCATTCATGGATGAGAAAAGATTGGAATGAAAAAGGAGAACAGCGTTTCCGCTTACTCCTGCTGGGGCTTCTGATTCTTGTTTTATTTTCCATTCATTGGCTGGACCCGACTTTTTATCCCACGGTGTATCAGCTGTCTCGGGATGGAAATTTTGAGGGAACGATCGCCTATCTGAAAAGCTTTGGGGTTTATGCAGCCTTTATGAGCTTTTTTATTGATGTGGTCATCAATATTGTGGGATTTTTACCGTCAATCTTTATTTCTGCGGCAAACGGCCTGATTTTCGGGCTGTTTTGGGGAGTCATTATTTCCTGGCTGGCAGAGACAGTGGGCGTCATTATTTCTTTCTATATGATGCGTACGCTGTTTCGGGGGATGGCCAAAAATATCATCCGGAAAAGCAAGACACTGTCCAGTCTGGATTCTCATGAGTCGTGGCAGGCGATGGCAGCTGCCCGGGCAATTCCGTACATGCCCAACGGGCTGGTAACGGCTGTTGCCGCTTTATCCAGCATGACATTCAGGGACTATGCGCTGGGATGTCTTGTAGGGAAGCTGCCTTCCACCGCATTGGAAGTCATTCTTGGACATGATGTGCTGAATCTGGAACAGCATTCCATGCGGCTGACTGTTATTGTTATTGCAGTGACGGTGATTTACAGCGGAATCTGGTACTGGCACAGGAAAAGAAGTAAGAGAAAAGAAGCGGAACCGAGATAGGAAAAAAAGGATTCTGACAAATGAATTTCATTTATCAGAATCCTTTTTATTTCGTACAGGCAGTATCAGAAGCTGAATAGCGGCAGGCGTTATTTGGCCATACGCAGTTTTTCCACGATATAGGGAATGGCAGGGATATCATTGACCGGCATGAGATGAATACCGGCAGTTCCCATTTCCTTCAGTGCAATGCAGATTTCGGCGGCAATTTGCAGACCGGTATCCCGGTTCCCGTTTTCCATGGCCGAAAGGATTTCATCAGGCACATGGACGCCGGGAACATTATTATTGAAGTAACGTGCCATTTTTGCGGATTTCAGAGGAATAATGCCGAGCAGGATGGGAATGTGCAGGCCTTTGGCTGCATCCAGAAAGCGCCGGGCGTCTTCCAGGTCATAGACCGGCTGGGTCTGGATAAAGGAAGCACCGGCTTTTTTCTTTTCTTCCAGACGGAGAATTTCTTTATCCAGATCATCGGCTCCCGGATTGGCTGTGGTGCCGATATAGAAATCGGAAGCTTCTCCCAGCGGGTGGCCTTCCCGGTCCTGCCCTTTGTTGAGTGTCTCCGCAATTTCAATGAGGCCGGTGGAATCGACTTCGTATACGCCTTTTGCAGAGGGATGATCACCGATGGAGGGCGGGTCCCCTGTGAGGGTCAGGATGTTTCGTACGCCCAGTGCATAGGCGCCGAGAAGTTCCGCCTGCAGTCCGATGATATTGCGGTCGCGGCAGGTCAGATGGAAAATAGACTCCACACCGTACTTGTGCTGGATAATCGAGGAAAGGGCAATGGGGCTCATACGAAGCTTGGCCATGGGGCAGTCGGCGATATTGACCGCATCCACATAATCTGCAATTTCCCGAACCTGATTTTCCGTGACCGCCGAGGAAGCGCTTTTCGGCGGGTCCAGTTCGGCAGTGACGGTGAATTGATGAAGTTGGTGTTTTTCTCGTAATGATGCCATCAGGATTTCCTCTTTTCCAATATAGAATCAGCAATACGGATTGTTTCTATGCCGTCCCTGCAGTAGTAGGGGGTACCGATCTTTTCGGCGTAGTCCTGCGTGACGACAGCGCCGCCGACCAGTATAGCGGTTTCCGGCGTTTCCTCTTTCAGGAGACGGATTGTTTTTTCCATTTCCGGAAGAGTGGTGGTCATGAGGGAGCAGAGACCGACCAGCTCAGCATGATGCTCCCTGACTGCCTGCACAAAGACTTCTGCGCTGATATCCTTGCCCAGATCAATGACTTCATACCCGCTGTTTTCCATGAGGGCGGATACGATGTTCTTGCCCAGATCATGGATGTCGCCGGCTACGGTTCCCAGTACCAGGGTGCCTTTTTTATTTTGTGCCGCACCGGGCAGGATTCGCCTGAGAACCCGGAAGGCTGCCTGCATGGCTTCCGCTCCGGCCATGACCTGCGGAAGGTAAATTTTGCCGGCAGCCCAGTCGTTTCCTGTTTCTGTCATGGCAGCAGAGAGGCCGTCCCTGATGATTTCGTCGGAAGAGATACCGTTCTTCAGAGCCTGCTCCATCAGAGCGGCAGCAGCTTCTTTTTCTCCTGCTTTAACAGCCTGCCGGATGGCCTGAGTCGGATCGGCGGGAGAGGCGGTTTCCTGTACGGCAGATTCTGCCGGCTTTTCTTTTTCTGCATCGGCGATGAACTGTACGGCACCCTTATCAAAGCCGAGAAGAAGGCGGGCATCTAGGAAGGCCTGCTTCATTTTTCTGTCCAGAGGATTGATAATGGGGGCGTTCATGCCGCAGGCGATGGCCATACAGAGGAAAGATGCATTGATTCTCGGCCGTTCCGGAAGACCGAAGGAAACATTGCTGGTTCCCATGACGCAGGGATATCCGAATTCCTTTTTATACAGGCGAAGGGTGCGGAGTGTTTCCGAGGCTCCCTTTTCTTCGGAGGCGGCAGTGAGGACAAGCGGATCCAGGAGGAGATCCTTTTCCCGCAGGCCGGCTGCAAGAGCTCTTTCCCTGAGGCGGCGGATGATGCGGACTCTTTCTTCAGCTGTTTTGGGGAGATTCCCTTTTTCCAGTGGCAGGCAGAGGACGGCTGCCCCGTATTTTCTGGCCAGGGCGAAGATTCGGTCCGCGGTTTCTTCATCGGCATCATTGACGGAATTGATGAGCGGCCGTCCCGGATAGACCTTGAGTGCTTTTTCTATGACCGCCGGATCGGTGCTGTCGATGGAGAAGGGAATGGGGCAGAGCATGGAAAGTTCGGAGACGACCTTTTCCATTGCTGCGGACTGGTCAATACCCGGGACACCCATGTTGATGTCCAGGATATCGGCACCGGCAGCCGTTTCATCCAGTCCTTCTTTCTTGACGGAAGAGAAGATTCCTTTCTGGATTTCTTCCCGCATTTTGCGGCGGCCTGTAGGATTGATCCGTTCTCCGATTTTCACGGGAGCATAGTCATCACCGATGCGGACAGTTCCGGTACGGGAGGTCAGAGCCGTAAAGGGTTTTACCGGAGCAGGCTTTACTGCCGGTACTCTGTCCAGTGCTTCTTTCAGGGCCCGGATATGATCCGGGGTGGTTCCGCAGCAGCCGCCCATGAAGGAAATGCCGAGAGCAGCGTAATCTTTGGCATAAGAAGCAAATCCGGCAGGATCCAGCGGGAAACGGGTCTCTCCGTTTACCAGGACCGGCATCCCTGCATTGGGCTGAATAATGACCGGCCGGTCTGTGGAGGAGACAAGAATCTTTGCAGCGGAAAGGAGCCTGTCCGGGCCGACGGAACAGTTGGCGCCGATAACATCCGCGCCCATGGCTTCCAGGAGGACTGCGGCGGATTCCGGATCGGTGCCGGAAACGGTCCGGCCGTCTTTCCCGAAGGTCATCTGGCAGATGACGGGAAGTGAGCAGGCTGCTTTGGCAGCAATAAGAGCCGCTTTCATTTCCTGGATATCCATGACGGTTTCAATAATCAGGGCATCGCAGCCTGCATCGGCAAGAGCTTTGGCAAGGCGGTAAAAATTATCCGCAGCTTCATCGAAAGAAAGATTCCCCAGGGGATGCAGGAATTTTCCCGTAGGACCGATATCGCCGGCTATTTTTGTGTTTTTTCCGCCGGCTGCGCGGGCATTTTCGACCGCGGCCCGGACGATTTCCTCCATATTATCTTCCAGTCCGTAGTCGGAAAGCTTGATGGGGGAGGAACCGAACGTATTGGTGGTGAGGAAATTGCTTCCCGCTTCTGCGTATTCTTTGTGGATCTTCTGTACGATTTCCGGATGGGAAATATTGTACCAGTCGGGGCATCCTGCAGTTTCCAGTCCGTATTTCTGAAGCATGGTGCCCATAGCGCCGTCAAATAGTATCATGATGAGAACCTCCTTGGTTGGATATGCCTGTTTCACGGAACGGACAGGTGGTAAGACTGCAGGCGCTGCATTTATTATGCAGCGGTTTTCGTCCGCAGCCGGAAATGCCGATGACGGCAGTTACAGATTTGCGGGGAAGAAGCATCGAGTGCTCCGTGACGGTGATGCCGATTTCTTCCGCGCCGATCAGTGCGGCAAAATCATTTTGCTGGGTAACGGGCCAGTCTCCGTATCCGGGGGAAAAACGCCAGACCGTTTTCTGTCCGGAGCGCCGGGACTGCTCCTGAATCAGGCTGTCGAGCTGATCTGCCAGGGCTTCCACAGCAGCGGTGGCAGCAGCGTCCAGAAGAAGCCCTTCCAGGTATTTTCCTTCCTGAAAATTCCGGGAGGAGACCTGCTCGATTTGAGCTCCTACCGTGACGGCTAAAACACCGACGAAATGAGCTCCGGAAAGATGCTGCCGGATGGAATGTCCCTGAAGAAGAAACGGATGCTTTCCCAGAATCCTTCCTTCGTCAGGGGCATAGGGGAGAATCTGCCATATGCCCCTGGGTTCGGCAAGAGACAGTGCCTTTCGAATGGCATCATCGATGACATCTGCGGGAAACTCCGGATTTTTCGGATTCAGCTTTGCATACCGCATCACTTCATGTTTATCAATTTGAAATAAAGTACCGTTATATAAAGGCATGGGAGTCTCCTTTCGGGAAATAAAAAAACTTTCGCCCCTATGGGACGAAAGTTCGTGTTACCACCCAACTTCATTCATACATTGCTGCATGAACCTTACTAGGTACGACGGCAGAATGCCTTGATACCCTTCCGCTGTATCGGGCTTACCCGGGATGCCTCATTATTCGGCAGTCCTGACTCAGAGGCCATGTTCGGCAGATAACACTGCGCTTCCTTTCACCTGATGGAAGCTCTCTGGAGCAGGATTTTCCGCGTACTCTTCTCTTCATTGCCAATCTTGAATTACATCGACTATAACACAAGGGAATGAGACTGTCAAATTTCAGAAAACGCGAAGAATTTCTGTTTTGCACTATTACTTGGAGAACAGGACATATGATATGATAATTCCATCAATACAGCCATATATAAAAAAATAGGGTAAAGAAAAGAAGGGATATTTATGATTACCGGTCTGATTTCCGATCTGGAAGCGTATAAAAAACAGCTGCCTCCTCTTATTTACGACTGTCTGAAAGAGGCGGCGGATTTTTCTTTTGATGACAGGGAGGATGGAAAGTATAAAATCTGCGGATGCGATATGTCCGTGGAATCCCCCGTGACGGAACCGGCGGAGCAGCGCAAGCCGGAAGGCCATAAAAAGTTTATTGATATACAGATTGAGGTGCACGGAACGGAAAAAATAAGAATTACTCCTCTGTCAAAAGCAGAAAAGGAAATCGAAGCGCACGAAGAACGGGATCTGTACTTTTATCAGGTATCGGCAAAGGAAGAATCGGAAATCCATATGGAAGACGGCAGCTTTGCCGTATTTTTCCCGGAAGATCTGCACCGTCCGCTCTGCATGGCAGGGAAGGAACCCGTCCGGCTTCGCAAGGCTGTCATCAAGGTGCCGGCGGAACGCGTGTAGAAAATAAATGATTGGAAAAAAGAAGAATCAGGCGCCAACATTCTTGACTATTGGTCGAAAAATTGATAATCTTAAGTAGACTAGTTAAGTGCGTATCATTTTAAAGTGCGGCGCATAAGGGGGAATAATATGAAGTACAAGAAATTGGCAGCATTGATCATGGCAGGGGGAGTTCTCCTTTCTGCCGGCATGCTGACCGGAGGCTGCGGCAGTTCTCAGGGACAGCCGAAACAGCAGCAGGCTATGCAGGTAACGACCATCAACCCGTTTGAATCAGATACTCCGATCATGAGAGAGTATACCGGTTCCGTTATGGCGCTGCAGGAAGTTCCGGTAAGTTCTCAGGTGTCCGGAACGGTTATGGAAAAGTATATTGAAGGCGGGGAAAAGGTTACCCAGGGACAGCCGCTTTTTAAGATCGATACCAGAACTTATGCGGCAAATCTGGCAGCAGCCCAGGCAACAGCAGCTCAGGCAGCGGCTAACTATGAAAATGCGAGAAGAGATCTGTCCCGGTACGAGCAGCTGATTGCCAGCGGTGCGATCTCCAAGCAGACCTATGATACGCAGCAGGCAGCGGTTGAAGCATACCGCGGAGTCTGGGATGCAGCAAAGGCTCAGGTGGATCTGGCATCGACCAATCTGGATGATACGGTCGTAACGGCACCATTCGACGGAACGCTTTCCATGAATGATGTAAATATCGGGACCTATGCTTCGGCAGGTTCCACGGCACTGGTTACCATTTCTTCGGCAGATCCGATCTATGTTCAGTTTGATATGTCCGAAAATGAATATCTGTCGCTGACCAAGGACAGCGGCGGTACGGAAGCTTTGGGGGATCATCTGAAGCTTCGTCTTTCGGATGGCTCTATCTATGAAGAAACCGGGAAAATTGTACAGATCAATCCGAGTCTGACCGGCGGACAGCTGACACTGAAAGCGGCATTCCCGAATCCGAACGGACTTCTGGTTCCCGGCATGTTTGCAGCGGTTGTTTCCGATGCACAGATTGCAGCCAACAGCATCCTGATTCCGACGAAAGCACTGGTACAGCTGCTGAATAAGGATATGGTCGATGTGGTAGTGGACGGAAAGATGGCGCAGAAAGCTGTTAAAGTCGGTCCTACCTATGGTATTTATACAGTGATTGAGAGCGGACTGACTCCGGATGATGTAGTCATTGTAGAAGGTCAGGGCAAGCTTCAGGTCGGTCAGGCTGTAGAAGCGAAAGGAACAACCAGAGAAGAATTGGAAAAGGCTGCAGCCGAAGCCCTGAATTTCCAGGGCGGCAATTCCGGCCGCGGAAAGTAAGGTGAGAGAATGGCTAATTTCTTTATCAGACGGCCTATCTTCGCTATCGTTATTGCTCTTGTTATTTCCATTGCGGGGGCTATCGCGTGCTTTACCTTACCGATTGACCGATATCCGAGAATTACACCTCCGCAGGTTAACGTCAGTGCTACCTATTCCGGAGCGGATTCGGATGTCGTGGCACAGACAGTAGCAGAAGTCATAGAAAAGAACGTTGTCGGGGTTGAAGGCTTCGATAATATGAGTTCTACGTCGAACTCCAACGGCCGGTACAGTCTGACGGTTCAGTTCCTGATGGGAACAGATACGGATCTGGCTACAGTCCGTGTACAGAACGGGGTTACCGCATCCGATGCAGGACTGCCTGATACGGTCCGCAATATCGGTGTTACCACCAAAAAATCCGGCGGCGATATGGCGCTTGTCGTTTCGCTGTATTCCCCGAACGGCACCTATGATAAAACATTCCTGAAGAATTATTTCTCCATGAATTACCTGGATGAACTGAAATCCATCAAGGGTGTAGGGACAGTCAATGAATACGGTTCCGATTTTGCTATGCGTGTATGGCTGGACCCGGCCAAGATGGCACAGAACAATATTACAGCCGGAGAAGTCGTATCTGCTGTTTCCAGTCAGAACCAGCAGATTGCTGCGGGCAACCTCGGTACAGCTCCGGTAGATAAAAATCAGCAGTTCCAGTACATCATTACTGCGCAGGGCCGCCTTGTAACGGCTGATGAATTCGGAGCAATTGCACTCCGCACAAACAGCGACGGCAGTGTCCTTCATCTGCGGGATGTAGCACGCGTCGAACTGGATGCAAAAGGATATGATCTGATTTCCCTTTACGGGGATCATGAAGCATCGGCTGTTGCATTCTCTCTGACGGATGATGCCAATGCAGTGGAAACTTTGACGGCCATCAAGGA
The DNA here is from genome assembly GCA_900557365.1 of uncultured Dialister sp. The sequence continues at coordinate 148,105 of UPXR01000001.1, read as the reverse complement.
GAAGCTGGAGGAAGACTCGAAATCATTCCCGGATGATATGGAATACTCCATCGCCTCCGATAATACAGACTTCATTTTTGCCTCGATCAAGGAAGTTATCCATACTTTTGTGGAAGCTCTGATCATTGTGGCCATCATTGTGTATATTTTCCTGCAGAACTGGCGCTCGACCATCATTCCGATGATTGCCGTTCCGGTATCCCTGCTGGGTACCTTTGCCTCCTTTGAAATCCTGGGATTTACCATCAATACCCTGACACTGTTTGCCATGGTTCTGGCAATCGGGCTTGTTGTCGATGATGCGATCGTTGTTATCGAAGCCGTAGAATATGAAATGCGGTACAATAATCTGGACCCGAAGCAGGCAACAATCGAAGCCATGAAAAAGGTGCAGAGCCCGGTTATCGGGGTTGCAGTTGTCCTGTCTGCGGTATTTATTCCGGTTGCATTCCTGGGCGGCATCATGGGGATTCTGTATAAGCAGTTTGCTCTGACGATTGCCGTTTCCGTTCTTCTTTCCGCCTTTGTTGCTCTTTCCCTTACCCCGTCCCTTTGTGCGGGACTCCTGACCATGCCGAAGAAAAAGGCCGAAAGAGGCCGCATGGACAGAATGTGGGCCCGTTTCAATGACGGCTTTGACCGTATGGTAGAAGTTTACGGAGCCATTCTGCAGAAACTGGGACATGTCATTTATATTCCTCTGGGAGTGCTGGCTGCCCTTTTCGTAGCGGCAACTGTTATGTTTATCAAACTTCCGACGGCATTCCTGCCGCAGGAAGACAACGGTTTCTTCATTGTTTCCTTCCAGCTGCCGGAAGGCTCCGTAAATGTGCGGACAGCACAGTATGTCCAGGAATTCCTGAACTATATGAGCAAAGATCCGGCGGTGGACAAGGTACAGGGGATTGTCGGTGTGGATATTCTGTCCAACGGGCAGAAGCCGAATGCCGGTCTTGCCTTTGCCAAGCTGAAGCCCTGGGATGAACGTACGACCAAAGATCAGCAAATTGATGCCATTATGGCAGAAGCAACGGCTTTCAATGCGACACATCCCGGCGTTACCGTCATGGCGCTGAATCCTCCGCCTATCCCCGGTCTGGGGGCTTCCGGCGGGTTCTCCATGTACATTCAGAATAAGCAGGGCGACAGCAATGAACAGATGCAGGCCGTAGTCGGAGAATTCCTGGCTGCAGCCAATAAGCGGCCGGAAATCCAGATGGCTTATACGACCTTCCGTATGGATACGCCGTCCTACAATTATGAGGTAGACAGAGATAAGGCAGCCAAGATGGGCGTCAATGTGGGCGATATTTTCACGGCGCTTCAGGTTTACTACGGCTCCTATCAGATCAATGACTTTACCATTTACGGACGTAACTTCAAGGTTGTTGCCCAGGCCGATACGGATTACCGTATGAATCCGGGAGACAACAAGTATCTGACTGTCAAGGACAGCAATGGCAATATGGTTCCGATCAGCAATTTCATCAGCACCAAGAAGTCCAATGCCGTATCTGTCATTACCCGGTACAATAACTTCCCGGCAGTCAAGATCGGCGGTATGCAGGCAGAAGGATATTCCTCCGGTCAGGCCTTGAATGCTTTGATGGAAGTAGCAGCGGAAACTCTGCCCAATGGCTATGGCTATGAGTTTGCCGAATCCTCTGCTCAGGAACTGGAAGCAGGCGGAAAGACCGTCTATGCATTGTCGCTGGGCATGCTCTTCGTATTCCTGTCTCTGGCAGCGCTGTACGAAAGCTGGAAGATTCCGTTCAGCGTTATTCTGGGGATTCCGACGGGCTTCTTCGGGGCCTGCCTCGGGGCGTTTGCTTTCAATGTTTATAATGATATTTATTTCCAGATCGGTCTTCTGACCATTATCGGTCTGGCGGCGAAGAATGCAATTCTGATTGTAGAATATGCAAAGGTTCGTGTTGAAAGCGGCATGGAGATTCTGGAAGCAGCAGTGGATGCATCCAAGATCCGTCTCCGCCCGATTCTGATGACCTCTCTGGCCTTTATCGTAGGGAATATTCCGCTGGCTTTGTCTACAGGTGCGGGTTCCAATTCCCGTTCGGAAATGGGGATTGCGGTTGTATTCGGCGTGCTTTCCGCTACGGTATTCCAGATTTTCATTGTTCCCATGCTTTTCGTTGTGATTGAAAAACTTCATGGCTTCAGAAGACATAAGGACATCATGACCGAAGGAAAGTAATTTTAAAGCAACAGGGGTTGTGAAATGAGTATTCTCATCTTCACAGCCCCTGTTATTATTGCAGAAAAGTACAGTATATATAGGTTCTCTTCCGGATATTTCCCGCAGTTCCGGAAACCGTCCGGGAAGAGGTCTGCAGAATCAGAGGGAAAGCATGAAATGGGATAAGGAAAATATCAGACGAATCCGCTGCTTTGGGGACAGTCTGACTGCCGGTTGGGGAGTTTCTCCCGACAGGGGATGGATTGCTCTTCTGGCAGAGCGGATGAAGGGGATCTCCTTCCGGAATTACGGGATGCCCGGTGCAGGGCTTTCGGATATCTTTGACGCAGCCGCTTTGCAGATACCGGCCTTTGCGGACGGGGACGGACTCTTTTTTATGGGCGGGACGAATGACATTCTCTGCGGACTTCGGTTATCTGTTCTGGAAAAGCTTTTTGAAAAGGAAATCAGGAAATATGCGGCGCAGCGGCCGGTGACAATCGGAATTCCGCCGCTGACTACGAGAAAGAGCATTGATACGGGATGGCAGCATGAATTTGCTTTTGCAGCCAATCAGAGAGATTTGACAGCCTACGGCGATTTTCTGCAGGCTTTGGGGAAAGAACTTTCCCTTCCTCTGATGGACTGCCGGAATATCCTTGACGGAGAAGAACTCTATGGAGACGGGCTCCATCCGAATGAGGCAGGATATCTGAAAATGGCGGATTATGCGGAGAAACTGTGGCGGCAGGAAGAGGGTTGAAATTTTTTTCTGCGCCGCAGAACGGGATGAATTTGATATAATAATAAAGTATGGTATAAGGGAGTGAAAAATATGAAAGAAACAGTATTGGTTACAGGCGGTGCCGGCTTCATCGGGTTTCATCTGACAAAGAGACTGCTCCGTGAAGGGTTTCGCGTCATCGGTCTGGATAATATGAATGATTATTATGATCCTTTGCTCAAGCAGTCCCGGGTGGAAGCACTGCGGAAGGAAAAGGGCGATTATACGTTTATTCTGGCAGATCTGGCAGACAAGGGAGCCGTTTTTTCTGTATTTGAAAAATATCATCCGCAGATTGCGGTCAATCTGGCGGCACAGGCCGGTGTGCGCTACAGCATTGATAATCCGGATTCCTATATCAAATCCAATATCATCGGCTTTTACAATATTCTGGAAGCCTGCCGCCGCTATCCGGTGAAGCATCTTCTTTTTGCTTCCAGCTCTTCTGTTTACGGAAACCAGAAAAAGGCGCCGTTTTCCACGGAGGATTTCGTGGATCATCCCATCAGTCTCTATGCGGCTACCAAAAAGTCGGATGAGCTGATGGCGTATACCTATGCGCATCTGTATAAGATTCCCGCTACGGGACTTCGTTTCTTTACGGTATACGGACCGTTCGGCCGTCCGGACATGGCTTACTTCAAATTTGCGAAAAAGATTTTCAACGGAGAACCGATCCAGATTTACAACAACGGGGACATGCTCCGTGATTTTACCTATATTGATGATATTGTAGAAGGTGTCTTCCATATGCTGGATACACCGCCGAAGCCCATCAATGAGGAGGGGGACCGGTACAAGATTTATAATATCGGCAATAATCATCCGGTCAAGCTGATGACCTTCATTGAAATTCTGGAAAAATCTCTGGGGAAAACGGCGGAGAAGGAATTCCTGCCCATGCAGCCCGGTGATGTTTATCAGACCTATGCCGATGTGACAGAGCTGGAAAGAGATTTCGGGTTCAAGCCGTCTACTCCATTGGAAGAAGGACTGGCCCGTTTTGCGGAATGGTACAGAGAATATTATCAGGTGGATTGAAGACTGAGGAGCGGCGATGAAACTTCTGTTGGCAGATCTTCATAAATTCGTAGGCTACAGCGGCGGTATCGAGCATGTGCTGTCCCGTATGGCGAAAGCCTTTTCCGAAAAGGGATATACGGTTTCTGTTGTCATGGCAGATGAAAGGGAGGGAGAACCTTTTTATGCCATGCCTGAGTCTGTTCATTTTTATAACCTGTTCCGGATGCCGGGAAAGAAGCCGATCCGGGCAGGTATGTGGAGCAAGCTGCTGCGGGAAGCTGCCAGAGCATTCAGCAAGGAAAAGGCAAGAGACCGGAATTATGCCATTCTGGCGAAGGGCCGGGACGGGATGAAGGAAATCCTGGAAAAAGAACAGCCCGATGTCATTGTATCTTTCCGGGAACCGACGGGGCGCCTCCTTCTGGAAGGCGTAGAGACGTCTGTTCCGGTGGTCTCCATGCTGCATAATGATCCGGACGAGATTTTTGCGCATTCTCCGGAAGGGGAAAAGAAGGCTTTGATGAAGAGCCGGGCCATACAGGTGCTGATGCCTTCCTTTGTCGGCAAAGCCAAAAAGTATCTGGATTACAATGCCTTTGCGGTCATTCCGAACGGAATTTATATCCCGCCTGCGGAAGTTGACCTGAGCCGGGAAAAAGACCGGTATACGATCACCAATGTAGGGCGCGTGACGGGGCGGACGAAGAGGCAGCATCTTCTGGTGGAAGCATTCAGCCTTCTGGCAGAGGATTTTCCCGAATGGGATGTGGAAATCTGGGGCGATACCTACGACAAGGCCTATGTGGCAGCGCTGAAAGCATTGATTTCCAAAAAGGGTCTGCAGGACAGGGTATTTCTGAAGGGAACCACAAAGGATATGGCGTCTGTGTGGGCGCATACGGATATTTTTGCTTTTCCCAGCCATCATGAAGGATTTCCTCTGGCGCTGACGGAGGCGATGGGAGAGGGAATACCTGCTGTAGGCTATCGGTCCTGCCCGTCGGTGAATGAGCTGATTGAAGACAATCGGAACGGATATCTTACAGAGGACGGAACCGAAGCTTTTGCCCGGGCTCTCCGGAAATTAATGGAAGACAGAAAGGAAAGAATCCGTCTCGGAAACGGAGCACGGGAATCCATGGAACCGTATCTTCCGGAAAAAGTATGGGAAAAATGGGAAGTTTTATTGAATCAGACCGTCGAAAACGGCTGAGAAAACAGGGAGTACATATGAAAGAAACCGGTGAACACTTTTTAAAGGAACAGATTCTGAAAACCAGGGTAGCCGTAGTCGGGGATGTCATGACCGACCGCTACATTTCCGGGAGCGTCCGCCGCATTTCTCCGGAGGCGCCTGTACCGGTCAACCTGGTGACCGGCGAGAGGTTTGTTCTGGGCGGTGCAGCCAATACGGCGGCCAACCTGGCTTCTCTGGGATGCACGGTCTATGTGATGGGCATGATCGGCCGTGACGGGGACGGGAAAATTCTGACTGATCTTCTGCAGAAAGCCGGCATTGATGACCGGGGCATTCTTTGCAAGGAGGATTATCATACGACTGCGAAAATCCGGATTCTCGGGGCCAGACAGCAGATGCTCCGCCTGGATTTTGAGGAAAAGAAAGCGCCGGATGCAGAGGACTGCCGGGCCGTGATGAAGCGGCTGGAGCAGCTTTTCGGAGAAGATCTTTCCTGTGTGGTTATATCCGATTATGGAAAAGGAATGATTACGGAAGAGCTCTCTCAGGAAATCATTCAGGCAGCAAAGAACCGCGGAATCCCGGTTTTGGTTGATCCGAAGGGCAGCGACTGGAGGAAATACGACGGAGCTTACGGAATCACACCGAATCTGAAGGAGCTTTCCGACTGTCTGGGACAGGAAGTGCCCAATGAAGACCGGGCGGTTGCGGAGGCCGGCCGGAAGATCCGGGAAGAATTCCATCTGACCCATCTTTTTGTTACACGGTCGGAAAAGGGGATTACGGCAGTCAGTGAAAACAGTGTGATTCACCGTGCATCGGAAGCACAGGATGTATTTGATGTGTCCGGCGCGGGAGATACCGTGATGGCTGTGGCCGCTGCGGCAACGGCGGCTTCCGTGGATATGGAAACTCTTCTGGAGCTGGCCAACTGTGCGGCGGGAATTGCCGTGTCCAAGGTAGGGACTTATCAGGTGAAGAGGGAAGAGGTGCTGGAGGCCTGGATGGGCCGGGGAGCGCTTCGTATGGAATACCGGCCGCTTTCCTGGGAGGAGGCTGCGGAAAAGGTACGCCGCTGGAAGGAAGCGGGAGAAAAGGTGGTCTTTACCAACGGATGTTTTGATATTCTGCACAGAGGGCATATTACCTATCTGCAGCAGGCAGCATCTCTGGGAGATCATCTGATTATCGGCCTGAACTCCGATGCATCCGTAAGACGCCTGAAAGGAGAAGAACGGCCGGTCAACAATGAATCGGACCGAAGCTTCATGCTGGCTGCGCTGCGCTGCGTGGATGAGGTGGTGCTGTTCGGAGAAGATACTCCGGAAGAACTTCTTCGGGTTCTGCAGCCGGATATTCTCGTCAAGGGCGGGGATTATAAGCCGGAAGAGGTAGCAGGCCGCCAATACGCCGGGCGGGTGGAAATCCTGCCCTTTGTGGACGGCTATTCTACAACGCATATGATTGAACGGATCCGGGATGGTAAAAAATATGAATCATGATGCAGTCTCGCTGAAAAATAAAACAATCGTGATCTTTTACATGCTCTACTTCGGCGATATGGTATCCATTACCCCGTTTCTGGAGGTTCTTCGGCGGGAAGCGGAAAATTCCAAGATTCTTCTTGTAATGGATTCCCGCTTCAGGGAAGCAGTGGAAGGCAATCCGAATCTGGACGGATTCATCGCAGTAGACCGGAAGGGGAAAGACCGGGGGCTGGGAGCAGCCTGGCGGATCGGCAGGGAAATCCGGGAGAAGTATCATCCGGATATTCTCTTTGTGCTTCACGGTACATCCCGTACGACTGTCATGGCCAAGGCGATGAAACCGAAGCTCTGGATCGGCGAGGCGGGGACCCGGCTGGACCGTCTCTTTATGGACATTCCCATGGTTATTGAAACCTACTGTTCCCATGCGGTGGATAAGTACCTGGATGTACTGAAGCGTCTGGGCGTAAAGGACCTGTCCCACAGCGGGATGCGGACGTATACTCTGCCGGAGTGGGAAGAAAAGGCGGATCAGTTCTTCAAGAGAGAAGGCGTGCGGCAGGACGAGCTTCTGGCAGGATTCTCTGTGGGAAGCTCTACCGCAGAAAAGAATTGGCCGGCAGAAAATTATGGAAAAACTGCCGATTATTTTGCAGAACAGGGACTGCGTCCGGTTTTCTTCGGCGTAGAAAGTGAAAAGCCTCTGATTGAAAAGGCACTTTCCGTCATGAAGCATCGGGAAGAGGCAGTCATTGCTGCCGGAAAGCTGTCGATGGGCGAATTTATGGCAGCTGCAGGGAGATGTGCTGTTGCATTTACCAATGACAGCGGTCCCATGTATGTATTCGACAGCCGGGGAGTGCCCACCATTGCCATGTTTGGTCCGAGCAATGCAAAATTCCATCATCCCCTGGGGAAATATTCTCAGGCAATTTCTTCCTGGGATATGCCGATGGGGCCGGAGCACGTCAATCAGACAATCCGGTCCGGGAAATATACGCCTCTTTCGGTAATTTCTGCGGAACAGGTGATTGCTGCTGGTGAAAAAGCACTGCGGGATGCAGGGAAAATATAGAAAAAGAAGCTGTGAGAAATCCTCACAGCTTTTCTTATGAAATTTTCCAGCAGAGAAAACATGCTTTGAGCCGGAAGTCAAATGGCCGCCTGCTTTCGGAGGACGAAAAAAGACCCGTATCTCTGTATGTTTACAGAAAAACGGATCTTTTATATGGAGCGTAATTACTTGATAAAGTCCAGGAGTGCCAGGATCAATGTTCCCGGTACGCCGAAAAGGGCTACGATAATACCATGTGTGGTATTCCAGACCATATGGGTGATGCCGAAGGCATTCAGAAGCCAGAAAAGGACACCGCCCATAATGATATTGCCTATGATTTTCTTTACAAAGCGGGTGAAGAGGAGGACGGCAACGATAATGACGATGATGCTGACGATTCCATAGCTGCCCAGCCCGCCCAGTGTACTGATCAATTCCATCGCAGTTCCTCCTTACAGTTCCTTGCGGTTTTCCACGGCACCTGCGAGAGTCATGCCGTCTGTATAGCCGATATCGCCGCCGGCAGGAATCCCCCGGCCGATTCGTGTTACCTTGATGCCGGTTTCCTTAATCAGACGGGACAGGTAAAATGCGGTGGCTTCGCCTTCCGTATCGGGGTCGGTAGCGAGGATGACCTCTTTTACCGTACCGTCCCGGAGCCGTGCGAGGAGTTCCCTGATCCGGAGCTGATCGGGGCCGATGCCGTCCAGCGGGGAAAGCGCACCGTGGAGGACATGGTAGAGTCCTCTGTATTCATGGCTCTGTTCCATGGCCTGCACATCCTGCGGATTTTCCACAACGAGGATGACAGAGCGGTCTCTCTGTGCATCCTCACAAATCTCACAGGGATCCGACATGGAAAGATTGCAGCAGACAGAACAATAACAGACTTTGTTTCTTGCCGCGGAAATCGTGTCTACGAAGGCTTTGACATCCTCTTCGGGACGTTCCAGCATGAAATAGGCCAGACGCCGTGCGCTTTTGACACCGATGCCGGGAAGCCGGCGGAATTGTTCTGCTACTGCTTCCAGCTCTTTATTCATCAGAACAGGCCGCCGGGAAGGCCGAGGCCTCCGGTGACTTCGCTCATGCTCTTCTGAACCATCTCATCCGCTTTCTTGCCGGCTTCATTGACAGCGGTGGTGATGAGATCTTCCAGCATTTCCGGATCTTCCGGATCGATGGCGTCCTTATTGATTTTCAGGGAGACGATCTGTTTTTCTCCGTTCATGGTGAGTGCTACGGCACCGCCGCCTACGGATACATCGACCGTCTGTTTCTTCAGTTCTTCCTGCTTCTTCTGAAGATCTTCCTGCATTTTTCTTGCTTTTTTGAGCATATTCTGCATTTGTGCTTTATTTCCAAACATAAAAGTTCCTCCTTGCTGCAGAGCAGCTTACTTCTTGAATTCAGTCTTTTTCATATATATCACAGTCGGGAAGGATTTTCAAGGCTTCCGACAGGGCCGGGTTGGAGAGCTCCTGCGGGGAAATCTGGGCAGCATTGATTTTTTTATAGCCCCCTTTTGATGAGGACTGCGCCGGCTTCGGCGCTGGGGAAGACTTCAGCAGGGCAAAGGCTTCTGCTTCCTCCGGGCCGCCTTTCAGAACGGTATGGAGAACAAGCGGCCTGTTTATTACATGCTGGAAAGCCTCGGCTGCGATGGCCTGGTAGGATTTATTGTTTCCCGCAATGACGAGGAATTGCTGCGGTGCGGAAACAATAGCTCTTGCCTGGTTGGCATAAATCAGAGTGCTCTTTTTCAGGCAGGTGTATACATCAATGCGATGAATGGACATCAGGTAGGCCAGGACTTTGTTCCAGATATCTCCGTAGGCGGCAGGCTCAATAAGATCGGCTGCACCTGAAGAAACGGAGGACGGAGAAGGTTTTGCCGGTGAGGAAACTGTGTCCTCATCCGGCGTCGGCACTGCTGCCGGAGCTCTTCTTTCCGCCGGTACAGGCTGCTTCGGCAGCGGGGCCGGAACTGCCGCTTCCTCCTTTTTCTCTTCCGGAGGAAGGAAAGCGGAAGGGATACCGGGGGTGGAATCCTCTTCCTGTGAAACTGGATTTGCCGGAGAGGCCGGAGGGAAAGCTTCCGGGAGGGAAGGAGAAACAGGTGCAGCAGCCGGTGCAGGATACTGCCCTCCGGCAAGTGTCTGTTTCAGCCGGGCTACTTCTTTTTCCAGAGCCGTAAGTCGGCCGGCGAGATCATTTGATTCTCTGAGCCGGCAAAGGCGGAGAATGCACATTTCAGAACTCAGCCGGTAGAAGGAACTGCGCTTTGCCTCTGCCAGGGAGCGATGGAGCTCATCGAAAAGGGCATCCGTATAGGAACAGTTCAGCTTCCGGGCATCGTCAATCAGGACGGATTTCTTGTTTCCGTAAGCGGAAAGCTCCGGCGCATCGGGATTGACCCGGGCAATCATCAGATTCCGGAAATGCTCAATCAGGCTTTCCAGAACCGACTGAGGTTCTTTGCCGCTCTGCAGGATATCATAGAAAAGGGAGAGGGCTTCTCCGCTTCGGTTTTCGAAAATGTCGTGAGACAGCTCGATAATCTGATCTTTCCCGGTCAGGCCCAGCAGATTATAGGTGGTTTCCGCATCGAGCACTTTGCCGTCTGCGGCGGAGGAGCACTGATCCAGGAGGGACAGCGCATCCCGGAGTCCGCCGTCAGCACGAACCGCAATCAGATCGGCGGCTTCTTCGGTCAGGGTGAAGTCGCTTGCCTTTGCTACGCGGAGCAGATGATTTCGGATATCCTCTACGGAAATACGGTGAAATTCATAGCGCTGGCAGCGGGAAAGAATCGTAAGGGGAATCTTTTCCGGCTGCGTCGTAGCCAGGATGAAGAGCACATAGGACGGAGGTTCTTCCAGTGTTTTCAGCAGTGCATCAAAAGCTTCCTTGGTAAGCATATGCACTTCATCGATGATGTAGACTTTCTTTTTCAGAGAAGTGGGAAGTGTGCGGACCGATTCCTTGAGCGCCCGGATTTCCTCAATGCCCCGGTTGGAAGCCGCATCGATTTCATATACGTCCATGGAAGCGCCGGCATTGATTTCCCGGCAGCTTTCGCATTGGTTGCACGGATCAGCTCCGTGGGGGTGTTCGCAGTTGACCGCTTTGGACAGGATTTTGGCCATGGTTGTTTTCCCTGTACCGCGGGGGCCGGAGAAAAGATAGGCGTGAGTCAGACGATCCTGCTCGATGGCACGGGTAAGAGGCAGAGAAATGTGTTTCTGCCCCACGACCTCCTCAAAGGTCTGGGGTCTCCATTTCCGGTAAAGCGCAAGATAAGCCATAAATCCTCCTTATGGATGCAGAATCAATGGGTTTTGATTTTCTGATGATCAGTTCTGTTTCCTTATTATAAACCATATCCCGACAGACAAGCGCAGAGTCTGCCGCTTTCAGCAGGCAAGCAAAAAGCTCTGCAGTACTCATTTATGACAGTCTCCGGGATACCCGTGGCACATGGAAAGGGCCACTTACTGCTGCTTCCTCTCGGACCTGACAGGGTTCATGGGATCCCATTGCACGGGTCCCGGAAGCTGCCATAAATCAATATTGCAAAGCTATAAAACATTATACATCATCTTTTCTGTTTTGCCAATACATGAAAAAGGCTGCTGCGAAACGGAACAGGTCTGTTTTTATTTCCGTACCATCAATAAAATGGTATAATAAATCTATAAAATACAGAAGTGTTTGAAACTGCAAAGGAGTGTTGAATCCATGGAGTATCGTATTGAACATGATTCCCTGGGGGAAGTCAAGGTTCCGGCTGATCATATGTGGGGCGCGCAGACGGAGCGTTCCTTTGAAAATTTCAAGATCGGACGGGTCATGCCGGAAGAAATCATCCATGCTTTCGCCGTTTTGAAAAAATGTGCCGCCAAGGTGAATGAGGAAAAGGGAAAACTCGATGCGGATAAGAGCCGCTTTATCCAGGAAGCCTGCGATGAAGTGCTGGCAGGAAAATGGAACGGGGAATTCCCGCTGGTAGTTTATCAGACCGGATCCGGCACCCAGAGCAATATGAACATGAATGAAGTCATTGCGCATATTGCCAATCAGAAACTGAAGGAAGCAGGCATCGAAAAATCGGTTCACCCCAATGACGATGTGAATATGTCCCAGTCTTCCAATGATACTTTCCCGACAGCCATGCATATTGCAGCGGTACAGGTACTGCATGACTATCTGTATGATGCGCTGCAGGGACTGATTGATACCTTTGCGGCCAAGAGCAAAGAGTACTGGAGTGTTGTCAAGATCGGACGCACCCATGTACAGGATGCAGTGCCGCTTACTTTCGGACAGGAGATCTCCGGCTGGCTTACTATGCTGGAAAAAACACAGAGCATGATCCGGGATGCGGAAAAATACCTGACTCCTCTGGCAATCGGCGGTACGGCAGTAGGCACCGGCCTCAATGCTCCTGCAGATTTCGGGGAAAAAGTATCAAAGGCCATTGCGGAAGAAACCGGACTGCCTTTCGTATCGGAACCGAATAAATTTTACGGACTGACCGGCAGAGACAATTTTGTCTTTGTTCACGGCGCCCTGGATGCACTGGCACAGGACTGCATGAAATTTGCCGATGATATCCGTCTTCTCGGCTCCGGTCCGAGAGCCGGCCTGGGAGAAATCCAGCTTCCTGCCAACGAACCGGGCTCTTCCATCATGCCGGGCAAGGTCAATCCGACACAGTGCGAAGCACTGACCATGGTGGCATGCCGTGTACACGGAAACCAGACGGTTGTTTCCATGGCATCCTCTCAGGGGCGGTTTGAACTGAACGTATATGCTCCGGTTCTGGCAGATGCTTTCCTGGAATCCGTGAAGCTTCTCGGACAGGCCATTCATTCCTTTGATATTCACTGTGCACAGGGGATCACGGTGAACACCCAGCGGATGGAAGAACTGGTGGAACGATCACTCATGCTGGTTACGGCGCTTTCTCCGCATATCGGCTATGAAAAATCTGCAGAAATTGCCAAGAAGGCATTCCGAGACAACAGCTCCCTGAAAGAAGCTGCAGTGGCGCTCGGATATATTTCGGCGGAGGATTTTGACCGCTGGGTCGTTGCAAAGGATATGTGCAACGCAGATTAAATAAAGGGATAGGGAAACAGGAGAAAAGGGAACGGTATTTTTCCTGTTTTTCTATTGCATGACAGGGAGATAAAGCATCGAAGAAGAGAAACTTGCGGGGAAAGCTTTTATATCCCCCTGTTTTATGGTAGAATAATAATGTTTATGTGAAATAAATCCACACAGGGGGAAACCATGGGACGGATCTCAGTTATCGGAAGTTGTAATATGGATGTTGTGGTCGAGGCTGACAGACGGCCCTCGGCAGGAGAAACAGTTATCGGAAAGAGGCTTCTTCTTTCTCCGGGAGGAAAAGGGGCAAATCAGGCAGTAGCTGCTGCCCGCCTGGGAGAAGAGGTTTTCATGATCGGCTGCGTCGGACAGGATGCTTACGGTGATATTATGCTGAAAGCACTGAAGGACAGCGGCGTGGATACCAGTCATGTAACGGTTCTGGAAAATGAAACCACGGGAACCGCACACATTACTCTTGCGGAAGGGGACAACAGCATCATTGTCATCAAGGGAGCCAATGATAAAGTAACTCCGGAGATTGTGGACAAGTCCTTTGATGTGATTGCTTCATCCGATCTGGTCATGCTTCAGCACGAGATTCCTCTGGAAACCGTAGGATACATCATTGATCGCTGCTATAAGGAAGGCATTCCGGTTATGCTGAATCCGGCACCGTACATGGATATCCCGGCAGACTGGATTGAAAAGGTTACGTATATCACTCCGAATGAGCACGAAGCAGCTCTGATGTTCAGCGGAATGGAACGGGATGAAATATTAAAGAACCATGCAGGAAAAGTAATCATGACCGTAGGCAGCGAAGGTGTTGTTTACGGAGACGCAGGTGAAGTCGTTCATGTACCGGGATTCAAGGTTTCCGTAGCAGATACGACCGGCGCGGGGGATACATTCAACGGTGCTTTTGCAGCAGGCCGCTGCGAAGGACTTTCCATGAAGGAAGCCATCCGCTTTGCCAATGCCGCGGCTGCTCTTTCTGTACAGAAAATCGGCGCCCAGGGAGGAATGCCCTGGCGCAGGGAAGTGGAGGAGATGCTTTCATGCAAAAAACAGGAATTTTAAACAGCAATATTGCCAAGGTACTGGCAGATATGGGACACACCGACAAAATTTGCATCGGAGACTGCGGACTCCCTGTGCCGCAGGGCGTGGAAAAGATTGATCTGGCTCTTCGTTTCGGTGAACCCCGTTTCATCGAAGTGGCAAAGGAAATGGCCAAATACATGAAAATCGAAAAGCTGTACATTGCTCCGGAAACAAGAGTGCAGAATCCGGAACAGTGGAAGGCTCTTCAGGAAGTTTTCCCGGAAAATGAAGTGGAATGGGTTCTGCTGAAGAACCATGAAGAACTGAAGGCATGGGAAAAGGACTGCAAGGCGGTAATCCGCACGGGAGAAAATACCCCTTATTCCAACATTATCCTGCAGTCTGGCTGTATCTTTTAAGAGAGGAATCGGTAGTACATGGACATTAATATGGTAGGGATCTGCAAGTCCTTCGGAAGCAACAAGGTACTGGGCGGAGTCAATCTGCATATCCGTCCCGGTGAAATCCATGCGCTGATGGGGGAAAACGGGGCCGGCAAATCCACACTGATGAACATTCTGACCGGGATTCACAAGGCAGATGAGGGGACCATCCTGGTAGACGGCAAGGAAGCAGTGTTCCGCAACAATAAAGACGCGGAAAATCACGGCATTGCCTTCATTCATCAGGAACTGAATATCTGGCCCAACCTGACAATCCTGGAAAATTTATTTCCCACCAATAAGCCGAAGAACCGCTTCGGACTCATTGATTTCAAAAAAATGAGAGCCCTGGCAGAGGAAAAATGCAGGGAAATCGGCATTGAACTTCCTCTGGATGAAGTGGCGGAGAATTGTTCCGTCGGTCAGCAGCAGATGACGGAAATCATCCGCAGCCTCATGCTGGATGCAAAAACGGTTATCATGGATGAACCGACCGCAGCCCTGACGGAAAGAGAAACAGACTGCCTTTTCGATGTCATGAAGCAGCTGAAGGCCAAAGGTGTTTCGATCATCTATATTTCCCACCGTATGGAAGAAGTTTTCAGCAACTGCGATACCATCACGGTTATGCGGGACGGACAGACCATCAGCTCCCGTCCGACTGAGGAAACCAATATGGATCAGATCGTAGGAGACATGGTAGGCCGTGTCATGAGTGAATACTATCCGGCCCGGACCAATGTGCCGGGAGACGAAATCTTCCGGGTGGAACACTTTACGCAGCCCGGCGTCTTTGAGGATATTTCCTTCGGTGTCAGAAAGGGAGAAATTTTCGGCGTGGCAGGCCTGATGGGAGCAGGCCGTACGGAAATCATGAGAGCGATTTTCGGCGTGGATCCCCATAAGGAAGGAAAGATTTACCTCCAGGGAAAAGAAATCACCATCCGGAATCCCCGGGATGCCATAAAGGAAGGCTTTGGGTTCATCACGGAAAACCGGAAGACAGAAGGACTGATTCTTGATTTTTCCATTGAAAAGAATATTACACTTCCCAGTGAAAGACATCTGGCGAAAGGTCAGGTGCTGGACAGCAGCAAAGAATTCAGCTTTGCTGAGGAATTATCCAAAAAGCTGGGAGTCAAGGCACAGACGATTGAGCTTCCCGTAAGTGCTCTTTCCGGCGGAAATCAGCAGAAGGTGGTTATTGCCAAGTGGGTTGGCATGAAGCCGAAGCTCCTGATCCTCGATGAACCGACCCGGGGGATCGATATTGGGGCCAAAAAGGATATTTATGATCTGATGAATGAATTGACGGCACAGGGCGTTTCCATTATCATGGTTTCTTCCGAACTGCCGGAAGTTATCGGCATGAGTGACCGGATCATGGTTATCCATGAAGGGCATGTAGCCGGCATCGTTGATCATAAAGATGCTACTCAGACACGAATTATGACACTTGCTACCGGAGGAGAGTAATAAAATGAGTTCCGCTAAAGTAAAAAATCTGATCAAGGAAATGGGACCGCTGATCGGTCTGATTATCCTCTTCGTCGTTATTTCCGCATTGAATGACAGTTTCATCGATCCGTCCAACCTGAAAAACCTGGCACGGCAGATTTCCATCAATGCACTGATTGCCTTCGGTATGACCTTTGTTATCCTGACCGGCGGCATTGACCTTTCCGTAGGCAGTATCCTTGCCTTGTCTTCTGCCCTGATGGCCAGCATGATTACCAAGGGAACCAATCCGGAGATGGCCATCGTATTCTCTGCTTTCATCGGAATTCTTCTCGGAGCAGTCAACGGTATCATTATTTCCTACGGGAAAGTGGCTCCGTTCATTGCCACTCTGGCAACCATGACCATTTACCGCGGGGCTACGCTGGTTTTCACCAACGGCAACCCGATCAGCGGACTCAGTGATGATCCGATCTTCACAGGCTTCGGCCAGGGCTTTATCCTGGACATTCCTGTACCGGCCATCATTATGCTTATTGCTTTCTTCATCCTTTACTTTATTCTGAAGAAAACTCCGCTCGGCCGTGAAACCTATGCAGTCGGCGGGAATGAAAAGGTATCCTATATTTCCGGCATTAAGATTGACAGAATCAAGATTTTTGCTTATGCTTTGACTGGGTGCCTTTGCGCAGTTGCAGGGGCTATTCTGACCGCACGTCTGAACAGTGCTCAGCCGACAGCCGGCATGGGCTATGAATTGGATGCCATCGCAGCGGTTGTCCTCGGCGGCACATCTCTGGCAGGCGGTAAGGGCCGTATTTCCGGCACTCTGATCGGCGCTCTGATTATCGGTACACTGAACAACGGTCTGAATATTCTGAACGTGTCCAGCTTCTATCAGCAGGTTGTCAAGGGCATTGTTATTTTGCTTGCTGTTCTTATGGACCGCAAGAAGAATTAAGGAGGAAATCAAGTTGTTAAAGAAAATCGCATTGGCTGCTCTGATCGGCGCAGCACTTATTTCTGCAGCAGGCTGCGGCTCTTCTGATAAGAAGGATGCCGGCGCTGCTTCCGATTCCAAGAAAGTTACCATCGGATTCTCCGTTTCCACACAGAACAATCCTTTCTTCGTGACCATGGCCGACAGCGTAAAGGCTGCTGCTGAAAAAGCCGGCGTACAGGTCAAGATTGTAGATGCACAGAATGACCCGGCTAAGCAGGCCAATGATATTGCGGATCTTCTCCAGGGCAATATCAGTGTCCTCATTGTCAATCCGGTAGATTCCGCAGCGATTTCCAACTCTGTAATCTCTGCAAACAATGCAAAGATTCCGGTTATTACCATTGACCGATCCTCCGATAAAGGCGAAGTAGCAGCTCACATCGCTTCCAACAATATCAAAGGCGGCGAAATGGCAGCTGAATACATCATTTCCAAACTGGGCGAAGGTGCACCGGTGGCAGAACTGGAAGGTATTCCCGGAGCATCTGCAACCCGTGAACGCGGACAGGGCTTCCATAATATTGCAGACCAGAAGCTGAAAGTTCTGGCTAAGCAGAATGCAGACTTTGACCGCAGCAAGGGCCTGACCGTTGCCGAAAATATTCTCCAGGCCAATGAAGATGTAAAAGCTATCTTTGCACAGAACGATGAAATGGCTCTGGGTGCAGTCAGCGCAGCAAAAGCAGCCAACAAGCAGATCCTCATTATCGGTTTTGACGGAACGGATGACGGAATCAAGGCTATTAACGACGGCTCCATGGCAGCTACTATTGCTCAGCAGCCGGACAAGATGGGCGAAATCGGTGTAGAAACTGCACTGAAACTGGCTAAGGGCGAAAATGTTGACAAGAACATTGCTGTCGATCTGAAGCTCGTAGAAAAGAAATAATTCCAATTGATCCCGTAAGACAACCTGTGAAAGCTGTGGAAGAGCATTTTTCCACAGCTTTTCTTTCGGCTTTTTTGCCGGATAGCCTTTCTTAATAAAATTTTGATTCTTATAAATTCTCTGTATGCCCTTCCTTTTGCGTTGACTGAAAAGACGGCAAAATTTATAATAATAGAGATAATATGAAAAAGGAATGGACTATGAATATAGAATATGCAGGATACTTCTCGAACGTACTCAGAGAAAATCAGATAAAATTAAATGAGCCCATGAGCCGGCATACCACTTTCGGAATCGGAGGGCCGGCCGACTGCTTCCTGATTCCGGAAACGCTGGAGCAGCTGAAGGTGATTGTCAGAATTGCCGCTAAAAACAAGATTCCGCTTTTTGTGCTGGGAGGCGGGGCCAATCTTCTGGTGAGAGATAAAGGAATCCGCGGAGCGGTTCTCTTTACGGGGCGGCTGCAGTCGATGGAACGAAAAGGGAATTTCCTGAAAGCAGCAAGCGGCGTGGCAACAGCCAGAGTGGCCCGGGAAGCACTGCAGTATAATTTGTCCGGTATGGAATTTGCCGCGGGAATTCCCGGCAGTATCGGCGGGGCGGCGTTTATGAATGCCGGTGCTTACGGCGGGGAGATGTCGAAAATCATTGCAGCAGCAACGGTCTGTGATGAAGCGGGCGATATCATTACCTATACCCGGAAGGATCTGGATTATTCCTACCGGCACAGCCGGTTTATGAACCGCAAAGAGCTGATTGTGGATATTACACTGGAGCTTAAGGCAGGAAATCACCGGGACATAGAGAATCTGATGAATGACCTGAATCAGCGGAGAAGGGTCAAACAGCCTCTGGAGAAGAAAAGTGCCGGTTCCACCTTTAAACGTCCGGACGGGCATTTCGTGGGACAGATGCTGGAAGAACTGGGACTGAAAGGCTATGCCGTAGGAGATGCCAAGGTCAGTGAAAAGCATGCCGGCTTCCTGATCAATGACGGAAAAGCCAGCTGTGAGGATATGCTGTCGCTCATCCGGGAGGTACAGCACCGGGTCCGGGAGCGGTACGGCGTTACATTGTATCCGGAAGTACAGATTGTAGGAGAAGAATGAAAAACTGCGGGAAATGGATGATGTTCATTTTCCGCAGTTTTTGTGTTTGATGAAAAATCCCGAAACAGAGAAAGTCTTCCGTAGGAAAGGACCATCCGGATGCAGCCGCGGCACGGGTATTGATATGAAAAGAAATCTGCCGGGAAAAACAATCAGGCATACACAGTTTTTGCAACGTCTTCCTGCAGGAATGATATAATAAATAGAACAAGGTAAGGGAGGAGAGAAGTATGGAGGTTATTGCATTTTACGGTCCCCCGGGGACGGGAAAGAGCGACCGGGCACTGGTGATTGCTTATGAAAATCAGGCTTCCTGCATCATTGATGATGGGATTCTGATTTATCATAACCGGATTGTTGCGGGAAAGTCGGCGAAAAGAGAAGCCAGCCGGCTGAAAGCGGTCCGCCGCGCCATTTTCTGGGATGAAGCGCAGCGGGACGAAGTAAGGGCAATGATTCAGAAGATTAATCCGAACAGGATTCTGATTCTGGGAACATCCGACCGGATGGTCAGGACGATTGCCAAAGCTCTGCAGCTGCCGATGCCGTGCAAATATATCCGCATTGAAGAAGTAGCAAGTCCCGAGGATATGCGGAAAGCCAGCGAAGCCCGCCACAAGGAAGGAAAGCATGTTATTCCTGTCCCGACCATGGAGCTCAAGCCTTACTTCAAGGGGTATCTGGTGGATCCGCTCCGTTTTTTTCGCAGCCGGAAAAAGCTGGGAAAACGGTTCAGTCAGGAAGATGAGCGAAGTGTGGTTCGCCCGATTTTCAGCTACTACGGAAGACTTTCCTTTTCCGGCCGGGTCATCAAGGCTCTGGTGAATTACGCAGTGCGGGATATGAAGCGCATTCGAATCATGAAGATTTCCAGTCAGAAAAGCGACAGCCAGATGAACGGGCTGATTCTTCAGCTGGATGTGACAGTTCGGAGCGGAACCCCGGAAAGTATAAAAAAAGTCATTCATATGATGCGGGACAGGATTCAGAAAGAAATTGAGTATACAACCGGGATGTCGCTGGAAACAATCAAGGTCAATGTGACAACCGATGTAAGCCGGTGATGGATGTCCGGCCCGTACGGGAAAAAGAAAAGCCCTTCTGCAGGCGGCAAAGCGCTGTCTGCAGAAAGGCTTTTTTTAACGGTTATCCTTCCCAGTGGCGGGGAATTTCCGGAAAACGATGGAGAATCATCATGGTAGCCAGGATCTTGGCCATCAGATTTCCCTTGCAGTCAATCATGTCTGCTTCGATGATAATGGTGGTATGGCCGTTATGCGCGATGTGGCTGACTACGCGGATTGTCTCACCCGGTACGGCAGTGCGGATGAAATTCATTGTCAGAGCTACCGTAACGACCGAGGCGCCTACTGCGGCACAGGTGACACCGGTTACGGCATCGGCCAGTGCAGCCAGTACGCCGCCGTGAATCCGTCCCGTATGATTGGTATGGATGGCCGGGTCTGTTTTCAGGCTGACTGTGGCACTCCCGCAATGGATTTCATCAATGTGGATGTGAAAATATTTTTCCATGAAAGGATTGTGCTTATAAATTTCGCGGACACGGTTCCGGATTTCCTGCGGGTCCGTCAGCTGTTCGATTTGATCTTCCATAATCATGTCCCATCGTATAATAAAAAACGGATGAATACTGCAACGCTTTTAGCATAGCATGACCGGAAGAGAGATTCAAATTGATTCGGGAAATTCCGCAGGGCGGAAATGGTATAATACATAAAGAATGAGCTGATCATCAGTAGTTAGGAGATAGGAGAGCTTATGTTTAATGCAACAACGATACTGGCTGTCAAAAAGGACGGCCATACTGCTGTGGCCGGTGACGGGCAGGTCACAATGGGAAATGCGGTTATCATGAAAAATACCGCCAGAAAAGTACGCCGTCTGTATCACGGAAAAATTATTGCCGGTTTTGCCGGTTCCGTAGCCGATGCATTTTCTCTTTTTGATAAATTCGAGACAAAGCTGGCGGAATGCAACGGGAACCTGGTGCGGGCTGCTGTGGAATTTGCCAAGGAATGGCGGCGCGACCGGGTGCTGCAGAAGCTGGAAGCCCTGCTCATTATGACGGACGGGGAGCACTTGTTCCTTGTTTCCGGAAGCGGAGAGGTCATTGAGCCGGATGACGGGATTCTGGCAATCGGAAGCGGCGGAAATTATGCACTGGCAGCGGCCAGGGCGCTTGCGGCGGAAACCCATCTTTCTGCCCGCGAAGTTGCGGAAAAATCGCTTCATATTGCGGCAGACATCTGCGTATATACCAATCATAATGTTATCGTGGAGGAATTATGAAGGAAGAACTGACACCCCGTAAAATCGTGGAGTATCTGGATCAATATATTATCGGACAGGGAGAAGCTAAAAAATCCGTGGCGGTAGCCCTTCGAAACCGCTGGAGAGCCTCCCGGATTTCTTCGGAAATGGCAGGGGAAATCAGCCCGAAGAATATCCTTCTGATCGGACCTACCGGTGTGGGAAAGACAGAAATTGCGCGGCGTATAGCAGCACTGACGGATGCTCCTTTCGTGAAGGTGGAAGCCACCAAGTACACCGAAGTGGGCTACGTAGGACGCGACGTGGAATCCATGGTTCGGGATCTGGCGGAGGAAGCGGTCCGTCTGGAGAAGAGGAAGGAATCGGCCCGCTACGGCAGGGATGCTGATGAAGAAGCGGTGAAGAAAATTGCGGAAATTATGTGGCCGTCCAAAAAAGCGGAAACGAGAAGCCCCATGGATATTATTTTCGGAGGCAAGCCGGAGGAAAAGACGCCGGATGAAGGGGAGCAGGAAAGAAGAAAAATACTGCTGGAACGGATCCGCAGCGGCGAGCTGGATGACCGGCAGATCACCATTGAAGTACCTGATAAAAGCGGGCAGGACGGTATGGGAGACAATGAGCAGGCCAACCGGATTTCCCAGATGCTTTCTGCAATGATGCCGCAGAAAACTGTGAAGAAAAGAGTCACTGTAGGGGCGGCGAAAAAAATTCTGGCAGAGGCTGCGGCGGATGAAATGGTGGATATGGACGTAGTGAAGGACAGAGCGGTACGCTATGCGGAAGAGCGGGGAATCATCTTCATCGATGAAATCGATAAGATTGCCGGACGGAACGCATCAGGTCCGGATGTATCGCGGGAAGGTGTGCAGCGGGATATTCTTCCTATTGTGGAAGGGGCTACGGTAAAGACAAAGTACGGTCCGGTCAAGACGGATCATATTCTTTTCATTGCCGCCGGAGCCTTCCATGTTTCCAAGCCGAGCGACCTCATCCCCGAACTGCAGGGGCGCTTCCCCATCCGGGTGGAGCTTTCCAGCCTGACGAAAGGGGATCTGCGGAAGATTCTGACAGAACCGAGACAGGCGCTGATCCGGCAGTATACGGCGCTTCTGGAAACAGAAGGGATTGCCGTTTCCTTTGAGGAAAGCGCACTGGATGCGGTTGCACAGCTGGCGTATGATGTAAACTCCCAGATTGAGGACATCGGAGCAAGAAGACTTTACACGATCCTGGAACGGGTCCTGGAAGATCTGTCCTTTGAGGCGCCGGATCTGGAGGAGAAGAATGTTTCCATAGACGGGGACTATGTACGGGAAAAACTCGGCTCTGTGGCAGCCGATATGAATGTATCCAATTACATTCTGTAACAAGAGGTATCCGCTCTCGGCGGGGAAAAGACTTTCGGACCATCCGGTTCTGAAAGTCTTTTTCGTTTCTGGCAGGAAACCAAAGAGATGAGAACGCTTTCCGGAGGGCGGCTGATTTGTTCTGCCCGGAGAGTCAGGACTTTTCGAGGGAAAGGTGAAGGGAATCGGGAAGCCGCGTCAATGGCACGGAAAAAGGCAGCAGAATGAATGTCAATGGGCAGGCCGGCGCAGGTTGACCGGCAGCCCGTATCTGATTATAATGAAACTGACAAATCAGCATCCGGCGGACATGCCGGTATTAAGGGAGGTCATCATGCGAAACGCGATTCTCGATTATTTTCGCAAGGCGAACGGACAGTATGTTTCGGGACAGCAGATTTCCAAGGATTTAAATGTATCCCGGACAGCAATCTGGAAACATATCAATGTTCTGAAAAGCCGCGGCTATATTTTTGAATCCAGCACAAGAAAAGGATATCGGCTGATATATGCTCCGAATCTGCTGACACCGCTGGAAATCAACAGCGTTCTGCGGACAGAGACTTTCGGCCGGCATGTGGTGTACATGGAATCCACGGCTTCCACCAATGAAGAGGCAAAGAAAATTGCCCGTCAGGGAGCAGAGGAAGGCACCATTGTTGTAGCGGAAGAGCAGACAACAGGTCACGGCCGTCTTTCCCGGGGATTTTTCAGTCCTTTTGCAAAGGGCGTCTGGTTCTCTTTGATTCTCCGGCCTCATTTCCTGCCCATGGAAGCTTCCAAGGTAACTCTTCTGGCGGCGGTGGGCGTTTGCCGGGGAATTCGCCGGCTTGGTCTGACCGATGCAGGCATAAAATGGCCGAATGATATTCTGTATCATGGGAAAAAGATGGTGGGCATTCTGACGGAAATGTCTGCTTCTATGGAAAAAATTGATTATATTATTATGGGAATCGGCATCAATACAGGAATGAAAAAGAGTGAATTCCCTGATGAATTCCGGGACGGAGCCACTTCTTTCCTGAATGAAGGAATTGATGTTTCCCGCAAGGAACTGCTGTCTGCGGTTCTGGGCGAACTGGAAAAGGAATATGAAATCGCAGAGACGGAAGGCTTCGATCGGGTCCTCGAGGATTGGAAATCATTGTCCGTTACCGTCGGCTCTGAGGTACGGGTCATTTTCGGGAAGGAAAGCTATGTCGGAAAGGCCGTTGATATTGATCGGGACGGCTGCCTTCTCGTAGATGACGGAGAAAAGGTGAATCGTGTCCTTGCCGGGGATGTGTCCATTCGGCCGGCAGACAGTGCGGTTCGGAAGTAATTCCTTTCTTTATATTTATTACATATTTATAATGATCCGGAATCCGGCCCGGAGTCTTTCTCCGAACGGGTTCCGGGAAAATGCCCGATTCTTTTTCAGGATCGGGCATTTTTGCGGGAGATTCCGCAGCATTTCCGGAAGCGGGCGGAAATACTACGGATTTATCCCATTTTTGCTTGACAGACTGTCGGCTTTGTTGCATGATACTCATGATGTAAAAAATGGGTGGCCGAAAAGGTCTGAACGGAGGGATTGCCATGCTTTTGGCTTTTGATGTAGGAAATACGAATATCGTATGCGGTGTTTATAAGGATCGCAAGCTGACCCACCATTGGAGAATTGCCACAGACAGGCTGCAGACGGCAGACGGATATGCCGGGGTTCTGGGGCAGCTTTTTCAACTGGCCGGGCTGTCCTTTTCCGATATAGAGGATATTATTATTTCCACGGTTGTGCCGCCGATTATTCCGATTCTGGAAACCCTTTCCCAGCGGTATTTCCATACAAAGCCGATTCTCGTAGGCCCCGGCATCAAAACCGGACTGAACATTCTTTACGACAATCCGAAAGAATTGGGCGCAGACCGTATCGTCAATGCCGTAGCTGCGATTGCAGAGTATAACTGCCCGCTTATTATCATCGATATGGGAACGGCAACCACCTTCTGTGTCATTGATGAAAAGGGAAACTATCTGGGCGGTGCTGTAGCACCGGGCATCGGAATTTCTATGGAAGCCCTTTTCCAGAGAGCATCCAAGCTGCCCCGCATCGAGCTGGTGAAGACACCGAATATCATCTGCCGGAATACGGTAACCGCCATGCAGGCCGGTATTTTCTACGGATTTGTAGGACAGATCGATGAAATCGTCACCCGCATCAAGGCAGAACTGAAAGTGGACAATGTAAAAGTCATTGCTACCGGCGGACTGGCTTCCCTGATTTCCTCCGAATCCCGCACCATTGATGTGGTGGATCCGATGCTGACACTGAAGGGACTGCTTTTGCTTTACGAAAAGAACAAGAAATGTAAGAAAGATAAAGAATAAGGAAAGCTCTCTTCGGGAAAGGAGATCCCGGGGAGAGCTTCTTTATTTTTCTTTTCTCCGGAAAAAGACAGCAGGTTCTTCCGGCGGATAAGCTTTATTTTTCCCTGGAAATACTTGAAAAATCAGCAGGAATCGACTATAATATTTATCACATGGCCGGTTAGTCAAACGGTTAAGACGCTGCGTTCTCAGCGCAGAGAGTATGGGTTCGAATCCCATACCGGTCACCACAAAAGAGCACTGACGTGCTCTTTTTCTTTTGCCCGGCCTTTTGCATACAGGGCGTATAATGGGGAAAAGGAGATAAACTATGGAAAGAAATTCTGAAAAAAAGACACTTTCACAGAAAGAAATCCGGCAGACGCTGTTTGCATCAACCGTGGGAGCCGCCTGCATCGGAGGCAGTGCAACTCTTGTATTTCCCTTCCTTCCGCTGTACCTTCTTGATCTGGGAGCCGATGAGTCCACTGTGGCTCTGTGGAATTCAGTCATCATTTCCGGGATGTTCATCATGGGGGCCATTGTAATGCCCGTGTGGGGAGCCTTGGCGGACCGGGTGGGAAAGAAAAAGATGATCATCCGCTCTGCAGCATGCCTGTCGATTTCCTACTTCCTGTCCTATATAGCACAGTCGCCGTGGCAGCTTCTGGGCGCCCGCCTGTTCCAGGGCTTTTCCTTTGGGTTCATTCCTGTTTCGCAGGCGCTTCTGTCGGAAATCTCCGGCTCGCATGCAGGGACTGCATCGGGCATTCTTCTGGGCGGCCGGAGCGTGGGAACGATGATCGGTCCGTTCCTGGGCGGAATTATCGGCTCGCTTCTGGGACTGCGGCTGCCTTTCCTGATTTCCGGAGTCATTGATCTGCTGGCGGTATTTCTTGTTCTTTTCCTTGTGAAGGAACCTTATCATGAACCGAAGGAGAAAAAGAAAAAAGAAGGGCTTCTCGTTTCCTTCCGGAAGCTTTCCCGGAATAAGAAGTTCATGGGATTGATTCTGCTGATGATTATCAATCAGTGCGGCCTTCTGATCGTGAATCCTCTGATTTCTCTCCATGTAGCGGAACTGACCGGAGGAAACGGAGACATTCCTCTCCTGTCCGGGCTGATTTGCGGAGCTGCTGGGATTGCCGGGGCACTCGGCGGACCTTTCTGGGGACGCTTCGGCGAGCATCAGGGCTTCATGAAGGCTGCGATGATTTCCTTCGCGGGAGCAGGAGTCTTTTCCGCTCTGCAGTTTGCGGCGCCGAATACTTTCCTTTTCGGGGCGGCGCAGTTCGGATTCGGATTTTTTACTATCGGAGGGATTACCTCCATTTCCGGAGCCGTGCCGGAAGTTATTTCCAAGGATGAGCTGGGCAGTGCTTACGGAATCAATGCGGCGGCTATGAATGTAGGCAACTGTCTGGGACCTCTTCTGGGCGGAGGCCTGGCAGCGGTTTTCGGAAGACTGGGACCGGTTTTTGCGGCAGCAGCTATTCTGCAGCTTGCGGCGGGCCTGTATATCTGGATGGCGCACAGCCGTTCAGCAAAAAATGCATAAAAAACGGGGACAGACGGATTCGGTCTGTTCCCGTTTTTTCATGTAAGGACTGCAGGGAAAATACCAATTGGAGTAGGACCATGTACGGAACAGTTCCTCCTGCCATGGAAAGCATCAGCGGTCTTTTCCGGATATGAAGAAATCCGGTCAGGAGCAGAGAAAGAAATTCAGGGATGCCGTGAGGTGTCTCCCGCAGAGATACATCCTTCAGGCAGTAAATGACAAGAAGGGCGAAGATGGCGGAAGGAAATGCCCGGCCCAGATATTTTACACAGGACGGAAGCTCCCGGCCCGGACGAAGAAGAATAAAGGGAGGAAAACGGGTTGTCACGGTAGCGGCGGCGCAGAGCAGGATGAGCACGGCCTGCTGCCATAAGGGCAGCGCTGTCATAAGGATTTTCCTTTCTTTTCAAGGAAAGAACGGAAAAGGGCAATCAGGATGACCATGGAAACCATGGCGGGGATGAGAAAAGAATCTTTTCCGAAAAGAGCCGGGGCAAGAACGGAGCAGCCCAGACCGATGAAGGCAGACGTATGGTTCTCTTTCTTCATCCACTGTTCCAGGAAGATTACTAGGAACAGGGCAGTCATGATAAAGACGATTCCTTTCGTATTGAAAGAAAGCACAGCTCCCAGGATGCCGTCCAGAGCAGCGCCTGTGACCCAGTAAAGATAGTTGAGGAGAGAAATCCAGAAATAGAACCAGTCTTTATCGATATCACAGGGAATGGTCGCCGAATAATTCAGAGCAAAGGTTTCATCGCAGAGCATAAAGATCAGAAAAGGCTTTTTCCAGCCGGAGCCTCTGTACTTCTCCATGAGAGCAATGCCGTAAAAAGATGGCGGGCCTGGATAGTGAAGGCAACGAGCAGAGTCTGCAGCGGAGCAAAGGGGACAGCAGCATGGTGCCGGCAACAAATTCCAGGGAACCGCCGAAGATGATCATGGCTATAATCATGGGGTATAGCGGGGAAAATCCCGGAGAATGCATGTAAAACCCATAGGCAAAGGCGACAAACCAGAAACCGGCAAATATGGGAACGGTATAAGGGAAGGCTTCCAGGAAAGCCCGTGATGCGGGATCGGAGTGCATGGACTCCTTCTTTCAGAGATGATATTTACAGTATGGATTGAACAATAAATTTTTACTATGGCAGACAATTTGCATCAGATTTGCAATACGGCGGGAAACTTTGGGAGATGTGCTATAATCTAGAGAAAAGCAAAAGGAGGAATACTATGATTCTCAGCAATCGGAAATATATACTGACGCTTTTGGGGGTGCTTTTCCTCGCGGCTGTTCTGGCGGCAGTTTTCACATACAGGGAAACCCATGCTTCTTTCAGCGGGCTGGGAAAGCCCTATGTGGCGGTTATCCGTATTGAAGGCCCCATCACGGGAGGCGCTTCCGGCAATACGCTGCTGGACGGCGGGGGCGGAATTACCAGTGAAGAATTGATGCGGGAACTGAGAGAAGCCCGCAGAGATCCTCAGGCCAGAGCGATTCTTATAAGAATCAACAGTCCGGGAGGATCTACCGGAGCTACCCAGGAAATTGCGGAGGAAATGGATAAAATTCGCTCCGCAGGGAAACCTATCATCGTTTCCATGGGAGATATGTGTGCTTCTGCCGGATACTGGCTGGCCAGCAAAGGAAACTATATCTTTGCTTCTCCGGCAACGATTACCGGCAGCATCGGCGTGTACATGGACTATAACAATGTAGAAGAGCTGATGGATAAACTGGGCATCAAGAATGACAAAATCAAGAGCGGCGCCCATAAGGATATCCTTTCCATGTACCGTCCGATGACCGCAGAGGAAAGAGCAATGATCCAGACTATGGTGGATGATATCTACAATCAGTTCGTTCAGACGGTGGCCGACGGCAGAAAAATGGATGAAGCCAAAGTACGGGCCATTGCGGACGGCCGGATTCTGACGGGCAAACAGGCGCAGGATCTGGGACTGGTGGATGCGATGGGCAACTACTACGATGCGCTGAATTATGCAGGCAATGCAGCGGGCATCGAATCCGACAATATCATGATCAGGACATACGGCAAAGGCATGTCCTGGACGGAAATCTTTTCCGGAGAGCTCAGCCGGAGCGGGCAGATGCTCGGCCGGGCCATGGGAGAAGGTCTGAAATCTTCCGTCCTTTCCGGAAACAGTTCAGCTTTGAGTCAGGGAGGCATTCATGGATAATATACTGGATTATTTCTACGGGATGATTACCGCACCGAGAAAGACACTGGCCGATCTGACCTACGGAGAAAAAATCAGGGAGGCTTTTGGAATCTGGGCCTTTACAGTCCTGCTCCTGACGATTCCCTCGCTGGGAACAGGCTCCGGATTTCTGCCGCAGCTTTTCTGTATGGTCGTCGGAATGGGACTCTCCCTTCTTCTGCACTGCGCCGTCATTGATTATGCGGCGGGGCTTTTCGGCGGAAGCGGGACGGCCCGGGGAATCACGGCCGGCTTTATGGCAGCGTCTTTCCCGGCGGGATTCTTTGTTTTTCTGACCCTGCTGTCTGCTCTGGGCTTTTTCGAATTGAACGGACTTCTGGGATTTCTGCTTTTTGTCTGGATGTTTTATCTGGATGTTGCTGCTATCGGTGAAAATTATCGTTTCAGACGGGGAAAAGCTCTGGCAGTAGCGCTGATTCCGTATCTTCTTCTTCTGACGCTGTTTGTCCTTTTCACGGCTGCTGCCATCATCGCGGCGCTGTCCGGACTGGCAGATATGCAGGCTGAAATGAATGAAGCCATGGCCCTCTGGAATCAGATATAGGAAAAGGACAGGATGTGCTGAAACTGCGTCCGCATTTTCAGACCTATGCATCAAGCGGGAGAAAAATTTAAAAATCTCTGCAATTGTGTTATAATACAAGCCATATATAAACTGATCACAGGAAAAGAAATATACAGCTATAGGAAATACTTAAGGAGGAATACCATTTATGTGCGGTATTGTAGGTTATGTGGGAAGCGGAGAAGCCTCTGATTTTCTGATTAACGGTCTTCGACGTCTCGAATACAGAGGCTATGATTCTGCGGGTATCGCAGTTTACGAAAATGGAAAAATCCGTATTGCGAAGAAGCAGGGACGCCTTGTCAATCTGGAAAAAGCACTGGAAGCCGATCCGATCCACGGCCATATCGGCATCGGGCATACCCGCTGGGCGACCCACGGACAGCCCAGTGACAGAAATGCTCATCCTCACGGCGACTGTAAAAATCATTTTGTCATCGTCCATAACGGAATCATTGAAAACTATATGACATTGAAAAAGGAGCTCCTGGCGAAAGGACATGTATTCCGCTCGGAAACCGATACAGAAGTTATTGCCCATCTGGCGGAAGAACTGGATGACGGAGATTTCTTATCGACCGTCCGCAAGGTTCTGGCCAGAGTGGAAGGCTCCTACAGTCTGGTATTTATGGATTCTTCCGATCCGGATACCATCATCTGCACAAAGAAGGACAATCCGCTGATCATCGGCCTGGGAGAGGGAGAAAACTTCATTGCTTCCGATATTCCCGCCGTTATTGAACGCACCCGCCGGATCTATATTCTGGACGATCTGGAACTGGCTGTTGTCAAGAAAGACAGCGTTGCCCTCTATGATAAGGACGGCAAAGAAATTAAAAAGGATGTCCATGAAGTAACCTGGACGGCAGAAGCAGCAGAAAAGGGCGGCTATCCCCATTTCATGCTGAAGGAAATTTACGAACAGCCCAAAGCAGTACGGGACACAATACAGATTCATCTGAACAAGGACGGATCGGTTGCGTTTGATGATCTGGGCTGGACCGCAGACTGCTTCAAGAATATCGACAGCATCCTTATTACTGCCTGCGGCACTGCTTATCATGCAGGACTGGTGGCAAAGACATATATCGAACGGTTCGTGAAGATTCCTGTTTCCGTGGAAATTGCTTCCGAATACCGTTACAGCTATCCGCTGACCAATGAACGGACTTTGTGCATCGTAGTCAGCCAGTCCGGGGAAACCATTGATACTCTGGCTGCTTTGAAAGAAGCAAAGAGACTGGGCGCAAAGAGTCTGGCTGTAACCAATTCCATCGGCTCCTCCATTGCAAGAGAAGCGGACCGTGTCATTTACACCCTGGCAGGTCCGGAAATCGCAGTTGCATCCACAAAGGCCTATACGACACAGCTGGTGGCTCTTCTTCTGCTTGCCCTTTATATGGGACAGCTGAAAGGAACGCTCTCCGGTGAAGAAATCCGGACGATGACCGATGCTCTGAAAACCCTTCCGGGAAAAATCGAAGAAGTCCTGAAAGAAAAAGATCACATGGCGAATGTAGCTGAAAAGCTGATTAAAGCCCGTGATATTTTCTACCTGGGCCGCTCCATCGACTATGCAATTGCCATGGAAGGCGCACTGAAACTGAAGGAAGTTTCCTATATCCATGCCGAATCCTATGCGGCAGGGGAACTGAAACACGGCACACTGGCTCTGATTGCAGAAGATACTCCGGTCATTGCTGTGGCTACGCAGGATGATGTGAGCGCCAAGATGTACAGCAACATCCAGGAAGTCCGTGCCCGCGGTGCAGAAGTACTCGGCATCGGCTATGATGATGATACGGAAATTGCAAAATATACGACGGAAACTGTCCGGATTCCCCGGGTTGCTCCCTTTATTGCGCCCATCCTTGCCGTGATTCCCATGCAGCTTCTTGCTTATTACACCAGCATCAAGCGGGGCAACGATGTGGATAAGCCGCGCAATCTGGCGAAATCCGTTACCGTTGAATAAGCGGGAACGATAGGAGGTTTTACTATGGATGTTATTTTTTCCGGCATACAGCCCAGCGGAAGCCTGACACTGGGGAATTACCTGGGAGCCCTGAAGAACTTCATTCCCTTCCAGGATAAGGCAGAATGTTACTATTGCATCGTCAACCAGCATGCCATCACAGTTCCCCAGGACCCGAAGCTCCTCCATGAAAGAACAAGAAATCTGGCGGCTCTTTACATTGCTGCCGGAATGGATCCGGAGAAAGCAACGATTTTCGTTCAGTCCGAAGTTCCGGAACATGCCCAGCTCGGATGGATGATGATCTGCAGTGCTTATGTGGGCGAAATGGAAAGAATGACGCAGTATAAGTCCAAAGCACAGAAGCAGGAAAAAAAGAACGGATTTATTCCCCTGGGACTGCTGACCTATCCGCCGCTGATGGCCGCAGACATTCTTCTCTACCGTGCCAATCTGGTGCCCGTAGGAGATGACCAGCGCCAGCACATGGAAATCACTCGCGATCTGGCAGAACGATTCAACCGGAAATACGGCGAAGTTTTTGTCCTGCCGGAAATGTTCTCTCCGAAAGGCGGCGCCCGCGTGATGAGCCTGCAGGACCCGACCAGCAAGATGAGCAAGTCCGATGACAATGAATGGGCAACGATCCATATGCTGGATGAACCCAATGTGATCGTCAAGAAAATCAAAAAAGCGGTCACCGACTCCCTGGCGCATGTTCATTATGATAAGGAGAACCAGCCCGGTGTATCCAACCTGATGAGCATCCATTCTGCGATTTCCCATAAGACCTTTGAAGAAATCGAAAAGATGTACGAAGGACAGGGCTACGGCGCATTCAAAAAGGATGTGGCGGATCTGGTGGTGGGCGAGCTGGCTCCGATTCAGGAACGCTATCGTGAACTGACAGGCAGTCCCGAGCTTGACCGTATCCTTGACGAAGGTGCGGAAAAAGCGCATGCAAGAGCTCATGAGACCTATGAAAAAGCCATTCGGGCCATGGGACTGTACAGAAAATAAAAAAGCAAACGGAAGGAATCGGAGGGGAGACTCTGCCGGTTCCTTTTTTACGGAACGGGAAGGCTTTCCACGGACCGGCTTTTCCGGAGGCAGGTTTCCGGTCGGGCTCTGCGGAAGAAATTCTCCTTTCCGCACGAAAAAGGGCGTTTTCCCGTTTGCAATGCTTTTCCGTGATAAAATGGAATTGACAGAAAAGGGTTTGTATTTTATAATTTATAAGTGTGCAACAGCACCCCATCAGTCTTATTGGGAGGGAGGGATATAGATGTCTGAGATCAAAGTTCAAAAGGGCGAATCTCTTGATAGTGCTCTTCGCAGATTTAAACGTTCCTGCCAAAAAGCCGGGGTTCTTTCTGAAGTAAGAAAACGTGAACATTATGAAAAGCCCAGCGTTAGACGTAAACTGAAATCCGAAGCTGCCAGAAAACGTAAGTTTAAATAAGTTGCAAGGTGATTAGTTTTGTCAATCAAGGAACAGCTCATGGCCGACATGAAAGCAGCCATGAAAGCGAAAGAAGAGGGTAGGCTTGCACTGAACACGATCCGTATGGCTCGTGCGCATATCAGACAGGCTGAGATCGACGACGGACACGCGGACTTCAATGATGATCAGGTTCTTGCCGTTCTCCGGAAGGAAGTCAAGCAAAGGAAAGAAACCCTGAGCGAGATTGCCGGTACCGGAAGAGAGGACCTGGTTCAGCAGACCAAAGCGGAAATCGAAGTACTGGAGAAGTACCTGCCGGCTGAAATGACTCCGGAAGCCATTGAAACGGTAGTCAGAGAAGTCATTGATGCCATGGACCCCGGGCAGAAAAATATGGGGTCTGTGATGAAGGTTGTCATGGCGAAGCTGAAAGGCAAAGCCGACGGAAAAGTGATTAACCAAATCGTAAGAAAGCTTCTCGCTTGACAAAAGAGAGAAGGATGGTGTATGCTTATTGCATAAGTTAATAAGCTGCGTCAAGGGTGACTCATTCCTAGGGGAATGAGTCACTTTCTTTTCATGCAGGGATTTTAAATTCAAAAAATGGTGAACAGTCTTAGGAGGACTCAAATGAACAAGAAATTGCTGTACTGCATTCCGGCAGGTCAATATGGTAAAGAAGGGGTACTTTCCTTATTGGCACAGCATCCGGAAATCCGTTTCGTCTCTCTGGTTGGGATTGATCTGGCAGGCAATGACACGGATGAAAGAATCCCGATTGAAATTTTCATGAAAGATTATGAAGATTTCTTTGCAGGCAAAGCAGTGCAGACGGACGGGTCTTCCGTCGTATTCAAGAACATTGCCACATTGAATGATGCCCGCGTCGACATGGTAGCCGACAGCAGCGTCAACTGGTATGTGGACTACAATGATGAAAACATTTCCGAAGAAAACGGTCTTCCGGTAGGAACTCTCCGCATTCCGGCATTCCTGATCCATAACGGAGAATTCATTGATTCCCGTTCCGTTCTCAAGAGATCCTGCGAATATGTAGCAAATGAACTGAAAAAACTTCTGACCGGCGCAAAGGTGAAGGGAATGGAAAACTTCCCCTTCTCCGAAATTCAGGACATTGTATTTACAACCGGCACCGAACTGGAATTCTGGGTCAAGACTCCCAGTGAAAAAGAAACCGTACAGCACCTTTCCATTTCCCAGCGCCTCCAGGAACAGTACTGGCAGAGAATGCGCGGCAACGTACGGACTGCCATGGAACAGGCTGTAGAAGAACTGGATGCCCGCGGCATGCATGTGGAAATGGGGCATAAAGAAGTCGGCGGAATTAAGCCGAAAGTTGATGACGAAGGCCATATTTTTGATGTGTGCGAACAGCTGGAACTGGACTGGCTCTTCTCGACCAATCCTCTCCAGGCAGCAGACAATGAACTGGAAGCCCGCATCGTGATCCGCGAAGTATTCCGCAGAAACGGTCTGGATGTATCCTTCCGGGCAAAACCGATCATCGGTGTTGCAGGCAGCGGCGAACATACCCATGTAGGCATTGCAGCACTCCTGAAAAACGGAAAAACCATTAACCTGCTGGCTCCGGAAGATATGTCCGCAGACTATCTCTCCACCATCGGCTACGGCTTCATTATGGGCATTCTGAAGAACTACGAAGCAACCAATCCTTTCGTATCTTCCACCACCGATGCGTTCAACCGTCTGAAACCGGGCTTTGAAGCGCCGGTCTGCATCGTTACCTCCCTGGGCCATACCCCGGAAATGCCGTCCCGGAACCGTTCCATTCTGATCGGTCTGATCCGTGATATTGAAAATCCGAAGGCCACCCGTTTTGAACTCCGTGCGCCGAATCCGTTTACCAATACCTATCTGGCAGCATCCTGCCTGTATCTGACCGCACTGGACGGAGTTGCCTATGCGGTAAATTCCGGAAAGACACCGGCGGAACTGCTGGCAGAACTTTCCAAGAAGCCGGAAGATGATGCAGATTACCTGGAAAAAGGCAGAGCATACCGCTGCGAAGACAATGTATTTGAAGACTTTACCCAGGAAGAAAGAGATGCTCTCTTCGGCAAGCCGCCGGCTACGGTCTGGGAAAATGTAAAGATTATGAACCAGAATCCGGAAAAGGTGGCAGCTCTTACCAAAGGCGGCACCATTTCTGCAAAGATTCTTGACTCTTTTGTGGCATCTATCCTGTACCGCTGGGAAAATGAACTGATTGACCGGATCATCCCCGGCGTGGAAGCTGCTGTCAAGAGCTATAAGAAACTGGATAATGAAGACAAGCTGGATGAAAAACGCTGGAAGTCCATTAAAATCAAGAGAATCAAGATGGCAAAGGATACAGATGATGAAATCTGCCTCTGCACCCGTCTGAAAGAAGCACTGGAAAATAAGGACTACGATACCGCTTCCGATCTGCAGCTGCTCATGATGAAGACAATGGAAGATCTGGAAAAGGAATACCGCGTATATGCGCTGAACATCCTGGACTGATTTCTTTCGAAAAATTCACATTCTGATTGCGAAAATAGAATATTCGGCCAAAGAGGACCCATTCCCGTCAGGGGGTGGGTTCTCTTCATTTGCAAAAATGGAGGTGCCTCTGTGAAGCGGGACAGAAGAAATACCGGTTCGACTCTTTGGTCTCCCTAGGACGGCTGAAGAAGGATAAGGATTAGAAGAAAGATTGTTTCAAAACATGCTCATCAAAACATGGTAAATAACAGGAGGGTAATATCATGGACAAAAAATTATTGTATGTCATTCCTACAGGAGAATTCGGCAAAGAAGGCGTTCTGGCACTTCTGAAAGCTCATCCGGAAATCCGCTTTGTATCCCTGGTCGGCATTGACCTGGCAGGCAACGATACGGACGAAAAAGTGCCGATCGAACTGTTCATCAAGAACTATGAAGACTTCTTTGAAGGGAAAGCAATCCAGACCGACGGCTCCTCTGTCGTACTGATGAATATCGCTACCCTGAACGATGCCCGCGTTGATATGGTAGCCGATCCTTCCGTCAACTGGTATGTGGATTACAACTCGGAACTGATTGCAGAAAACGGCTGTCCCACCGGCACACTCCGCATTCCCTGCTTCCTTCTCCACAACGGAAAATTCATCGATTCCCGCTCCATTCTGAAGAACTCCTGCGCTTATGTGGCAGATCATCTGAAGAGCCTTCTGGCCGGCGGCAAGAAGATTGCCGGAATGGAAGACGTTCCTTTCGATGATATCAAGGATATCAAGTTTACCATCGGCACCGAACTGGAATTCTGGGTCAAGACCCCGAGCGAGAGAGAAACCGTAAAACATCTGTCCATTTCCCAGAGACTCCAGGAACAGTACTGGCAGAGAATGCGCGGCAACGTACGGACGGCTATGGAAGAAGCCATTGAAGAACTCGATGCCCGCGGCATGCATGTAGAAATGGGCCATAAAGAAGTAGGGGGCATCAAACCGAAAGTCGACGATTTCGGCCATACCGTAGACGTATGCGAACAGCTCGAACTGGACTGGCTCTTCTCCATGAATCCCCTGCAGGCCTGCGACAATGAACTGGAAGCCCGCATCGTGATCCGTGAAGTATTCCGCAAATACGGCCTGGAAGTATCCTTCAAGGCAAAACCGATTATCGGCGTAGCCGGCAGCGGCGAACATACCCATGTAGGCATCTGCGCTGAACTGAAAAACGGCAAGATCATCAACCTGCTCGCACCGACCGACATGAAGGCAGACTTCCTGTCCACCATCGGCTACGGCTTTATCATGGGCATCCTGAAGAACTACGAAGCCACCAACCCCTTCGTATCCTCCACCACCGATGCATTCAACCGTCTGAAACCGGGCTTCGAAGCTCCGGTCTGCATCGTAACCTCTCTGGGCCACAATCCGACAGTTCCGTCCAGAAACAGAACCATTCTGATCGGTCTGGTAAGAGATATCGACAACCCGAAAGCTACCCGCTTCGAACTCCGTGCACCGAACCCGTTCACCAATACCTATCTGGCAGCATCCTGCCTCTTCCTGACCGCTCTGGACGGCATTACCTATGCAGTAACCTCCGGAAGGACTCCGGCAGATCTCCTGGCAGAACTCTCCAAGAAGCCGGGCGATAAGGCAGACTATCTGGAAGAAGGCAGAGCATACCGCTGCGAAGACAACGTATTCGAAGACTTCACACAGGAAGAAAGAGATGCAGCTTTCGGCAAGCCGCCGGCTACTGTTTGGGAAAATGTAAAGACCATGAAAGCCCATGCAGATAAAATGGCTGTCATCACTGCAGGAGAAAGCCTGAATCCGACCATTGTGGATTCCTTTGTTGCATCCATCGTATACCGCTGGAAGAATGAACTCATCGACCGCATCATCCCCGGCGTAGAAACCGCTGTAAAAGGCTTTAAGAAGCTCCCGGGAGAAGATGAACTGGATGATGACCGCTGGGCATCCATCAATGCAAAGCGCATTGCCCTTATCAAAGATACCAAAGCAGAAAAGTGCCTCTGCACAAAGCTGAAAGAAGCTCTGGAAAAGGATGATTATGACACCGCTTCCGATCTTCAGCTGGAAATGATGAAAGATGCAGAAGCTCTGGAAAAGGAATATAACGAATATACCCTGAACATTATCGGCTGAGACAGCAGATAAGAAAAAGGACTGCATTCGATGGGAATGCAGTCCTTTTTGCATGCAGGAATCAGACCTTTGGGGGAAATGTATATTTCAGGGAAAGGAGGGGATAGGGGATACGCCGGAAATCAGGCTACCTATGCGGCAGTTCACTATTGCATTTTTTAAAGAAAGGATTTCAATATTTTCTAAGCTGCCTATACGGCAGTTCACCTTTGCTGATCCCTAGCTTCAAGCACAGTGAATTTCTAAGCTGCCTGTGCGGCAGTTCACTATTCCAATTTTTAACAAATACTGTGGCGTCATTTCTAAGCTGCCTATGCGGCAGTTTACACACGGCGAAGAAAACAGACTATCAGAGAGTTTTTCTAAGCTGCCTGTGCGGCAGTTTACCAAGGCTCCGTCGTCGTAAAAATGAATTGTCCTTTTTAAGCTGCCTATGCGGCAGTTCACCTATTGGTGGTTTGTTTCGATGGATTCGGTGATTTCTAAGCTGCCTATGCGGCAGTTTACGAAGCGGCAGCCTGAGCACGAGAAGCCTCACCTTTCTAAGCTGCCTGTGCGGCAGTTCACTCGCAAGGGCTAAAGCCCTTGTGATGCCTCGGTTTCTAAGCTGCCTATGCGGCAGTTCACTAAATGGTTTAAGGGATGAAGTTATTTCGTGGTTTCTAATCTGCCTGTGCGGCAGTTCACCCAAGACAAAGACAAGAGCAAGAACAACGAATTTTCTAATCTGCCTGTGCGGCAGTTCACTCCGGGCCTTTCTCTCAAGCATTCAGAAGCTATTTCTAAGCTGCCTGTGCGGCAGTTCACCTCTCTTCATTGTCCCCATTATCTCATATATTTTTCTAAGCTGCCTGTGCGGCAGTTTACGATCGTGGAAATAAATTGCCTCATTTCCTGCATTTCTAAGCTGCCTGTGCGGCAGTTTACGGCTGCTTCCTGAATTGTGAAAACCTTGTTTATTTCTAAGCTGCCTGTGCGGCAGTTTACTCAATGGAGACATTGGAGAACTCATTGAACAATTTCTAAGCTGCCTGTGCGGCAGTTTACACCGACGCTTGGCGGAGACAGTGCGGCAATGCTTTCTAAGCTGCCTGTGCGGCAGTTTACGAATATATTGACGGCGAATATTCAACGATAGATTTCTAAGCTGCCTGTGCGG
Source organism: uncultured Dialister sp. (assembly GCA_900557365.1). The sequence goes on along the minus strand of UPXR01000001.1, from coordinate 109,690 downwards.
CAGTTTACACGCTCAGAAAACAGCTGAATCAATCGCAGGATTTCTAAGCTGCCTGTGCGGCAGTTTACCCGGCCAAGGTCTCGCACGGTCTTTTTCTCCGTTTCTAAGCTGCCTGTGCGGCAGTTTACGTTCGAGCTGAATTTCTCGCCTTCCTCAAGCTTTTCTAAGCTGCCTGTGCGGCAGTTTACGCCAAGCGTCGGTATTTTCTGCAGGATATCGTTTTCTAAGCTGCCTGTGCGGCAGTTTACACGGAGCAGATTTCCTTTGCCTGATCATATACTTTCTAAGCTGCCTGTGCGGCAGTTTACAGAAGAGGAATGCAGGCAATCCGGTTCCGTTTTTTCTAAGCTGCCTGTGCGGCAGTTTACGAAGAATCGGCTGAAAAGACAGCGTGAAACGTTTTCTAAGCTGCCTGTGCGGCAGTTTACTCATTCCTCATAAGGTCGCACCAATCCTCTATTTTCTAAGCTGCCTGTGCGGCAGTTTACACCGACGCTTGGCGGAGACAGTGCGGCAATGCTTTTCTAAGCTGCCTGTGCGGCAGTTTACCATCTGCAAAACTTCTTCCTGCGCTTTTGTCTTTTCTAAGCTGCCTGTGCGGCAGTTTACTGCCGTTCAATTCTTGTATACGCTGATTCAGCTTTCTAAGCTGCCTGTGCGGCAGTTTACGTGCTTATTCCGCAGATTAAATATTGAAAGTATTTCTAAGCTGCCTGTGCGGCAGTTTACGGCTCCCGCATATAAAGGTTCATTCCTCATAATTTCTAAGCTGCCTGTGCGGCAGTTTACGAATTTCTCGCCTTCCTCAAGTTGTCTCCGCATTTCTAAGCTGCCTGTGCGGCAGTTTACTAAAAATGTTTACTTACATCGAAGAACAGATTTTTCTAAGCTGCCTGTGCGGCAGTTTACTGCAGAGAAGAGGGAGAAAAATCCCATCTTTCCGGAGATTTCCCTGATTTGTTCATTTTAACCCAAATTTTTTGCTTCTGCAAAAAGGGCGATAAAATCAGGTATTTCCTGGTGCCTTTTTATTTTGGTTAAAATTCCGGTACGGTATGATCCCGGCTGAGGCCGTAAGCGCTGACGGTTCCGTCGGAAGCTTTTTCCGTCTGCTTTTTTTGGATGAACAGGCTGAATCCCCGGCCGTTGGTCAGGCTCTGCATTTTGATATAGGGGGGATAGTTCTTTATTTTTTTCTGCTTCAGCAGATGAAGCGCTTCTTCATAGGTGGTATCGGCGTGGCGCTTCGCGTATCGTCTGGCCCGGCCGGGGAGCGCTCCTTTCGGCTGCCAGCGGCTGTATACGGCCCATCCGGAAATCCGGTTTTCTCTGACAGGGCGAATCCCGGTGGAGTGGACGTAGTCTGCATATCGGGACAGAACGCGGGATACGGCGAAAGCTTCCAACGTTTCCCGGGATTCGGCAATCAGACGGATTTTGCTCCCCAGGGAATGTTCCTGATATTCGGGAAAGGATACGGCCAGGTCCATGGTTCCTGTGCGGTTCAGACGGTCGGCAAAGGCGATATGGAACTGAGTGAAGACCTTTGTCCACAGAAAGTTCACGGAAATTTCCGCATCCGGAATCAGGGTGATTTCCTGATAATACTGCATATCGAATCAGTCCTTTCCGCTTACGCCGAACACACCTCCGCGGACAAGGACGGCCATGACATAGTGTTCATCTTCTTCGCGTTCCGGTTTGGTTCCTGTAGACCAGGCGTCAAAGAGGGTATAGAAGTCTGCCTTATCGTGGGGAACCCGGTAGGCCCGGCCCAGATTTGTCACTGCACCGTACGGCTCGATGGCGATGGGGCCCATGTCGGATTCTTCGTAGTTCGGATACCAGGTGTCGATGGTGCGGAGAGCATTTCCGATTTTCTGGGAATGCAGAGCGGCTGTTTCATTGATCTGGTACAGGATTTTGCTCTTATTGCCGCTTCCTTTATCCAGGACAAGTTCTTCGCTGGGGTAGACTTCCTGCCCTTTGCCCATTTTGACATAGGCAGTCACAGTAAGATGCAGGCTTTCCCGGCGGCCGCACAGCGCATCGGCTATATAACCGGCCAGTTCCCCGATTTCTTCGCGGCCTTTATTGAAATCCCGGAGGTCATAATCATAGGCAAGGAATCTCCACGTTTTTTGATCCTCTTCATCCGATACGATGATTTCGATATCTTCCGCACCTACGCGGTTCCGCCAGAGGAAACGGCCGTTGGCCAGGTTCATCGCATACCGGCAGGACAGTTCTGCAAATCCGGTTTCCTCTGCGTAGGATTTGCCCATGGCGATGATTCCTGCGTAATGGGATTCACTGTTGCAGGCGGAAGGAATCCACGCGTTGGGCAGAATTTTCAGGCTGAATTCCAGCTTCAGAGTATCGTCTTCCGGGGAGAGGGCAGCACTGTCCACTACCTGCAGATTTGGTTTCTGAATTTCTGCATTCAGTTTTGCCGGGTCATTGCCGATGGCCGGTTTGAGTCGGTTGGAGATCGTTCCGCGTACGGCTTTTTCACTCAGATGAATCGGTGTCGCCTGGGCCCGGTTTTCCCAGCTGGTGCTGTACATGTATCCGTCAGAGGGAACAAGTTTTTTCTCGAATGCGAGTACAGTTGCCAATTCGGATTTTTTTGTTTCTTTTTTCATAATGGGTTCCTCCTATTTTTGATTTCTGCAAAGGTATAAAGCCTGGGATTCTATGTATTCATAATGCCACAGAAGTTCATCGATATGCCGGAAGCGGCAGGGAAGTCTGAATTCTCCCAGAGTCAGGATGCTTTCCGCGAAACGGTGCGGCGTTTTCGGGTCTCTCTGACAGGCAGCCTGTCCCGGCGGGGTAAGGCCTTTGAAGCCGACGGAGATGGGGACGAGCCAGCCCGGTGTTTCCCGATAACTGTCCCATCCGGTGACGTGTCCTTCTTCATCCCGGCGGGCATGGTGATGTACCGAAAGGAAACGAAGGAGTGCGTCCAGACTTTCTTCTCCGTCCTTCATGGCCTGTGTCATGAGGTCGCGGCGTTCGATCAGTACGCAGCCCGGCATCAGACTGCGAAGTACGGCCCGTTCTTCTTCATCATTGCCTTCTTCTACGGAAAAAATACAGGCCTTTTTATGGCTGAGCAGGTCTCCTCCGGCCCAGCGGAGGGACGGCAGTTTTTGATTCAGGATTTTCATAAACCGATCCTGCAGGGTCCCGCTGAGCCCGGCAATCTCAATGAGGAGAGAGACTTTGAGATGGACTCTTCCTTCTTCTATAAAGGGAGGTCTTTCAAAATTTTTTCCTTTTTTCTTCAGGGGATTGGCAGTACCGATGATCGAGTTTCGGTAATCCCCGGGACCGCGGTACACCTGCAGCTGACAGTCATGGCAGGATACAGCAGTACCGGTGAAACGTACGGATTCCATTCCGTCGGCGGATGACAGTTTTCGCTCCAGTGCATGGACAGCTCCCAGCCATGCCGTCATGGCTGGGAATCCGATGGTGCAGGTGCTGCTCATGGCATTGGCATTCTGAATCTGCATCTGAGAAAGCAGCAGATATTTTTTCATTTTTCCAGTCTCACCTCTTCTTTCAGTACATCGGTCAGCCTGTTTTTGAAGAATTGCAGTTCTTCATCGCCGAGGCCGACTTTTTCCTGTCCGGCGATACGGCTGTACGCATAAATCAGCCAGCGGCCGAAAGCTGTGCCGACTTCATCTATCCATCTTTCATCGGAAAGCCGCTGTTCCCGGTATGATTCATCCAGCCAGATTTTCTGCGATTCCGGGAGCTCTGCAAAGTTTTCTTCCCGGCTCCAGCCTTCCGGTTCTGTCCGCATCTGTTCTGCTATGCTGATGACTATATCTGCAATAGTATCTACATTTGTCCGGATGTTTTCACGGATCTGCAAATTGTTTCGGTCCGCAAGGAAGAGGTGATGCAGTGTCTGAAGGCTGTCTCCTGTCATTCGGAGGAGCAGGCCGTTTCGGAAGAAATCTTTTTTCGGCAGTTTCCTGTTCCGTGTATTGAAAACAGGCGGAAGAGAGGGAAGCAGATAAGCGGAGCCGCCCGAGCGGGAGTTCAGTGCACTGACGTTCTGCGGTTTTGTTCCGCCGAACCCGATTTCTGTCAGATTCAGGACATCTTCGCAGTCCTCTCCGTATAATTCTTCCTTTTCGGAATAACAGAGGCGGCGGTGGCTGCTCATTTGACGAAGTCTCTGCTTCAACTCCAGGAGCAGACTGGAAGCAGGCAGTACAGTCAGCAGATGATAGGTCTGATCTGCTGAAACGGGGAAATATACCTGCTTCAGCCGTTCATCTGTTTCATCAGGAGCTTTTTCGCTTTTCCCCCGCAAAGAGGAGACGGCTTCTGTTAATGCGGAAGTTTTCAGTTTCAGTCTTTGAAGTTCTTTGTCCAGCATTTCCGGAGAGGATTCTGCCCATTCCAATACATTGCGTCCGTCTTCCTGATTTTTCAGCAGCAGACTGGCAGATCCCATGTACTGTGCCGGGGTCAGAATGTCTTCCCGATACCGGCAGCCCTGGGTGGTCACATATCCTGCATCCGGTTCCTGCGGCTGCACCAGCAGTGCTACAGAACTGTCCGGGTTTGTAAATTTGCCGATATGGCTTGCCAATTGACATTTTTCCATGTTCTGAATGGTGGATTCCCACCATTCGCCGGGAGTTTTGTTTTTCTTTTCGGCTGTTTGTTCTATATATTCCGAAAGGGTTTCATTCCGTTCTTCTTTTTTCTTGACCACAATTTTCCCTCCTTATCCATTCCATTCCTTTTTTTCTGAAAAGGCCCAGCTGATCATCATAGTACCAGCCGCCGTCCGCTTCGCAAAGCAGGATTTCTCCGAAGCGCCGGGCAGTTTTCCGCATTTCGGATTCACTGTCTTCCTTTTCCTGCGTCAGGACCCGTTTCTGCAGAGAGTCCGCATAATTCCTGGGAAGCCACAGACGGGAGCCGCTTTTTTCCTGAGTGTCATGCCAGATATCTATATTATATATTTTCTGTATCGGTTTATCTGTTTCATAATCGGAAAAAGCAGGGGAGCCATCATTCTGCGGCATAGCATAGACCCGGATGTCTTCTCCGCCGCTTTCACGGAATCGGTTATACTGCTGAGGAATTCCTGTCATCCACCAATATTCTTCATTCCATCCGGAAAGTGTGCCGGGGCCTTTTCTGTCTTCGGGATTTTCATTTTTCCCGCAGAAATCGGCCATTACACGGTGTTCCAGATCGATGAGGCGGTGCGCCCAGTCCAGCGTGTCCGGAGCCAGGATTCTCGGTACTGCATCGATGCAGGTTTCCAGCTGCTGCAGATTTATCAGCTGACACAGATCATGGGTGGCCAGCCGGTACCGGCCTTCTTCAAAGCCCGGACGGAGAAAAGCCCGTTCCGCACCGAAAAGCCCCCGGAGATTGTATTCCAGAACGGCAATATTCGGTGTCTGTATGCCGTCGGTGATCTGCCGGTGACGCAGTACGCGGCCGGCAAGCTGAATCAGAGACCGATAGGAGGAAGGCTCTACGACGGCCCAGTCGAAATCATGATCCCGCCCGACTTCCTCCACAGGCGTTGCTGCAACGATGAAGAGAATCTTTTGGGCTGCTGTGCTTTCGATATGCCGGCGCAGTACCGGGTCATTCAGCGCTTCCGGCTCCCCGTAGGGAACTTTCCGTTTCAGAACCCGGTCCAGATATTGTTCTTCTTCATGACGAAGCAGCAGGATCTGTCTGCTGTGATAGGTGAGGATACGCGCTTCATAGCCTTCCGGCCAGGGATGCTGCCGCAGCCAGAGGCTGAGTTCCACGCAGGGCTGAATATTGGCAGTACGGATCAGGCCGAAGGAAACTTCTTTTCCGGTTGCTTTGTCAATACAGTGGTGCCGGTCGTGCATCTGACAGACAGCGGTCTGGATGTTTTCAAAGTATCGGTTTTTCAGATCGGCCTTTTCTTCCTTTGAACGGACTTTTTCCGGGGACGCACTGCAGGGGATAATCAGTCCTTTCCGGCGGACGGGCTGTTCTTTCAGACGGTGAGCCCGCTTTTCCATGAATGCCCGGTAGAAGGAGGCATATTCTGCCGGTTCGGTGCTGTTCATGAGATGAATTTCCGTGCGGAATTCGTCGCAGAGCACAGAGATACAATGTCTGGGTTCCGGGAAAAATGAATTATATACGGTCAGTCCGGCGGTGTAGGCACGATACATGCCTTCTGCCAGGTCCGGGGGGATAGTTGCGGAGGACAGAGAAATATTTCGGCCCAGCATCCCCGCCAGATGGACCAGCCGTGCGATGGCTGTCAGATCTTTTTTTCCGAAATCATCAATCTCATCAATGACCAGGTCGGAGGACATGAGGCGCAGGAAGGGGAGCATATACCGGCCGCCCCGAATGGTTTCTGCGGCGCCCATCATATGATCAATCGTGGCTGCCAGCACGGGCTTATAAAGAAAGGCCCGGTTTTTGGCAGCAGAAGGATTTTCTCTGTTAAAGAAAATGGAAAGGAATTCCATTTCCTGCGGGTCTTCAGTGTCAATGTAATCGAGACTCTCCGGAAGCAGCTCTTCTTTTCCCAGGTCATCTGCTCCTTCTTTTTGCGGTTCGTCTTTTTCATGCAGCATGCGGACGGCGGAAGAACCGATGAGAACGGCCATGTCATCGGCACCGAGGCCGATCCGTTCCCGGTACTCATCCCCGGTCTGCAGGGTAAGCGAGCGCAGGCCGAGAGCAAGGATGTATCGAAGGGACTGGCCGTCCACGGAAACGGCCTGCATGATCTTCGCATTGGCAATGGTTTTGCCGCAGCCGGTGCTGGCTCCGTTTACGATGAACCAGGCAGAGTCCCTGCTGTGTATTTTCCGGTAAGCCTGAATTTTATCCACGGCCCGGTCCTGCCATTGGAATCTGGCCGGTCCGCGTTTCCGGAGAAACCGTATGTCATGAGCCCTTTCCGGCTTATTCTGAAAATCCGGAAGGCGGTGGACAATGAGCAGCGCCTGTGCAGTTACTTTCGTCAGATGTTCCTCCAGCGTCTGTTTGGGGAGTTTTCCCGATGTATTCGCCCAGAGAGGCTGGCTCTTCCAGTCCTTCCGGCCGGAGGTCTTTTCGGAGGAGATATAATGATCGCTCATCATCAGGCAGAGACGGGTACAGGACAGAATCATGCGGAGGGCTGCTGTATCGGCTGCGCGGCAGAGGGCATCGGTTTCACCGAGCAGTCTGCCTGTCCATTTTTGCAGCATCTTTGTCCATTTCCGGCCCGGAGAGGCTGGCTCTTTTCCGTCATCCCACAGCAGTCCGTGGGGAAATCGGAAGCAGTCTTCCCGGGAATCGGTTCCTTTTGTGTTTTCATACCCCCAGTCTGATTGGATCTGGCTGAGCATTTCCCGGAAGGATTTCATTTCTTCGCCGCTGTATTTTTTGAAGTCCGGACATAAGGGAAGTCTGTGATGGGACAGAATCAGCCAGGTGAGGAATGATGCGATGGGCGGCAGGTCCTGCGGGATTGCATCCGTTTCGGTTCGTACGATTTCTTCCACTTTCCGGATATCCAGCGTTCCTTCCGCCATCATGCGGAGCCATCTGCGGTCATCTTCCCAGGCATCAGCTGTGCGGACGACAGCTTCCAGCAGCTTGCAGGAGATCCATTCATGGCGGTACGGGTCCATTTCTTTTGTTCCGGCTTTCAGTTTTTTCTGAAAATGAAGGGACGCTTTGCCCCAGTCGTGGAGCAGTGCCGCTACAGCCAGCAGGGCTTTGATCTGCGGCAGGTACTGCCAGGCATTTTCCCATTCACTGTGGATGATTTTCTTTTCCGTTGTATGGACAGGAACGATGCCTTCTTCGCTGAATCGGGAGCGGTTTCCTACAATCCAGCACAGTTCGCTTTGCCGGCGGGATCGTATCCGGAAGCAGGCTACGGCCATGCTTTTCGTGGCCCGTCTTCGAAGCAGCGTACGTACGGTCTGCAGACCTTCTTCTGTGATGACGGTCTGCCAGGTATCATCTCCGATGCGGTCCGCAAAGGTGTCCAGAATCTGCCGGGCTGTCTTTTTTGCATTTTTTTCGCTTCGGCTGGTAAATATGACAATCATTGGGAATTCACCGCTTTTCCGGAAAACATTTTGCTGCATCGTTTGACTGTATCGAACATATAGTCCAGAGCCCGATGTTCTGCAAATTTCTGCAGGCAGATCTGACGGAATTTTTTCTCATTGTATTCCTGCGAGCAGAGAAAGGCCCAGGGGAGGACAATCGCATCTTTGATAAGGTCGGCCACATCAAAGACCAATGCGCCTCTTCTGGTTTTTCCGTGCATAACGGCGAATCCGTGGGGAATGCCCAGAAACCACAGAGTTACGGCGCCTAATCCGTAGGCCAGGTAATTTCCGTGATTTAGGAATCCGTTGGTCGGATCGGTTCCGTCTCTTTTGCGTTCAAAGGGGCCGTAATCGGTGGTTTGGGCAGCGTATTTATAAAGATTCTTCGTAAATGCTGCCTCTTTCGTGAGAAGTTCGGTTACGGAACCTGCTTTTTCAATATTGCGGCGGAATTGGCTCAGTGCTTTTTCAGGAAGCTCATCATCCAGGTAGAATCCGCCGTCTTCCAGGTCCTGATCTTCTGTCCAGACACGCTCGAGAAAACGGCAGCGGGCTCTCTGGAATTCTTTGGCTGCTTCCAGTCTCTTTTTATCGTCAAACCAGAATGACAGCCATCCCTGCACATATTCTGTGGGGCGGTATTCACTCTGCGGGCTCAGCCATTCAATTTCGGTCCCGGCAAGAAGGGGAGTGCCTCCGCTTCCGCAGAATCCGATCATGACGCCTGCTCCGGCAATCAGACGGACAGCTGCCTGGGTGATGGAAGTTCCGGGGCCGAGCAGCAGTACGGTGGTATTGGCAATCGGGATATTCCAGTACAGATTTTCCTTTGTGCTTTCTGTAAGATATACGATGCGGCCGTCTTTTTGCATGACTCGGCAGTGCTCCAGATAATACAGGTTGGCTCTTTTGGAACAAAGAATGGCTTTCAGGTCTGAAGGGTTAAGACTTTGCTGTTTCATAATGACTCCTTTCCTGCTTTTCGGTTCTTAGAAATAGTATAGCAGAAAGAGGTGACACATTATGTCCGCTTGAGGGGCTTCGAAAAAATTTTTAAGAAAAATCGGAAAGGAGCGGACATGCCAGGGAACAGCAGAGGGGTGTTCCGAAAGATTTTTTTCTGTTTTCCGGAGCCGGGGAGGGAAATGGGGTTATTTCGGGCAAAAGAAAACCCGGAAGGAATGATCCTTCCGGGTGATGTTTCTGGAGCCGGCAATAGGATTTGAACCTACGACCTACGCATTACGAATGCGCCGCTCTACCAGCTGAGCTATACCGGCATTAACATAATAATAGTACTGAATGATTGATTATTTGTCAATCACATCTGATAAAAAATGGAGCGGGTGAAGGGAATCGAACCCTCGTAACCAGCTTGGAAGGCTGGCGCTCTACCATTGAGCTACACCCGCATATGGTCGGAGCAGCAGGATTTGAACCTGCGACCCCTTGGTCCCGAACCAAGTGCGCTACCAAACTGCGCTATGCCCCGACAACGTATTTTATTATACCAACAACCGGTTGATTTGTCAATGAAGTTTTTGCTTTTTCTTTCAGCCCTTCATCTGAACCACCGCTCGTGAGGTACTCGTTTAGTATAACGGATGAATCCCGGATTTGCAAGAGGAAATTTTATTTTTTGTGAAATTTTCGGATTGGAGCTGTTCTTGTGGTACACTGGATGCGGAGGAATGATGATTATGTACACGGAAAAAGAATGGATGGCTGCTCTGGAAGCCGGAATGGCTGCGCCGGAGCTGCTGTATAAAAAGGAATATATCCGGGAGAAGGGGATTTGCACGGATTCCGGCAGATCTTTTGAGGCGGAAGCTGTGTCGTTCCTGCTGGCGCATTTGCAGGATATGAAAGTGAGCTGCCGGGAAAATTATGAAACGGTTCTGCGCCGTGCATCGGAGACAGAGGATGAAGCGGTGCAGGAAATTCTGAAACAGAAGCAGTTTTTCCGCGGGATGCCGGTAGATCTTCGTGTGACGGTGCGGAATCGGGCAAGCGGGGAAGAAACAGATTTCTTTGCTGCGTCAATTGATACAGCGGGAGACAGGATTTGCTTCTTTACGAAAGCGGATGCGGATATGCTGCCTCTGGAGAGAATCCTTTATCTCTGGGCAGGAAAGGAGACCATGAACCGGGAGGCGGTGGAGAAGGCTCTCGGTCTTCCTGCAGGAAAATTCCGCTTCGCTGCAGTGGGAATCTGCCGGGAAGACGGAAAGGAGACGCTTGTCGGAAATCCGCTGAGGCAGAGGCTCTCTGCTCTTCTTTCGGTGTTTACAGTGAAGCTTTTCCACGGATGGCATGTGCTGCCCGTGAACGGCGGATCTTTTCTGCCGGGGGAGCTGACCCGGTCGGAAATTCTGGCCCGTCTGGAAGAGGACGGAGAGCATCCGGAAACGCTGTATACGAAGGACTATATCAATCGGTTTGGTCTGACTGCGGACACGAGGGAACCGTATGCACGGGTGATCTCTGAATGGCTCCTGGCACACCGGGAAATCTGGATTACTGCGCCGGTGGGAAAATACCGTCTGACAGAAGAGCCGACGGCAGAAGTTTCCGGGGAAGTTCCGGAAGAGAAAGCGGCCGCACAGGACCGTCTGCCGCCGTTCGGCAGGCTGCTGCGGGAGCGGATTGCTTTTTCGGAACCGTCCGGAGACGGGGAAGGAAAGCCGGTGCTTCTTTTCCATGACGGCCGTTCCCTGCCGCAGGGGGATTATTCCATTGTCCGGTGGATGGAGGAGGGAAACGGGACGGAGTCTCTTCTGGGAATGCTGCTTCGGGTGTTTTTCCATAAGGTGACACTGGATCAGGAGATGCTGATTGAAAGGCTGCATCTTTCTCCGGATACCCTGTTTGAGGGGCGGATTGTTCTGCCGGAGCAGCCCGAACGGGATATTTTCCTGCGGGATCTGCCGGAGTTGGAGGAACTGATGCGGGATATGGGCATCGGGCTTGTCCTTCCGGAATACGGGTACGAGGCTTTTTTGTAAATCTTTTCCGCAGAGCGGGAGAAAATCAGCTATAATAAGAAAAAACAGGCCGGAAATCGGCGGTAAGGAGTTATGAAGCTATTATGGGGTTCTTTGACAAGAAGCATGAAAAGGACAGCCCGATCGGCAATCTGAGGGCACATATCGGTACATTTATCTATTTTGTGAAGGTCGGCAAATCAAAATTCAAGCACAAGGGCAGAGTGGGAGAAATTTTTGCAGACATGGAAAATACCCAGTACCTGTTCCAGCAGGCTACTATGGGGACCATGTATGATATCAAGCGAAAGCTGGATTATACACTCTGGGATGCGGCGGTTCACAAGTATAAGGAAGATCTGGCGGCTTTGAAGGCAGAGCTCCTGAAAGCGGTGGACGAGGGCGCTTTGGAAAAGAAAGATCTGGAGGAAAAGGAAGAAGCCCGGAAAGAAGAGGCTGAAAAGCCTGCCGAAGAAGCCGGAGAGAGCGGAGACTGGACAGAGGACATCAAGGGCCAGATGAAGAAGGCCGAGGAAGCTGCCCGGGAAAAGGAAGAGAAAAAGAAGGAAGAAAAGGAAGACGGAAAGGAAGACCGCTTCGACCAGCATATGACGGAAGCGGACTGCCGGGAATTGTGGCGTCTCATTCAGGGAATGGAAAGAGAATTCGGCGCGGCGCAGGATATTGCAGAGGAATGGTTCCAGGTTCACGGCTCGAAAAGCGGATGTTTGGGAGCGCTTCTCATGATGGCGCTCATTCCCGCGGGGGCTCTGTACGGACTCTGGCATCTCCTGTAAGGAAAATGCTTTCTTTCCGGCGGGAGCTTTCAGGCTTTTGGAGGAAAGATGTGCCGAAGCGGGGAATATACTTGTATTTCTCTTGTTCTCTATGATATTATGAATGAAGAAAAAAGTTGTTACTGGGAGGTGACATCATGTCTAAACACATTGTTACAATCAATCGTTCTTCTCTGCAGGATTCCATTAAGTTTGAAGGCTGCAGCGAATGCCAGACTTCCTGCCAGTCTGCCTGCAAGACAAGCTGCACCATCGGCAACCTGATCTGCACGACCCAGGAAGAAGCAGAAGAAGCTGAAAGAGCATAAGAATCTGCGCGGCTGAGCCCCCGTTTCAAGAGCGGGGGCTTTTGTTGTATGGAAGCAATATCCGCGGAAGAAATACGGAAAAAGAAGTTTAAAGGAGAATTCTAATGGATTATCATGTAAAGCCCATGATTCATCGTTTCCGCCAGAATGGCATGAATATTGTTATGGATGTCAACAGCGGCATTGTTCATGTGGTGGATGACGTGACATATGATGTGCTTGCGTATTATAACGGAAAGAACCGGGATATGGTCCTGGCGAATCTGGGAAAAGATTATGAGGAGAAAGAGCTGAATGAGGTCATGGATGATCTGGATGAGCTCATTAAAAATGAAACGCTTTTTGCTCCCATGGATCCGAATTATGAGCTGGCTATCGAGGATCGACCGATTGTCAAGGCTCTTTGCCTGAATATTGCTCATGACTGCAATCTGCGCTGCAAATACTGTTTCGCCGGACAGGGCGGCTATGGTCAGTGGCGTATGCTCATGCCTTTTGATGTGGCCAGAAGAGGTGTGGATTTCCTCATCGCCCACAGCGGACCGAGAGAACACTGCGAGCTGGATTTCTTCGGCGGGGAACCGCTGCTGAACTGGCATGTGGTGCAGCAGACCATTGACTATGTGCATACACAGGAAAAGAAGCACCATAAGAAGATCAAAATGTCTCTTACGACAAACGGACTGCTTCTGGATGAAGCAAAGGTGAAGTATCTTACCGACAATCATATTTCTTTGATTCTGTCCCTGGATGGAAGAAAGGAAATGCATGACCGGATGCGTCCCGGTGTGCATGGGGAAGGCACCTATGACCGGATCGTGAAAAATCTCCAGTACTGTGTACAGCACAGAAACGGCGAGGAATATTATGTAAGAGGAACCTTTACCCGATATAATCTGGATTTCACCACTGATGTAATCGATATGCTGGATCACGGATTCGATGCCGTGTCCATGGAACCGGTTGTCGGTGAGGATACGGAAGAATATTCCATCAAAAAAGAAGACCTGCCGAGAGTCAAGGAGGAATATGACCGCCTGGCAAAGCTATTTATCCAGCGGGAGGAGGAAGGAAGACCGTTCTTCTTCTTCCATTTCAACATGGATCTCTGGAAAGGTCCGTGCCTGCCGAAGCGTCTTCGCGGATGCGGCGCCGGTCATGAATATCTGGCAGTGGTTCCGAACGGGGATATTTATCCCTGCCATCAGTTTGTAGGCCGTGAGGGGTATGTACTGGGCAATGTATATGAAGGCCTGAAGAATATGAAGATGATGCACGATTTCCGGGCCAATCATGTATTCAGCAAGCCGACCTGCGTGGACTGCTGGGCGAAATTCTTCTGCTCCGGCGGCTGCCATGCGAATAATGAATCTTTTGCCGGAGATATTCATAAGCCTTATGATATCACCTGCGAAATTCAGAAGAAGCGTGTGGAATGCGCCATGATGATCCAGGCTTACAACCAGCTGAAAAAGCCGTCCGTGATGGCACAGCCGGGCAGCCCGAGAGCCAAAAGAGAGGCCGCAGAGAAGCGGGACTGATTCCGTAAAAAGAGCCGTTTTACCGGGCACTGAGGGAGTTTCTGTTTGCACAGAGACTCCTTTTATTTTATAATAATAACCGAGTATAGCCATATAAAGGGGATTCCGGAACATCTGAAAAGATGCCGGGAAAACAGGAAAGTTTGCGTGAAAGCGGGATTTTCATTTGTGAATCGGAGAAAGGAGTCTCACTATGAATATGAAACGTACTGCAGTCTGTGTTTTGGCAGGGCTCATGCTGAGCGCAGGCACGGTTTCTCATGTATTTTCTTTCGGCATCGGCGATCTTTTAGGCGGTGCTGTAAAGGTAGGCGGTATCGGTGTCCTTGTGTCGCGGTACGGGGATTCCATCAACAGCGCCATTAATTCCGTGATGATGAAGGAAGGCGCAGGAACCAATTATGCGACAAAGGTCGTTCCGATCGTCAGTATCGGAAACAGCGGCTACATCGGTGCGGCACAGGTCATCGGCACCCAGGAGCAGGTGGACAAGGTAGAAGCGGTAGGACAGCTGGAAATCAGCTGGAATGACAAGCTGTTCCGGATCAAGGGATTGATCCCCATGGACAGTAAGAATCCTTTATCCTTCTCCCGTGTACAGGGAGTCGGAGTCTCTGCTGTGATCGATGTCAGGTTATAAGGGGGATATATCATGAAAAAAGCATTATTGGCAGCAGGACTGGCGATGCTTCTTTCCGTTCCGGCCTGGGCGGCAGATCCGTCCACCATGTCGGAAAAGCTCGACCGGATTGATGAGGTCGTTTACGGCAGTGTGCAGACAGGCTCTCTGATCGGAAGAACGGATGGGATTGACAATATCATTTACGGAAAAGGAAATACCACAGCCAATGGGTTGGATGCCCGGGTGGACAATCTGTATACGGATGTTGTCAAGGGAGTCAGTGATACGGCGCCGTCTATGTATACCAGAACCAATGCACTGGAATATTATCTGTCCGATGAAATCCGTCAGGATGCACTGAACACGAGAATCGGTGAGCTGGAAACACTGGTATACGGTCAGGAAAAGAAGGGGGCGCTGGATTCCCGCATTGCCGGACTGGAAAAATCCGTATACGGCGATCAGCATTTCGAAATGAAGGCGGTCGAGCTTCCGGCAGATACGGTATTTAAGATTTCTCTGAATGAGGATGTAAGCAGCAAAACGAATCAGGTCGGGGATGATGTCCATTTCACGGTAGCTGAGGATGTCATGGTAGGAGATGTACTGGTACTGCCGAAAGGCGCTCAGGGCAGCGGCGTGGTCACGAAGGTGAGCCGCCCGCAGAGCTTTGGCCGGAGCGGTACATTGGATATTTCCTTTGACCAGGTATTCTCTGTCGATGATGAAGCAATTCCGACGGTTCTGGGACCGGAATCAAAGGAGAAAATCAAGATGGAAGCAGCGGCTGTAGGGGCTTCCGCTATCGGGGCCCTGGCACTGGGACCGCTCGGGCTGGTAGGCGGTATTTTTGTTAAGGGCAAAGATGTGGAGATGCCGGCAGGAACACCGCTGTATATCCAGACGCAGCAGGCTGTACAGACCAAGGGAATCGAGCTGACCGACGGGGCACCGACAATTACGCTCCGCAGCCGGATCAAGAGAGAAAATGCTTCTGCAGACGCAGTACAGGAAACAGCAGAGGCTCCGAAGACAGCAGCGGAATCCGCAGCAGAAACACCGAAGGAAAAGGCAGAATCCGCAGCGGAAGCGCCGGCGGAGAATATGAATGAAGATGCCAAGGCAGAGCTTGAAAATGTAAGAGAAAAGGGCGATGTCAAAACAGAATCGGCTGCTGCGGAACAGGCAGACAGCCAGGATACATCGGTGGTCATTGTAAGACATGAATAAGAAATACAGGCAATATTTGCTGGCCGGCATGGCGGCAGGGATTTTCTTCCTTCCCGTACAGGCCGCGGAGGAAGAGAGTGCGGCAGCTTCTTCCGGATTGCAGCAGAACAGGGAAATAGAGATGCCGTCCGAACCGGAACCGGGTTTGGTAATGTCTGTGAATAACGGGGTTCTGCGCCCTGCATACAATGCCGGAGAGTCTTTCTCGGGAGGAGACCGGGATGAACCTTATGCTTCTTCCGGGGCCAAAGCCCGGAAGGAACAGCAGAAGGGGAAAAAGGATAAGGACGGAAAAATCGACAACAGTATTTCCGCGGATAATCCCATGACGGTAACAGCTGACCGGATGCATGTCAATCAGACTACAGGCGATGTGAATCTGCAGGGCCGGGTGATTATCCGCCATATGATGGATACGTACTCCACAGAATATCTTTATGGGAATACTATCGTGAAACGATATGTGGCTCCCGGAGAAATCCGGTGGACAAATCCGACGACTGCAGTAAAAGCTGATCGGGCGGATTATGATGCAGGAATGAATGTAGGACATTTCGACAACATCAGGGGCTGGGAATCCGGGCTGTACTATTTCCAGGGCAGCAACGGCACCTATGACCGGGAAGAGAACCGGGTGGTTGTGGAAAAAGGCTACATGACAACGCGCCATGCGGTGGCAAAGGTTCCGGATTACCGGATTGAAGCGGATTCTATTGAGATTTATCCGGGGGATCATTACACCGCATACAATGTGCAGCTTAAAGCCAAAAATACTACGCTGATTACCCTCCCGAGTTATTCTGGTTCTCTGCGGAATAATGAAGGGGATGTCAGTCCGTGGACGCTGATTCCGCGTCCGGGGTTCGACAGTGACAACGGATTTTCTTTGTCGAATTCCCTGATTGTTCCGATCAATAAAAATCCGGATTTTACCTGGTATATGAAGAATCGCTGGTATACAAAGGTAGGATATAAACCGGATATCGGTCTCCGATACCGCACCGGTGAAGGAACTTTTCTTTTCCACTATGCAGAAGAGGAGTCTTCCACCAATGATGACGGCGGTATCTGGGTAAAGAAAAGACCGTCTTTTGAATACAATACCCGGAATTATTACCTGGGAAATACGCCGTTCTATGTAGGAGCTTCCGGAGAAATCGGGTATTGGGATGAGAACCGCAGCGGCCGGAGCATCAAGGGAAGCTACAAGGGATATGATTTGTATATCTCTTCCGATCCGTTTAAGCTGGGGCAATTCCTGCAGTTTAACTGGAAAGCCGGGTATGCAAAGGATTACTACGGATATAAGATGCCGGACGGCTCCCATATCCGCCGGAACGGTTATTACCAGCTGGGGCTTTCCGGCCATTACGGGGGAACCAATGCATGGATCTACTATACGGACAGAGACATGAAGGGGGAAACTCCGTATGAATATGATACGTACAGCAGCGATAAGCCGTTGGATTTCGGATTCTATCAGCAGCTGACGCATAATGATGCGTTCAGCCTGGCCTGGGAAGTCGATACGGCAGACGGCCGCCTGACGCACAGATACTGGACGTATTATCGGGATATGCATTCTGCTTTTGCATGGCTCCGTTATGATGATGTTGAACATTCCACCCGGTTTATGATTCAGCCGAAGGATTTCAGATTTTAAGGAAACGGGCTGCCGGCAGCCCTTAAATATCCCGTCTGTTTTTACAGCTGGGATATTTGATTGTCCGGGAAAAATCGGGAGGCAGGATGGCAATACAGAAAAAATGGGCTTTGGCCGGAGGTATGCTGGCCCTTGGATTGTCCCTCTGGGGATTTTTCGGCGGAGGAACAGCGCTTTCTGTATTTCCGGAGCCGCAGAATGAAATTCCGGAAATACAGGAGGAGCCCGATGAAGAAGATTTGTCTTCTCCGATTCGCCGCTATGATGCGACCTCCCATCTGCGGGGAAAGCCTTTGCGGGATCCTTTTCATGCAGAGGGAATTGCCAAAATCGATGAAGAGATGAAGAAGAATCTTTCACAGAGCCGTCAGAAATCAGAAAGCCCATCATCTTCGACCGGAAAAACGGATACCGGAGCCGGAGAAAGTACGCTTCCACGGCTGAAGGGAACGCTTTCCTTCCAGGGAAAGCGGCGGGCAATGCTCGAATGGAACGGCAAAGTGAAAACAGTAAGTGAAGGGGAGCATCTGGGACCATGGACTATTTCGGAAATCGGAGAAAATCGGGCTGTACTGGAGTCCGATTCCGGCACCGTAACGGTAACAGAGCGGTGAAGTACAGTGCAGCAGCTCTTTTTGCAGTATTCTGCCTGACGGGAATGCCCTGCCTGGCGGCAGAGAATCATGTACTCGACCGGACAGAATCGGTTCATGCTACGGTCGAAAGAACCTTAGCGGAAGAAAAGCAGACGCCGATGCCGAAAAAAACAGCCGGAAAAAAGCCGAAGAAAGAAGAAATGGTGCAAAAAGGGGACTTGTCGCTTCACGTGACAGAGGCTCCTGCAGCAGAGGTTATTCGTTCGCTGGCAGAGCTGACCGGGAAGAATGTGGTCTTTTCCGGAGAAATCAGGGAATCGGTTACGGCCAGTCTGGAAAATGTGACGGCCGATGAGGCTCTGTATTCCGTCCTGGCAGCCTGCGGCCTGGTGGAACGTATGGAAGGCTCCACCATGGTTATTTTTTCGCATAATGCGGAGAAAAATGCTGCAGCAGAGGTAAAGTCCTATCGCCTGTCCTACGGAAATGCGAAGGAGGTTTCGGAGGGGTTGAAAAATATCCTCAGCAGCGGAAAGGTGACCTACAGCGCTTCTTCCAATACCGTTCTTCTCAGCGGAAGTCCTATGGAATTGATGCAGGCCGACCGGCTGATCCGGCTCCTGGATGTTCCGGAAAAGCAGGTCAAGGTGGAAGCAGAAGTCATTGCAGTCAATAAATCCTATGCAAAGGATCTGGGCATTGATTGGGATTTCAAAAGTCTCACCGGCAGTGCCGACTACAGCCGGGACAGTTGGAGTGAGCAGAGGTATGTCACGGATAATACGGGAAATATCCAGTATGATGAAGACGGAAATCCGCGAATCCGGTCGATTGAGCATAACGGCTGGGATGTAGATATTCCTGACGGATATGCCGGGATTTCCTACGGGCGTTCGGTATCAGGCCATCCCTATACTTTCTTTTTTCAGGCAAAGCTGAATGCATTGATGAGTGAAGGAAAAGCGCGGGTACTGGCCAAGCCGAATGTGGTGACGATGAATGGGAAAAAGGCGGAAATCCTGATCGGCAGCCGGATTCCTGTCGTGGTAGAGCATATGGAAAACGGCGTCAAGACGACGGCTACGGAATACAGGGATGCGGGAATCAAGCTGACTTATACGCCGATTATTTCAGCAGACGATGAAATCACGGCAGACATTCATGCGGAGGTTTCAACGCCTTACCTGGTTCCGGAAATGAAAGCGTATCGGATTATTACGCGGTCGGCCAATACGAATGTACGCCTCCTTTCGGGGGATATGCTGACCATCGGCGGTCTGATTGATAAGGAAGATACCGATACTTTCCGCAAGGTGCCGATTCTGGGAGATATTCCGATTTTGGGGAAGCTTTTCCAGAGCAGAAGCCGCGGAACGGAGGAATCGGAAATCGTAATCATCATTAAAGCGGATATTATTCCGGACAGACAATAAGAGAAGGGAACGGAAATATTCAATTATGGCAACACTGAAAATCAGCGGACTTTCCAAAAGTTTCGGTATCAAAACCGTATTTGAGGATGTGTCCTTCGAAGTCAAAAGCGGGGAAAGAATCGGTCTGGTCGGAGCAAACGGAGCCGGAAAAACCACGCTTCTCCGATGCATCATGGGCACGGAAGAATATGACAAAGGCTCTGTCAAGGTCAGCGACGGCGCTGTCCTGGGGTATCTCCGGCAGGATTTCAACTATACCTCCGGCACTATCCGGGAGGAAATGGAATATGCCTGGAGGGATGTACTATATTATAAGGATAAAATAAAAAAGCTTACGGAAGAGCTGCAGACACGGCAGGATGACGAGGAACTGATTCAGCAGTACGGCAGGGCGGAAGCGCGGTTTGAATTCCTCGGCGGGTATGATTATGAAACGAATACCCGGAAAATTCTCAGAGGACTGGGCTTTACAGAGGAGGATTGGGATCGGGATATCCATTCGTTCTCCGGCGGACAAAAGGTGCGAATCAATCTGGCCGCAGCTTTCGTGCGCCATCCGGATATTCTTCTTCTGGATGAACCGACGAACCATCTGGATATGGGAATGCTGGAATGGCTGGAAGAATATCTCCGTTCCTACAAGGGCGGCGTCCTGATGATTTCCCATGACCGCTATTTCCTCGATGCGGCGGCTACAGGCATTCTTGATCTGGAAAACCATCACTGCCGGTCCTTCCGGGGCGGGTATTCCCGGTATCTGGAGACAAAGACCAATCAGGACAGGGCCTATGAGAAGGCTTATGAAAAGCAGCAGGAGCATATCCGGGAGACAGAGGAATATATCCGCCGATACAAGGCAGGGATTAAGGCAAAACAGGCACGGGGAAGACAGTCTCAGCTGAACCGGTTGGTTCGTCTGGAAAAACCGGTGCATCAGGCCCGGCTGAACTTCCACTTCGATCCGCCGGCGCCTTATGCAGATAAGGTGCTGGATGTGCTCCGTGTGAAGGCTTCTTACGGAGACCATCAGATTTTCCCCGAGCTTTCCCTGCATATCCGCCGGGGAGAGACCGTGGGCCTGATCGGACCGAACGGGGCCGGAAAAACTACGCTGATTAAGCTCATTACCGGGGATAAACTGCCTGATCAGGGGATTATCCAGCTCGGGAACAATGTGAAAATGGGATACTATTCCCAGGAGCAGGAAAGGCTTCATCCGGAGCTGACAGTTCTGGATGAAATCAGGAACAGCTTTAACTACGGAGAAAAAGAGGCCCGGAATGTGCTGGGCATGTTCCTTTTCCGGGGAGATGAAGTATTTAAGGAAGTATCCCGCCTGTCCGGCGGTGAAAAGGCAAGGCTTTCTCTGCTGTGTCTGTTTCTGGAAAAACCAAATTTCCTGATCCTGGACGAACCGACCAATCATCTGGATATTCCTACCCGGGAAATCATGGAAGAGGCAATTCTGGCTTTCGGCGGGACAGCACTGATTGTTTCTCATGACCGCTATTTCCTGGACAAGGTGGCAACACGGATTCTGGAAATGGAAAACGGGAAGCTTACGGAGTACTTGGGCAATTACAGCTACTACAAGGAAAAGAAAAAGGACCTGGAGGAATTTGAGAAAGACCGGGGAGGAATCATACCGGAGGAAAAGAAAGAAGAAAAGGCTGTATACCAGGGGAGCCATGAAGAAAAAAAGGAAATTTCTCTGGGAGATCAGGAAAAGCTGGATCATACGGAAATGGAAATCGGCCGGCTGGAAGCGACTCTTAAGATGTATACAGCACAGATGAGTATGAGTCCCGATGATTATGCTTCCCTGGCTGAGGAATATGAAAAGACCAAAAAGAAGCTGGAAAGCCTATATCAAAAATGGGACGAACTGGCGGCGAAAATAGAATAAAGCCGCAGGGACGGGGGGTTCCGGTTATTTTGAAATAGCTTTTTAGAAACAGAAAATAAAAAAGCAGCGAGGTTCGGACTCCATGAATTATTTCATGAGATTCAGACCTCGCTGCTTTTGGCTGCTGCGCATTTCGACAGAAAATTTAGAAGAGTACATAAAAACTGCCCGGATGATTTATCCGGACAGTTTCCGTTGGTAAGAAATTAGGCTTCTGCTTTCCACAATCCGTGGAGGTTGCAGTAAGCGTAAGCAGCAAGAACCTCATCGCTGTCAGCTAAAGCAAAAACGGCTTCCGGCTGATTTTCCGGCTGAAGAGTCTTGATCTGAATACCTTCCTTTGTTTCAATCGCAATGAATGTAATGTAATGTTCTTTGGTCATCGGATGAGCAACGGAACCGACTTTAACCGTTACGAGATTTCCGCTTTTTTCAATGACGGGAACATGCTTTTCCTTTGCCGCATCGACTGTATTGGCAGTAAGTTCTTCACACGGCTTATCTTCCACAGGAAGTCCGGCAGCACCGGCAAAAGCATAAATTTTGTTTTCTTTACGGGAGCGATAAAATTGCATAATCATCCTTCTTTCTTCAACATGTACTTATTAGGCAGATATTTTCCGGAAACATCTGTGAACTTCTGTGTCTTCATTATATCACAATTTTTAGATTTAGAATACCCGAAATGGGAAAAATCAATCTGCAGAGAGGAAAAGAATTTACCCGGAGAGACATATTTCCTGTGCAGAAGACACCTCCGATTCGGAAAGAATATCGCCTTCGGACCTGAAAAGGCAGGAGCGCAAGGCTTTATGCAACAGACCGGAAGCAGGAAGAATAAAAGAAAAAGCAGGGATACCGGAAATCCGATATCTCTGCTTTGTATGCCGTTTCTATCTGATTATTTAGAATAGAGTTCGACGATGTTCGTTTCGTTAACTTCGTCCTTGTAGGGAAGTTCATCTCTCTGCGGGAAGCGGGTGAGAGTTGCGGTCCAGTTATCGAAGCTCTTTTCGATGTAGGGAAGATCAAAGGTCTTCTGTTCCTGGAAGGACTGCTTGAACATTTCATTTGCTCTGTAAGCTTCACGGAGGGAAATGATCTGTCCCGGGCGTACCGGATAGGACGGAATATCAACTCTCTTGCCGTCAACGTTGATCAGGCCGTGGGTAACCATCTGACGAGCCTGACGGATGGAACGTGCAAAGCCTGCACGGTATACAAGATTGTCCAGTCTGGTTTCCAGCAGGAACAGCAGGTTTTCGCCTACGACGCCGGACATTCTTCTTGCTTTATCATAATAGCGGTAGAACTGCTTTTCAAGCAGGTTGTACATCGCTTTAACCTTCTGTTTTTCTGCGAGCTGAACGCCGTATTCAGACTGTTTCTTCTGACGAGCGTCTGCTACCTGCCGTTTTAACGCTTTCGGATGGCCGTAAATATTTACGCCGAAACGTCTGCTGGTCTTAAAACGGAGATTCTTGTTTGTTGCCATTGTGTAATCACCTCTCTGAAAAATATGCTGTATTTCTTTATAAAACAGCTTTTATATTATAAAGGAAGGAAAACGGTCTGTCAACCGGAAAAGTATTTCTTTCACTTCAGATCGGCGGTCCACACATAAGGGCCGTTTTTCCCATCATGGATGCCCACAATTTCCGGCGAGAAGTCGGGGAATTCCTCTCCGTATTTTTGAAGGAAAAGAAAGTAGGAAAGAATTTCTCCTGTCCAGGTTTCTCCGGAACTGAGGATACATATACCCGGAGGATACGGAAGAACAGGTTCCAGGGCAATTTTTCCTTCTGCTTCCGGCAGAGGTGTTTTTTTGCAGCAGCCTTTCCGAAAGAGCTGCTCTGCTTCCTTTCCGGTGAGAGGTGCCGGCGGGAAATGCCCGGCACAAAAGAGCGGCTGCTGCAGGGTGTCTGCCTGCTCCCCGGCCAGAAAAAGACGGAACCGTTCGGAGTAGTCCCGAAGTCCTTCATTTTCCTTTGCATGGATATAGGGCATGAAGTCCTTCATGGGCACATTTTTCTGCCAGGCGTCCTCCCACTCTTTCAGCGCGGAGAGGAGGCGTTTTCCTTTTTTCGGAGAATCTCCGGGTTCACACAGGAAGAGAATGGTATAGAAATCACATTTCTCCGGGGTAATGTCCCGATGCTCCAGGTAAGAGGAAAGGAGAGGAGCCGGTGAAGAAGGAACGGAAGAATCAGAGAAGCTGCCGGTGGTGAGAAGAATTTTGCATGGATCAAGCGTATACAATCCGTCCGGTAAGTCCCGGAAGCCGTGCCAGTTGTCCTTCGGGGAAAGGCGGAAGAAATTTTTGCCGGAGAGGATTTCTTCCGTTTTATGATTTTTCCAGGAGTACGGGCCTTCTGCAGGAACAAAGGGACGGACCAGGGAACACTCCTTCAGAATCTTTTTTCGGAGCTTTACGGATTCCCGGCGAGTTTTTTCCCAGATTTCTTCGCCCTTCTTCCGGTGAATGGATGCATTGATTTCCAGGCCGGCCAGAAGGGGATAGTATGGAGACGTGGAAATCTGCATCAGGCAGGAATGCTGCAGGTGATCATCCGTGAGATACCGCTTCTGCTCCCGGATATGGCTGTCCTTTTTGTGAATCTGACTGGTCATGGAAAAGCCGCAGAGCTGTTTATGCACGGATTGAGTGACCAGAATTCCCGGATCCTTTTCGGTGAGGGAAAGGCGCAGTGCCGCCGATTCCCGCAGGATGGGCAGAAAATTTTCGTATCCTGCCCAGGCGGCATCGAATAAGATGTAATCACAGAGGGGGCCGAGCGTGCGGAGAATTTTTTCCGCATTCAGGAACAGTCCGTCATAGGTGGCAAGCTGCAGACAGGCTGCCCGGAAGGGCCGTTCCTTTTTCGCAGCCTTCGGGTCGATTGCAGCTGCTTTTTTTCGGAGAAGAGCGGCATCCAGGTCTTTTTCCGTAAGACCTCCGATGATGCCGGTGCTGTTTCGGGAAGATTCCAGATAAACCGGGCGGGCGCCTGCCTGAAGAAAAGCTCCCTGATAAGCGGATTTGTGATTGTTTCTGTCGAAAAGGACCAAGTCTCCCTCGGCAAGGAGGGCATTGGCACAGATCCGGTTTGATGCGGAGGTGCCGCCGAGAATAAAGAAGCAGCGGTCGCTTCCCCAGACGGAAGCGGCCAGATTTTCTGCCTGACCGGTTACGCCGCTGTGGGCGGAGGGATCTCCTATCACGGAAGAAGAATCGGAAATATCTGCCTCGAAGATTCCTTTTCCCAGAATTTGGTAAAACGCTTTTCCGTCCGGAGTGAGACGAAAGAAGGTGCCGGAATGATGGCCCGGCGTATCATAATCGGTTCGATTTTTTTTCAGTACGGAGAGGAGTGCTTCGGTGAAGGGCGGAAGCATCTCTTTTTTCTTTTTATCCTGCTTCATGGTGGATTCCTTTCTGGTACAATATTTTTATTATACCCGAAGGAAAGACGGATGGAAAAGAAAGTGCTTTCCCGGGCCGGTCTCTCTGCTGCGGCGGAGGAGGAAAGCATCCGGCGGATACGGTACGGGCAGAGAAAGTCCGGGAAAAATGAACGGCGCCTGCGGCGGAGGTGCATTTCTTTTCCTTTATTCTGTTCTATGGTAAACTGTACTAGACAAGACCGGGCAAAAGTGCCGTACAGCTGGGTCCGGGAAAGAAGACAGAAGGGAGAAATCATGGCAGAGGCAGACGGACAGGCTTATCAGGTGACCATACCGGTATTTGAAGGGCCGCTGGATTTGCTTCTTCACCTGGTGACGAAAAACAGGATCGATATCCATGATATTCCTATCCATATCATAACGGATCAGTATCTGGAATACCTGCAGAAGGCAGAGCAGTTCAATCTGGAGCTGGGAAGCAGCTTCTTTACAATGGCTTCCACGCTTCTTCTGATCAAGTCCAGGATGCTTCTCCCGAAACGGCGGCAGGAGGAAGCGGATGATTCGGAGGATCCCCGGCAGGAGCTGACGCGTTCTCTGGAGGAATTCCGGCAGATGAAGGAAGTCCGTGCCAGAATCGAAAGTCTTCTGGAGGCGGAACGGCCTTATCGGAGAAAGGAACCGGAGGAAATGAAGAACGGTCTGTATCGGGGCAGAATTTCTGTACGCCGGCTGCAGGCGGCTTTTCTTTCTCTATATCAGTCCCTGCATGAGGAAGAAGAAACCTGGATGAATCCGGAAGAAGTTTCTCTGGAATCCGAAACCGATTCCTGGAACAGGGTGCTTCGGGAAAAGGGAACGGTCAGCTTTTCCCGGTATTTCCGTACAATGAAATCACGGCTCCGGCTGGCGGTTGCTTTTCTGGCACTGCTGGAAATGATCCGGCTGGGTCGGGTCCGGCTGATTGATACGGCGGAAGGCTTTGCCGTGCAGGGAGGAAATCAATGAGAGGCTTGGAAAATCTGGCTGGTGCTGTCGAGGCATTTCTTTTTGCCAAGGGAAATCCGGTGACATTCCGGGAAATTACGGAAGCGCTGGAGGAAAGCTCCGTGGAAATTGAAAAGGCGCTGGATCTGCTGCAGAAAAAATATGACCGGGAGGATTCGGGAATCACCCTTCACCGGACGGGAGCAGGCTATGCGCTGACCACGAAAAAGATTTATGATCAGTGGCTGACTTCTCTTCTGGGAAAAGAAACGCCGCTTTCTCCGGCGGCTCTGGAAACGCTGGCAGTGGTGGCCTGCAAGGAACCGGTGACAAGAGCGGAAATAGAAAAGATTCGCGGTGTGTCGGCGGGACGTGTTCTGGCTGTGCTGACAGACAAGGGTCTGATTGAAGAAAAGGGACGGCTGGACGTGCCGGGAAAACCGATTCTCTACGGTACGACGAAGCGGTTCCTCCAATGCACGGGATTGAATGATGTAAGCGAGCTCCGTACCCGCTGGGCGGAGAAATTGGATGAAGGAGATTTATTTTGAAGGAACGTTTGCAGAAAGTATTGAGTCACGCCGGGGTATGTTCCCGCCGGAAGGCAGAGGAGCTGATTACGAAGGGGCAGGTTCGGGTCAACGGCAGAGTGGTCCGTGAGCTGGGCAGCGAAGCGGACCCCATGAGGGATACCATCGAGGTGATGGGAGAAGTTATCCGCCGGGAACGGCCGAAATATTTTCTTTTTTATAAGCCGGACCGGGTGATTACGTCGCTGTCGGATCCCGAGGGAAGAAGAACCGTGGCTGATTATTTCCGGAATGTCCGGGAGCGGGTATTCCCTGTAGGCCGTCTGGACTATCATTCGGAAGGAGCGATTCTGATGACGAATGACGGGGAACTGGACAACCTTCTGACTCATCCCCGCTATCAGGTGAACAAGGTTTATGAAGTGACGGTGCGGGGAAGATTTTCTCCGAAAGCAGCAGAAAAGATGGCCAAAGGGGTCAAAATTGATACGGGAATGACCGCTCCCTGTGAGATTGAGATTCTGGAATATAACAAAGAGAAGAATAAGACCAAGGTCCGCATGACGCTCCATGAAGGGAAAAACCGGGAAATCAGAAAAATGATGGAGGTTTTTCATCATATGGTTTTTGAGCTGGTGCGGGTGCAGTATGCTTTTCTGACACTGAACGGCCTGAAGCGGGGAGAGTACAGGAAACTCACAAGAGAGGAAGTCAAGAAGCTTTATGACCTGGCAAAATAAAAGAATTGCTGTCATCGGTGCAGGGGCCGGAGGCCTTCTGGCAGCAGTGACCGCAGCGGATCTGGGCGCTTCCGTTATCCTGTTCGAAAAAATGGGAAAGATAGGACTGAAAATGGGGATTACGGGAAAAGGCCGGTGCAATCTGACCAACAGTGCGCCCATTATGGATTTCATTGCAAAGACGCCGGGAAACGGAAAGTTCCTTTACAGTGCGTACAGGAATTTCAGCAATGAAGATCTTCTGAACAAACTGCACGGGTGGGGATTGGCAACAAAAGAAGAAAGAGGCGGCCGGATATTTCCGGCCAGCGATGATGCGCAGGAGGTACGCCGGCTTTTCCTGCGTCTTTTGAAGGAAAAGAAAGTGCATCTCTGTCTGGAGGAGCCGGTCCGTCATCTGGTCATCCGGGACGGAGAAGCGAAAGGCGTTTCCACCGATAAGGGCATTCGGGAAGCGGATGCGGTGATTCTTTGCACCGGCGGCGCTTCCTATCCGCGTACGGGATCTACCGGAGACGGGTACAGACTGGCCGCAGAAGCAGGCCATAAGATCACGAAGATCCGGCCTGCTCTGATTCCGCTGGTCTGTCGGGAGAACTGGTGCCGGGAGCTGCAGGGACTGTCTCTGCGGAATGTCACGCTTTCCCTTGATGCAGGAGGCAGGCGAAAAGCAGAGGAATTCGGCGAAATGCTGTTTACTCATTTCGGAATTTCCGGTCCCATCGTGCTGTCTCTTTCCGACAAAGCTTCGCTCTGGCTTTCTCAGGGACATGAGGTGAAGGGAACCATCGATCTGAAGCCTGCTCTGACGCAGGAGGTTCTGGACAAAAGGGTTCTCCGTGATTTTGAGAAATTTCATCTGAAGCAGATTGCCGGGGCGATGCAGGATCTGCTGCCGCATCGGCTTGTCGATACGGTGCTGACTCTGGCGGAAATTCCGCGGGAGCTGCCGGTGAGCGAGCTGAAAAAAGGGCAGCGCAGGACGCTGGTGGAGCTTATGAAAGCCATGCCTCTTACTGTCACAGCCACGCGGCCGATCGAGGAAGCCATCGTGACAGCGGGAGGTGTTTCGGTGAAGGAAATCAATCCTTCCACGATGGAATCCAAAAAAACAGGTCATTTATATTTTGCCGGGGAGGTCATGGATATCCATGCCTTTACGGGCGGCTATAATCTGCAGGCTGCCTTTTCGACCGGATATACCGCAGCCGTTTCGGCTGCAAAGGGGGAATTATGAAGAGACTTTCCATTGCAATAGACGGACCGGCCGGTGCCGGGAAGAGCAGCGTGTCCAAGATTCTGTCCGCCCGGCTGGGCTATGCCTATCTGGATACGGGGGCTATGTATCGTGCCGTGACTTATATCGCCCTGTCCCGTCATCTGGAAACGGAAGCAGACATAGCGGAAATGGCGCATGCCATTCATATGGAGGTGCGTCCGGGCAGTGACGGAATGCATGTTATCGTAGACGGAGAGGATGTAACTTCTCACCTCCGCACACCGGAGGTTTCCGCTCATGTATCGTGGGTATCCGCCATCGGACCGGTGCGTACTGCATTGGTCAGAATCCAGCGGCAGCAGGCAGAAAAGGGTGGAATTGTTCTCGACGGACGGGACATCGGGACAGCTGTTCTCCCGAAAGCGGATGTGAAGATTTTTCTAACCGCTTCCGTTCATACGAGAGCTGTCCGCCGCTTTGCGGAAATCACAAAGGAACATCCGGAAATGGATCTGGCTGCTGTGGAGAAGGAAATCGAAAGACGGGATCATCTGGACAGCACCCGCGCGGTCTCTCCATTGAAGAAGGCTGAAGATGCGGTGCTCCTGGATAACGGAGACCTGACACTGGAGGAAACTGCAGAAAAAATGATTTCCATCTGCAGAGAGAAATTCCCCGGATTTGATCAGGCAGAAGGGAACGTATGATGGGGATGGCGATCGTCCGGTTTATCCTGAATATGATCTTTTACGGTCTGCTGCGGCTCCGTGTCGTTGGGGCGGAAAATATTCCTGCAGAGCGGGCCGTCATCATGGCCTCCAATCATAAAAGTTATTGGGATCCTCCGCTGGTAGGCATTGCGTGCCGTCACCGTCTGGTTCACTTTATGGCAAAATCCGAGCTTTTCAAAAATCCTGTATTCGGAGGGGCCATTCGCTGGTGCGGCGCTTTCCCGGTTCATAGGGGACGGGTGGACCGGCAGTCCATCAAGACAGCGCTCACACTCCTGCGGCAGGGAGAGGTCCTGGGGATTTTCCCGGAAGGAACCCGCATCCGCCGGGAAGGTCTGGGAAAGTTTCATTCCGGTGTGGCTTCTCTGGCTTTTCTGACCGGGACACCGATTCTCCCGGTGGCAGTTCTGCATTCCAGAGAACTTCCCTTTACCCTGAAACGGCCCATCGTGCTGATCGGAGAACCTATTGAAGTGGAGAAGCAAAAGCCTTCCGATGAGGCGGCAGCGGAATTGACTGCTCTTGTAAAATCCCGCATGGAAGCCCTGATAGCAGATTATCAGAAGAAAGCTTTGTAATTATTTATTATTGATTTTTTTTATAGGATGCTTTGAAGAAAGATTATATCAGAGCATGCCGGCAGGAAAAAGATTCTATGGAAATTTATAAATCAAAGGTTATGGGTTTCTGCTACGGCGTCCGGAGAGCCATAAAAATCGCCGACAGTGTCGCGGATTCCGGAATTAAGGCAGTGACTCTGGGGCCGATTATTCATAACCCGCAGGTCGTAAAAAGACTGGCGCAAAAGGGGGTTCCAGCCGTAAACGATCTGGAGAATCTTACGGACGAGACCGTGATAATTCGCTCGCACGGAGTAGGGCCTTCGTGCTATAATACTATCAAGTGCAAAAATCTAGCCCTAATGGACGCGACCTGCCCTTATGTCAAGCGAAATCAGGAAATCACAAAACGCCTGGTGGAAGACGGAAAGCAGGTTGTACTCATCGGTGAAAAGAACCATCCTGAAATGAAAAGTGTTGCAGAATGGGCCGTGGGGCGTTCCTACATGGTGGAGAATCTCCAGGATGTGGAAATGCTTCCCGCGTTTCATGAGGTGAATATAGTCATGCAGACTACATTCTCAGTGGTTCTGGCTGCACGTCTGATCGATGCAATCCGGAAAAAAGCAGACCGGGTAGAGGTTCACAAATCTATCTGCGATGCGACCGAGCAGAGACAGAAGGCAGCTCGTGAGCTGGCGAGACAAGTAGATGTGATGATCGTTATCGGCGGACGGAACAGTGCAAATACGACCCGTCTTGCGGATATATGCCGGGAAGAAGGCGCAAAGACTTATCACATCGAAACGGCAGAGGAACTGAATCCCAAATGGTTCCTTGGCCAGGACAAGATTGGCATCACCGCCGGTGCATCCACACCGGACTGGATCATAGAGGAGGTAGTTTGTATTATGGAAAACATGAAGGATTTGCTGGATCAGGAGGAAATGAACCTGGATGTACACAAAGGCAGTGTCGTCGACGGCAAGGTAGTAGACGTATTTGATGACAAGGCTTACATCTCTTTCGGCTATAAGACCGAAGCTGTACTCCTGGCAAAGGAATATTCCTATCCGGCACCGGCATCCCTGAAGGACGAACTGAAGGTTGGAGATTCCATCCGCGTCCAGGTTGTCAGCGGTGTGAAGGAAGACAGCACGATTTTCGTATCCAAGATTAAAGTGGATCGTCTCGCTGACTGGGATGTTGCTGAAGAAGCATTCGAAAAGGGCGAAGCAGTTGAAGTAGAAGGCATCGAAGCCATTAAGGTTGGTCTCCTCGTTCAGCTCAAGTCTCTGCGCGGCTTTATTCCCCTTTCTCAGGGCGACCTTCGCTTTGTTCATTCCCTGCAGAACCTGGTAGGCCAGAAGTTCCCGGCAAAGATCCTGGAAGTCGATCGTGCAAAGAACAGACTCGTTCTTTCCCGCAAGGCCGTACTGGAAGATGCAAGAGATGCAGAAATGGACGAACTTGAACAGGCTTATGAAAACGGCGACGTTCTTCAGGGCACTGTTAAGAAGATCATGCCGTACGGTGCTTTCATCGGCATTAACGGTGTTGAAGGCCTGCTTCACATTTCCGACATTTCCTGGAAGAAGATTGCAAAGGTAGAAGACGTTCTGAAGCCGGAACAGGTTATCGACGTTAAGATTAAGTCCTTTGACAGAGAAAAACAGAGAATTTCCTTCAGCCACAAGGAATGCATGCCGAATCCGTGGGAAACGGCTGCTACCAACCACAGCATTGACGATGTAGTTGATGCAAAGGTTGTTAAGATCCTTGAATTCGGCGTTATTGTTGAACTGGAAGATGGACTGACCGGTCTGCTCCACATCAATGAAATGACCGATGACCATAACAAGAAGCCGGGCGATATCTGCGGCCTGGGTGATGTTCTGAAGGTTAAGATCATCAGCATTGATGAAGAACGCAGAAGAATCAGCTTTGCTCTCGTAGAAGCTCCGGCTCACGAAGACGCTGCTGAAGACTGATAACAGCATAGAAAGCCGCTCCCTGGGAGCGGCTTTTCTTTTTGTCCGGTGATTTTTCGGGGTCTTGCTTGACAGGATATACAGGGCGTCATACAATCTTAACGATGATAACAATGGAATAGTGTTGCCATTCTCCGTTATTATTGCAGATAATGAAGAAATTACGATTTATATGGAATTGATTAAAGAAGGGAGCCCTGAAATATGAGTAAACCTCTCGTAGCAATTGTGGGCCGTCCTAACGTGGGAAAGTCTACCCTGATTAACGGACTTGCCCAGCGCCGAGTTTCCATTGTGGAAGATATTCCCGGCGTGACAAGAGACAGGATTTATTGTGATGTGAAATGGCTGGATAAGGAATTTACCCTGATCGATACAGGCGGTATTGAGTTCCGGGATGAGAAAGACCATATATCCGGCGGAATCCGGCAGCAGGCTGAGCTGGCGATGGAAGAAGCGGATGTGATCCTTTTTGTGGTGGATGCCAGAGTGGGGATGACCGAGGATGATATGACGATTGCCGGTATCCTCCGCCGCACGGGAAAGCCTGTGATTGTAGCTGTCAATAAGGTGGACAGTGAAAATCAGGAAATGGATGTATATGAATTTTATGCTCTGGGACTGGGAGATCCGATCGGACTTTCTGCGGTGAACCGGCTCGGTTTCGGGGACCTGCTGGATACGATTACGGAAAATTTCCCTTCCGTTCAGGAAGAAGAATCAGAAGATATCATCCGTACGGCTATCGTAGGCCGACCGAATGTGGGAAAATCGACACTGATCAACTCTCTGCTGGGATATGAACGTTCTCTGGTGGCCGATGAAATGGGGACGACCCGCGATGCAGTGGATTCCCTCTGGAAATACAAGGGAAAAACTTTTATTCTGGTCGATACGGCAGGAATGAGAAAAAAGAGCAAAATTGATGAACCGCTGGAAAAATACAGCGTCATCCGTTCTATCCGTGCTATTGATAACTGTGATGTGGCGATTTTTGTCCTGGATGCGGTGGATAAGCTCACGGAACAGGATAAAAAAATCATCGGTTATATCCATGAAGCAGGGAAAGGACTTATCCTCTTTGTCAATAAGTGGGATGCCGTGGAAAAGGGCAACAATACGATGGTGGAATATGAAAAGGAAATCAAGGACGGTCTTCCGTTTGCTTCCTATGCACCCATGCTGTTCGGCTCCGCTCAGACAAAGCAGAGAATCCATAAATTGGGCGATATGATTTACAATGTAGCAGAACAGCAGAGTCTCCGTATTCCTACGGCAGTGCTGAATGATCTGCTGGAGGATGCAAAGATGATCAATCCGCCGCCGTCCCATTCCGGGAAGGTGGCGAAGATTTACTACATGACGCAGGTCAGCATTCGTCCGCCCACATTTGTCATGTTCGTAAATGATGCCAAACTGATTCATTTTTCCTATGTCCGCTTCATAGAGAACAAGCTGCGGGAAGCTTTTGTGTTCTCGGGAACGCCGATCCGGATTGTGATCCGAAGCAAGAAGGATGGTGAAGAGCTCTGATGGATTCGTTCCAGATGCATACCATTGTTATTCTTGCCCTGGCATATCTGATCGGAGCTGTTCCCAGCGGATATATTATAGGACGGGTCTTTTACGGGGTTAATCTGAAGAAAGTGGGCAGCGGCAATATCGGTGCAACCAATGCCTATCGGGAACTGGGTGCCAAAGCAGGACTTGCGGTTTTCCTCTGTGATTTCATGAAGGGATTCATTGCGGTTCACCTGGGAATGCCGGACCCTCTGCTGGTGCTTGCCTGCGCCGTATTTGCCATTATCGGCAATGACTGGTCGGTATTCCTGAAATTCAAGAGCGGCAAGGGCGTGGCCTGCGGCGTGGGGGCTTTTGCCTATATCTGCATGCCTGCTGTCGTATCGGCATTTCTTGTGTGGCTCGTTATTTTCAAATGGAAGCACATCGTATCTCTGGGATCAATCCTGGCGGCGCCGGTGGTTCCTGTTGTCATGTTTATCCTGGGACTGTCTGTGGAATATGTGGTGTTTTCCGCTCTGGCAGCGTTGATCGTTATTGTCAAGCACAAAGATAATATCAAAAGGCTGCTTCGGGGAGAAGAAAAGCCGATTTCCAGAGAAAAGAGGGAAAATCATTGAAAATTGCAATGATCGGTGCCGGCGGCTGGGGAACGGCTATGATGATCGAGCTGGCACAGCAGAATAAAGATCTGGTCCTGTACTGCAGAAATCCGGAAACCGCAGAAGTACTGCGGCGTACAAGGATCAACGAAGCTTATCTGCCCGGAATCAGAATTCCGGAAGAGATACGGATTACGGATGATCTGGAAGATGCAGTGCACGGAGCAGGATGCGTGGTCATCTGCACGCCTTCTCTGGCTGTGGCGGAAACGGCAGCCAGAATTACTCCTTTTCTGAGCCGGAATGCAGTGGTAGTCTGTGCGGCCAAAGGACTGGCGGACAATGAGGGACACCGCCTTTCGGAAGTGATTGCCCGGAATTTACAGGGAAAAACAGATCGGATTGTCGCACTTTCCGGCCCCAATCATGCGGAGGAAGTGGGGAAAGGACTTCCCGCTGCGACGGTAGCGGCATCAGAGGTGCCGGAAGCAGTACAGATTGTACAGGACCTCTATATGAGTCCGTCCTTCCGGGTGTATCGGAGTGATGATATCCGGGGTGTGGAATACGGCGGAGCTCTGAAAAATATCATGGCAGTGGCGTGCGGAGTCCTGGACGGGATCGGCCTGGGAGACAACAGCCGGGCTGCACTGATGACGAGAGGACTGGTGGAAATGACACGGTTCGGTGTCCGGTTCGGTGCGCATATGAATACCTTCTTCGGACTTTCCGGAATGGGGGATCTGGTGGCGACCTGTACCAGTGTGCACAGCCGCAACCATCGGGCCGGCGTAGCGCTGGCTCAGGGAAAGACCGCCAGGGAAATCACCGAAGGCACCCGGATGGTGGTGGAAGGATTCCGGACAGCCGGTCTCGTTTATGAAATTGCCCGGCGGGAAGGTATTGACATGCCGATTACGGAAGAAGTCTGCCGTCTTCTTGCAGGAGAACACACTGCGGAAGAAGCACTGGAAATGCTGATGACAAGAGCCAAGAAAGCAGAGTCTGAGACCTATCCGGACTGACAGCACTTCAGGGAAACATTCCTTTACAGGGGAAAGTTTTGTGCTATGATTTCAGACGGTTTATGCTATAATTAGTTTGTGCAGGCTTAGTCTGCCGTGAGGAAGAAAATATGAGAATTATCGGCGGAGACGCGAAGGGAATCATGCTTCTTTCTCCCAAAGGAAAAAATACAAGGCCCACGCTGGGCAGGGTGCGGGAAAGCATTTTCAACGTGCTTGCCAATGTAGGGCTTGTAGATACGGATGTCTTGGATGTTTTTGCAGGCACCGGAGCCATGGGACTGGAAGCGCTTTCCCGGGGAGCCCGTTCGGCTGTCCTGATTGATAAAGCAACAGGTTCCGTGATTCGCGAAAATGCCAAAAAATGCGGTATGGAAAACCGAGTTCGAATCCTGAGTGCCGATGTAAAAGGGGCGCTGGCCTCTCTGAAAGGCAGACAGTTTGATTATATCTTTATGGATCCCCCTTACAGGAAGGGATACATCAATGAAATTCTGGCGATGATCTTCGAAAATAATCTCTGCAGAGAGGAAGCCGTCATTGCAGTGGAGCATTCTGTATCGGAACCTCCCGACTTATCGCTTTTTCCGGGAAAATGTACTCTCTGGAAGGAAAAGAAGCTGGGGGCCATTATTGTAAGTTATCTTTTATGCAGTATGACAGAGGTAGAACATTCATGAAAATTGCTATATGTCCCGGAAGTTTTGATCCCGTTACAAACGGACATCTGGATATTATCCGGAGAAGTGCAATTCTGGTTGATAAGCTGATCGTAGCAGCCTTTTTAAATCCGTCCAAGCACTATATGTTTACAACGGAGGAAAGGCTGGATATGCTTCGGGAAACGACTAAGGATATTCCCAATGTGGAGGTTGATGCTTTCGACGGTCTGCTCAATGTATATGCAGAGAAGAAGAATTGCCGTCTTCTGATTCGGGGCCTTCGGGCATTCAGCGATTTTGAATATGAATTCCAAAGGGCACTGATGATTAAGCAGATTGATCCTTCTCTGGAAACCGCTTTCTTCATGACTGACGGCCGCTATTCTTATCTTTCATCGACCGGGGTCCGTGAACTGGCGCATTTTAACGGGGATCTGTCAAAAATGGTGCCGCCCTATGTGCAGGAAATGATTCAAAGGAAACTAAATTCTATGGAGAAATGAGGGGCTTGCGATGGATACAAGAAAACTTCTGGAAGAGTTGGAAAATGTGATTAATAATGCCAGTGAGGTACCGTTTACCAACAAGAAAATGGTAGACAGGGATGAAGTAGAACGCATTATCGATGCGATTAATCAGTCCCTTCCCAATGAATTGGAAAGCGCCCGCCGTATTGTTGCTGATAAGGAACGGATCATGCTGGATGCCGAAAAGAAGGCGGAAGATACGGTAGCGCAGGCAAAAGATTATATCGCCCGCATTACGGAGGAAAGCGAACTGGTTAAGCAGGCCCAGGAAAGAGCCAATGAAGTGATCAGTGCGGCCAATAAATCGGCAGATGAGCTTCGTACCAGTTCCGTTACTTATGCAACCGATGTCCTCAAATATGTGGAAACCAATATGGAAAATGTACTGGACAGCTTAAAAAAGAATCGGCAGAGTCTGATCGATTCCAATTCTGCTGCAGCCCGTCAGCAGGTGGAGGATCAGTCGAACCGGAATCAGGACTGACAATACGGACTTTTTCCAAAGATCCTGAAAGGGTCAAATAGGGGGGATCGGCTATGTCGAAATACGAAGAGGAGGAGAATTCCCATTTCGGATGTCTGCTGCTCGTTCTGTTTTTCGCAGGACTGTATGTTATCCTATTTGACCCTTTTCATATATTCCCGGAAGTAACGATGCCTTTCTATGAGACGACGAAGGAGAATACGGCCGCTCCTGCGAGGAAGGAAGAGCCGCTGCCCTCGGTGGCTCCTACGGCAGGAAAGGGAGTCGTTGTTTATGTAACCGGAGCCGTGAAGAAACCCGGCGTATATGAGATGCAGCCCGGAACCTATGTGTATGATGCAGTGGCTGCTGCGGGCGATGTCCTGCCCTATGCCGATATGTCGGGAGTCAATCTGGCGGAACCGGTGACGAAGTCCATGAAAATCTATATTCCTCTGGATGTAAACCATCGGGATATAGGGGCTGAAAATCTGGTCAATATCAATACCGCTGATGAAAAGGAACTGGAAAAGCTTCCCGGTGTGGG
The DNA here is from genome assembly GCA_900557365.1 of uncultured Dialister sp. The sequence goes on along the minus strand of UPXR01000001.1, from coordinate 73,001 downwards.
AAGAGTCACTGCCCTGAAAATACTGACCTATCGGGAAGAAAACGGACTGTTCCAGAAAAAGGAAGACCTGAAAAAGGTTCCCTCTATAGGGGATGCCAGGTACAGCCGGATAGAAGATAAGATTACACTATGAATTGGAAAAACTGGTTGGCCGGGGGCGCAGTAAGCCTGGGAACAGGCATTGTTTTGTATGACGGGGTTCCTTATTTTTCCCTGCCGGTGTATATAGCGGCTGCAGTATGTCTCGTAGGCCTGCTTCTGTTGGTTGGATGGAAAACGGGGATAAGAGGTGCTGCCTTGGCGGGCAGTATTTTTTTTATATTGGCATTGGGCTTCGGGCGGATGGCCCTGTCCGAAGCAAGGTGGGAACAAAGCTCTCTGTGGGCTGTGGGAAGCAGCGGGACCTTTACGGGAATTATTACGGAGGCTCCGCTTGTACAGAAGACGGGAGATCCCTATGCACGGTATTCAGTGGAACTGGAGGCTGTTCGCTATCCCGACGGGGATACGAAGAAACTGACGGGGACTGCCTATGTGTATGATCCCGATATTTCCCGGATTTATCAGACGGGGGACCGTATTTCTGTACAGGGGAAATTGAGTGAACTGCGGATTTATCAGAATCCGGGGAAGATTGATCTTTCCGGCCGATACAAGAGCCGGCGGCTTCTGGGACGCATCTATACGGAGACTCAGGACAGCGTCCGGCTGCTGGGAAATAGCGGTGATTTCCTGGTACGCCGTACGGCGGATACCATCAGGAGCAGTCTGATGGAGAAATTTTCTTCTTATATGGACCCGGTTCGGCTTCATATTCTGATGACACTCCTTTTCGGCGGCAGTTATAATGAGATTCCCGAAGCGGTCATGACCTCTTTTTCCGCAACGGGAATTGTCCACATCCTGTCTGTGTCGGGATCTCATGTGGCACTGCTTTTCGGATTCCTGTATTTTCTGGGCAAATGGCTCCGGCTTCCTCCGAAGATAACTCTTGCCGGGGCAATCTTTCTCGTTCTGGCTTATGCGGTTTTGGCGGGCCTGGTTCCTCCGGTAATCCGGGCGGCGGTCATGGGGATTTTATCAGTGGGAGGCATTTTCCTGGACCGGGAGAAATCCTCACTGAATCTTCTGGGAGCAGCCGTGTCGGGAATGCTGCTCTGGGATCCTTTTTATCTTTTTGACGTGAGCTTTCAGCTTTCTGCGGGCGCGTCGGCAGGCATCCTGATTTTTTATCGGCCGCTGCTTCAGTTTCTGGAAAAGCTGTCTTTCCTGCCGCAATGGATCCGGGAAGGAATTTCTCTTTCAACGGCAGCACAGGTGCTGACTGTTCCCATCATTCTGTATGATTTTCATGTTTTTCCTTTATTTTTCATTCCTGCCAATCTTTTGGTGACACCTTTCCTGGAGTGGGTCATCATAGCGGGAATCCTAGCAGCGGTTATCTCTGTCTTCTTCCTGCCGCTGGCGGCAGGGATCCTGTATCTTTCCGATTATCTTTTATGGGGCAGTATACGGCTGAACTTTTTTCTTGCAGGGCTGCCGAAGGCATCCCTGCAAACGGGCGGAATTACAATCTGTCAGGGCGGCCTGTATTACTGGACGATACTCCTCCTGTATTTCCGGAAAACACTGATGAAACGGAAGCGGCTTTTCCGGCTCAGCCTTTCTTTCTGGGGAATACTGGCAGCTCTGACGGCGTATCTGTGGTTTACGGCACCTGCTGTGAGAGCCTATGTGCCTGATCTGGGAGGGTATCGCGGAGCGGTGCTGACCTGGGAGGGAAAGCGGATTCTGTATTACAGAGGGAGCCGCATGACTTCGCATACGGCAGCCTGGGAATGGCTGTCCTTCCTGCAGTATGAAGGCATCTTTTCCGCAGATGTGCTGATCCTGAATCTGGAGGATGTGAAAGACACCCTGGCGGTTTCCTCAGTGCCGGTTCGGGAAATCTGGGCTGTGGGTGGAGATCCCCGTAAACTTTGTCCGGAGCTGCTGAAAGAGGCGCAGGGGAAGATCCGAATTTTGAAAAAAGGAAAGCTTTCTCTGGATGGTTTATCAGTGGAAACGAACGGGAGCAGCTTTCTGATTCGTCAGGAAGACCGGGGATGCTATATTTCCGGGAATAAAGGAATGAATGACCGGAAGTTTCCGTCCCATGTGCTCTGGCTGGCCGGGCCCCTTCCCTACGGGCTCATGCTGAGTGACCGGGACATCCGCAGGGTTTCTCCGGAGGCAGTTCTGTATGCGGGAAGTGCCATGACCTCTTCCTATGAGGATACGGAACTTTTCGCGGTGAACGATATCCCTGTGGTTAATGTCCGTACGGACGGTATGAGGCAGGCAGTCCTGGATGAAAACTGGAAAATAGAGGAGCGGTTGTTATGGCAGTAGAAAAAGAACAGAAAAAAGAAAACCTGATTTTCCTGTACGGGGAGGATCGGGTAACCATCGCTCTTCGGAAAGAAGAATGGCTGAAAAAATATTTTCGGGGAAATCCGCCGGAAGCAGTGATTTTTGACGGAACGGGGAATTTCCGGGAATATGAAAGTGCATTGTCGGGGCAGTCGCTTTTTACGGCAGAAACAGCAGTCATTATCCGGAATCCGGCTTTTTTGAAATATCCGCTGAAATCCCGGGAATCTCTGGCGGAGCAGGACCTTTTCCTTGATTTTCTCCGAAATCTGGGAAAAGAAACGCTGCTGATCCTTGTCTGGGAAGGAAAAAGCGACAGCCGGTATAAAATTTTCAAAACGCTGATAAAGCTTTTTACCTGTGAGGAATGTACTCTTTTGAAGCCGGCGAAGGCCGCGGAGGTGATGATCCATATGCTTTCCCGGGAAGGAATGAAGGTGGATTATTCCGGAAGAGCGTACCTGGAAGAGGTTTTATCTGCCTGGGAAGAGGTTTCTGTTCCCTTTCTGCAGACGGAATGTGATAAAATTGCTTTGATGTGCGGTCCGAAAAAACTGGTCGGGAAAAAGCTGCTGCAATTTGCTCTTCCGAGTTATATCAACCAGGGAATTTTTGCATTTACCGATGCCCTGCTGGACAAGGATGCTTCGTATATTATGGAGAATACGGACCGTGTATTTACCGATGTGGGCACCGTATTGAAAAATATGGGCTTCCTTGCGGCAAAATTCCGGAAAATCAAGATGCTTAAGGAAATGAAGAGGAACCATCTGCCGGTACTTCGTATGCGTTCTGTTCTGGGAGTGACTCCCGGAGCCTGGCAGAAATTACAGAAGGATGCGGAAAAGGTAACAGAGGCGGAGGCGGAACAGCTCCTGAGCGCACTGTTTCGGTATCAGTTGGAGCTCCGGTCCGGGATTTCCCGGATGGAAATAAAGGATTTGCTTCTGCAGTATTGCAGGAAATGAGGCATACATTGAAGTTGGCAAAAAAAGGAAAGGTTGCTTTTGCGGTGCTGGCCCTTGCAGTTCTGGCCGGGGCTGCGCCTTTCGTCTGGGGGAGGTCGGAGCGGATTCTGCCCGGGGTCAGTGCTGGGGGAGAAAGTCTTTCCGGGAAAAACCGAGAAGAGACGGAAGAGTGGATCGCAGGAAAAACGAAGTGCTCCGGCAGGAACAGCTGGTTCTTGTCCGGGGAGATCTGGAAGAAAAGATATCTTTTTCCGATCTGAAGGTTCATTATACGGAAGACAATGCAGATCGGCTGCTTTTTCTGGGAAGAGAAGGAGGTCTGCTCAGGGAATGGGCGGATCGCTGGATGATTCTGATCCGGGGGAAAGATTCAGCCCTTCATGCCGAGTATGAGGAAGATGTGCTGCAGAAAAAGATTGACGGCCTGGAAAAGAAGTACGGACAGCCTCCGCACAATGCTCTTCCTGCATTTCATCAGGACGGATCCGTAACTTTTTCCGCAGGAAGACCTTACTTGAAGATGGAAAAAGAAAAGCTTCTTTCCCTGCTGCGGGAAAGACTGTCGGAGGGGAAGAGCGGCACTGTGGAAATCCCCGTGACAGAAGAAAAATTTCCGGATATGACAGCTGATGAGGCAAAGCAGGTGAACCGCATCCTGGCGCAGTATACGACTGAATTTTATCCGGAGGAAAACCGGAGTCATAATATCCGCATTTCTGCAGAAGCCATCAGCGGCTGCTATATCAAGCCCGGAGACATGTTCTCCTATAATCAGGCAACAGGAAGCCGTTCAAAGGAAAAAGGCTATAAGGAAGCGCCGGTGATTGTCAATGGAAAGCTGGAGCCGGGAACCGGAGGCGGAGTATGTCAGGTAAGCACGACTCTTTTCAATGCGGTAATGCTTGCCGGACTGGAGGTCACCTCAAGAAGCTCGCATTTCTCTCCGGTCAGTTATGTCCCTGCGGGACGGGATGCAACGGTGGCGGAAGGAATCATCGATTTCTGTTTCCGGAATGATTTGAAGCACGGAGTCTATATCTATGCAGTTTATGTTCCGGGCGCAGTGACAATATATATTCTGGGAAATAAAGAGGATGTGCCCTCTTTTGTTTCCATCAGGGAAGAAAAGAATGAAACGGTTCCTTTCCGGGAGGTTGTAAAAACAGACCCGTCGCAGAAGGAAGAAAAGAAGATCGAAGAGGGAGCGGAGGGAAGGATTGTCCGGATTTCCCAGAATATCCAATGGAAGGACGGGCGGACCTGGCATGATACCTTTGATTCCGATTACGAACCGACGGATCGGGTGATTACTTACCGCAAGATGCCCGAGACAACAGCAAACGAAAAAAAGGCATCCGATAAGAAGGACGCCTGAGAAGGAAGGAGACATTATGGGAAAATACCGCCTGCAGGCCAGAAGCGAGAATGCACCGATTACACTGCTGGAAGTGGATACGGAATGCCGGGCATGGTATATCAGAGCTGATCATGAAGAATCTGCACTGAAGGCACTCAGGGATATGGGCGCTGCCATTGCCGGCGTGGAAACGATTTATATCAACGGAGAAGATCGGACAGAAGATATTTTTGCTCCTGTACAGGAAAGCAGCGGACAGGATTTCGGTCCGGAAGATATCCCGCTTCCTGAGGATGAGCCGGAATCCGGCGGGCAGGAAATTCCGGACATGCCGCTTCCGGAGATGTATTCCGATCCGGCGGGCCTTCCTTCCATCGAAGATCTGGAGAATCTGGAGCGGGAAGATGCGGCGGCACCGGCTGCTCCGGAAGGAAAACCTGCATTGGATATGCCGGATATACTGCCGGATCTGACCAGTGTCCTTCCGAAGAGCGCCTTTGCGAAGCCGGCGAAAGCTTCATCGAAGAACAGCGCCGCAGACGGAATCTATCTGGGAAAGAAGCACATCACAGGAGAGTCAGTGGATATCAAGGATATCACGAAGGAAACTGACGGAGTCATTCTGACAGGAACTGTAATCCAGTGTGAAGTCCGGGAACTTCGCAGCAAGAAAAAGCTTTTTATCATGAGTCTTGCCGATGAAACGAACGGAATTCCCTGCAAGAAATTTTTTGAGCGCCCGGAAGAAGCGGAAGCGGTGGAATCCCTGAAGCCGGGGACGGTTGTTCGCGCCAGAGGCAACGTGCGTCTGGATAAATATTCCGGCGGCCTTGTTCTGGAGCTGTCTCAGCTGGAAAAGAGCGAAGCCGTGAAGAGCGACCATGAGGACGATTATCCTACGCCCCGGGTAGAATTGCATCTGCATACCAAAATGAGCCTGGACGGTCTGATTGACAATGAAGAAATCATTAAAACCGCGAAGAAATGGAATCATCCTGCCGTAGCGATTACGGACCATGGCGTTATTCAGGCTTTCCCGAAAATCCAGGACCTGGCGGAGAAGTACAAGCAGAAGGTCATTTACGGGATGGAAGGCTACATGATTGAAAAAATTCCCGAAGATGCCGACGCAGACCGCCAGCAGTACAACCACATCATTATCCTGTCGAAGAATATTACAGGCCTCCGCAATCTGTACCGTATGGTTACCCTGTCGCATCTGAAATATTACAGAAAGCGTCCGCTTATCCCCAAGCCGATTTTGGAAGAATATCATGAGGGGCTGATTTACGGTTCCGCCTGTGTGATGGGGGAATTTTTCCGGGCTGTTCTGGCGGAAAAAAGCGATGAGGAACTGATTGAACTGGCAAAGTTCTACGATTACCTGGAGGTGCAGCCGCTGGGGAACAATGAGTTCCTGATCAATGAGGACAAGTATCCGAAAGTCAATTCGAAAAAAGACCTGCAGGATCTGAACCGGAAGGTTATAGAAATCGGAAGGAAAGCAGGACGTCCCGTGTGTGCTACCTCCGATGCCCATTATATGTTTGCTGAGGATCAGAGAAACCGGGATATTCTTCTTTCCAACTGGGAAAAGCCGGGGAAAATAGAGTCCCATCCGCCGGTTTTCATCCGCACGACGCAGGAGATGCTCGATGAATTCGATTATCTGCCGCCGGAAACGGCCAAAGAAATCGTTGTGGATAATACGAGAAAGATTGCCGAACAGTGCGAGGTTCTCCGGCCGCTGGCAGAAGAATGGAAGTCCTACAATCCGAAGATTTCCGGCGCTGATAAAAAGCTGGTCGATATGTGCTATGAAAATGCAAAGGCCATTTACGGAGATCCTCTGCCTGAGGAAGTGCAGGAACGGCTGACCCTGGAGCTGACGCCGATCATCAAGCATGGCTACGGCGTTCTGTACTATATTGCCCATAAGCTGGTAAAGCATTCCAATGACAGAGGATACCTGGTAGGGTCCCGTGGTTCTGTCGGGTCTTCCTTTGTTGCAACCATGAGCGGTATCACGGAAGTAAATCCTCTGCCGCCGCACTATGTATGTCCTGAATGTCACTGGACGCAGTTTTTTACAGACGGGTCTGTAGGCGGCGGATTTGACCTGCCGGATAAGAAATGTCCCCGGTGCGGTGCGGATTTGAAGAAAAACGGACATAACATTCCGTTTGCCGTATTTCTCGGCTTTGACGGAGATAAAGTTCCTGATATTGATCTGAATTTCTCCTCCGGTGATGACCAGGGCGTGGCACATAAGTACACAGAAGAACTGTTCGGGCGGGATAATGTATTCCGCGCAGGAACCATCGCAGGCATCCAGGACAAGACGGCTTACGGATTCGTCAAGAAATATGCGGAAAACCGGGGGCTGACGTTCAATGATATTTTCATTGAAAAGCTGTCGGCCGGTGTGGCGGGCGTAAAGAGAACCACCGGTCAGCACCCGGCAGGAATCATGGTATGTCCCCGCGACATGGATATCCATAACTTCACGCCTCTGCAGTATGCGGCAAACAAGAAATATCTGAAGGATGAGGAAGGCAACCGAATCCCCGGGACAATTACCACGCATTTCGATTATCATTCGATTTCCGGCCGTATGCTGAAGCTGGATATTCTCGGGCACGATGATCCGAAGGTCATTCGTATGCTTCAGGATATTACGGGCATCGATCCCATGTCCATTCCCTTTGATGATCCGAAAACACTGTCCCTGTTCCAATCCACGGAGGCACTGGGAATTACTCCGAAGCAGCTGGCGGATACCATCGGGAATAAGGGCGTCACGGTAGGCGCTCTCGGTCTTCCCGAATACGGAACTCCCTTTGTACGGGGAATGCTGGAAGATACAAGGCCGAAGAATTTCTCCGAGCTGGTCCGGATTTCCGGATTTTCCCACGGTACCGATGTATGGCTGAACAATGCGCAGGATCTGATCAAGAACGGTACTGTCAAACTGGAAGAAGCGATTTCCACCCGTGACGACATCATGAACTATCTGATCGTTCATGGGGTAAAGCCCCTGACGGCTTTCAAGGTTATGGAAAATGTTCGTAAGGGCAAGGGGCTGGAAAAGAATGGATCCAATAACCGGGCGGAACTGGATGCAGCGCATGTCCCGATGTGGTTTATCGAGTCCTGCCAGAAAATCGGCTATCTGTTTCCCCGTGCCCATGCGGTGGCTTATGTTATGATGGCCTTCCGGATTGCCTGGTTTAAGGTATATCAGCCGCTGGCTTATTATGCAGCGTACTTCACCATCCGGGCAGAAGGATCTTTCAATGCACCGGTCATCCTGAAAGGGCTTGCGGCGCAGAAAGCGGAACTGGCCCGGATTGCCGCTCTGGAACATCCTACGGCGGTGGAAAAGGGAAATGCCACAGTCATTGAGGTGGCAGCGGAAATGTATCTGCGGGGCATGGAATTCATGCCCATCAGCCTGGAGCATTCCGATGCCTCCGCTTTCAAAATCGTGGACGGCAGGCTTCTTCCTCCGTTCAACTGTATCCCTGCGCTGGGGGATGCGGTGGCCAAGGAAATTGTCCGCGCAAGGGATGAGCACGTTTTTACCTCCAAGGAGGATTTGAAGAAACGGGGCAAAGTGAGCCAGAGCATCGTGGATACCATGGAGTCCATGGGAATCCTGAAGGGACTGCCGGAAGAGGAGCAGATTTCTCTTTTCTCCTTTTAACGAATAACAGAAACAGCAGGGAAGCAGCCTGCAGAAAATAAAAAGCAGACAGGAAAATCTGTCTGCTTTTTTATATGGTTTTGTTTTAGGGGAAAGAAACAGGAATCTCTTTACCTGCGGGAATCCGGGTCCTGTCTGCTGCGAAGAATCTGCAGGTTCCGGAGAAGCACTTTTTTCCCCCGCCACTGAAAGGCATACTCTTTGAACTGCTTATCAAAGCCGCGGTTGGAAAGGGCGGACAGAAGCTCATCGGAAAGAGAAGAAATGCGGGCTTCCTTCATTTCCGGAAGAGGGGAGAATGCAGCATGCCGATTGTGGGGACAGCAGGTCTGGCAGGCATCACAGCCGAAAATCAGAGGGGTTCCTGAAATAATTTTTTCTTCATCCTTTGTCAGGTCTTCTTTTTTCTGAGTCAGGTAGGACTTGCATCGCAGGGGAAGGTACTGGTTTTCCCTGATGGCACGGCCGGGGCAGCAGCGGATGCAGGCGCCGCAGCGAAGGCAGCTTTGCTTAAGCGGCGTATCGGCAGGCAGGTCCAGAGTGGTCAGAATAGATCCGATCGTACAGTAAGAGCCGTATTTCGGATTGATCAGGAGATGGTTTACTCCGTAAAAACCGAGGCCGGCAGAGTAGGCGAGAAAGCGGTCTGCCATAGGAGAGGTATCGGCCAGAGGCAGGAATTTTTCATCGGGCCAGAGCGGCCGGATCTTTTCAATGATTCTTTCCAGGTAGGACCGGATAATTCTGTGGTAGTCCCTGGACCGGGCATACAGGGAAATATTTCCGGGAGCCTCATCTTCTGTCCGATAGGGAAAGAGAATCACAAAAAAAGACCGGCATCCCGGAAGGAGTTTTTCGGGATGGAGTCTTTCTTCCGGATCTGCCGGCGCAAAGGGAACTGGTCCTGTTTTCATAAGCTGCTCTTTCAGCAGGGGCGGAAAGGAGGTGCTGCAGACGCCGGTCTGGTCCAGACGGAGAGAACGGGCAGCTGCTGTTATGATTTCTTTGGGTGTCATAGCTAACTCCGAATAAAGCATAGACCGAAGTCTATGCTTTGATTACAAATTATTTAATCATTCGTTTTTCCAGGAGCTCGCCCACTTTTTCTGTGGGCATATCATCACTGTCGTAGAGGAGACCTTTTGGACTCTTAATAATAAGCCGGTCCTGGAGGTCTTCCTTTACCAGTACGTTAGTGGCGGACAGGAAGGACAGGCAGGCCTTGTCATGATATTCTTTCGTGATCAGCCGGGAAAGACCGGGGGCTTTCAGACGCTGCTGGAGGAAGAGCTGATGGATGGCCTTCCAGCTTTCCTTTCGGGGGCAGGCCCGGAGAAGGACACAGATCGTATAGCCGTTCTTCTTCAGGAAGCGGATATCATCCAGCGTGCGCTCGATATTTTCCAGAGATCCTTCCTGCAGGATATGGTACCGTTCTTCGACGGCCTGCTTCATGGCCAGATCGGAAAAACGGGCGCTGCTTTCCCGGGTGAAGAATCCGCAGTACTGGCCGTAGTTTCGGGTCAGTTCCCTGTGACGGGGATGGAATCCGCGGAAATTATCCCCCTGAAGCTGTACGATGTTTCCGTTGTACTCTTCGATAACGATAGAGGACATTCTCGTCTTTCCCGACCCGGGCTGGCCTGCAATGATATAGGCCATGGGCTTTTTAATGCCGCCGCTTTTTCCGTGCTTGACAGAGGGCCATACGGTTTTGCGGAAGAAATCCTCTGCTTCCTGAGGATCCATCATGCTTTCTTTTTCAATCAGCTGACGGGTCAGCTTCACACCGGTAGGGTGGAAGATCTGATCATTAATATATTTTGTCTCTATTTCATAAGCTTCCCTGAGCATGGAAGTCTGTTCCGGGATCGACAAGCCTTCTCCCTTGCGGAGCTCAATCAAAGACATGGATTCAATCGTGGCGCGCCAAAGCTCATAAAGGCGCTTTAAATCACGGCTTTGGACATCTGCTTCTTTCTGGATTGTCCAAAGCAGATTGTGCAGGGTTGTGAAGATTTCCGCATTCACTTCCAACTGTACACCCATCGGGGTAATATCTGCTGATTCTATCAATGCATCGATTGTACGCTCGTCATAGGGCATGGCCTGACCAACTCCTTTATTCAGAAAATGTATTTATATCCCTCATAATAGCAAAGAGAAAATCATTTGTCTAATGAAAACCGCAATCCTGTCAGTGTGCTTCCCTGAGCCGGCGGAGCTCTTCCTGGCTGCAGGGGGCAGGCGTCTGCAGGGCAGGCACCGCATTCCAGGGGCGTCCTCTCTTTAAAATGCATTCCTTTACAGCATTATGAGCAATCTTTGCCAGAGCGGAACCGAAAGCGGAAAAGGTACCTGCATCTGTCAGAACCGGCCCTTCCGGATCGGAAAGAAATATAATCCCGTCGGTACAGGTGCCGGTGGCAGGGAGGCCGTTATTGACGTCGGCAATGCCCAGATCCTGCATGGCCGCGGTTTTTCCTTCTGTCAGAGTCATAAGTGCCCGGGCAAGGATGCCCGGCGGAAGAGCCGCATCGGTTAGGACGAGCAGATTTACGGTTCCCACGGGGAAGTAACTGCCGTCATTTTCCCGGTACAGCGGAGCAGAGCCGGCCCGGCAGGCGGTTTTCTCACATCCTCCGGCAGCGATGATTTCCGCAGTCCACCCGTCTCCTTCCAGAAATTGATGAGAATAGAGCGAGACATCGGCGGAGGTCATGAGGACTGCGCAGGACTCCGGCGGGATATTCTGCTGCACGGCGCAGCTCCTGAGCCAGGCTTTTACGGAACCTCCGGGGAAATCCTGCTCTGTGGGACAGTACCGGGAAAGTCTTTGGTTCATCGCATAGGAAATCATCCGTTCTCCGCCTCCCCAAATAGCAGTGGAGAGGGCATGGAAGGGATGGGGAAGAGAAAGGAGAAGAACCTCCGGACTGACCGAAAGGGTGGCTCCTCTGATATGCAGCGGCAGTGTTTTCATGATTTCACCTCTTCTGTGATTATAGCACGGCGCGCTTGCCGCATTCATTGAAGTGGGGCGCGGAATATGATACCATATAACCATATTTTATATAACATTGTTGATATAATCTGCAGGAGAAATTATTCATTTCCCCGGTTCAAGGAGTTTTCATGTTTATCATTCCCTACCTGGTACTTGCAGGGGTGGCCCTGCTTTTCTTTATTGTCCTTTACGGGCTGCTTTTCGGGTTTTCTTCCCGGAAGAAAGTTTCCGGCGATACGGTAAAAATTCCGCCGATGCCGAAGCGTCATACCCGGAAGCCGCAGAAAAAGGCGGAAGAGAAAAAGCCCCTTTTCACGGATGAGAAGACTCAGATTATTTCCTTCAAGTCCCGCGGTCCGGCTGCTTCTGTTGAAACGGCATCGGAAGAAACAAAGGTATTTACCCGCGATGACTTGAAAAAAGCTGGAACCGAGGAGAAAAAACAGGTCCGGACCGGGCCGTTCCCGCCGGAGCCGGAGCCGTTCATTCTGAAAGGGACACCGGACCTTCCTTCTCTGGAGGAATATTTTGTCCGGCATTTCCTGAACAGGTATGGCGCTGTTTCCAAAACAGTGGAGGAAGATACCCGGCGGGTGACGCATCACCTGATTGAGTCTCTGGGGCTTTCCGGGCGGGATGCAGTGGATACACTGTCTCATATCATGGTGCAGGAAGCCCTGCAGAATGCCCAGCGAGCTTATGTCATGATGCCTACGGACCTGGTTCTGGAGATGACGGCCGATGCTTTTGCTGATGTGGCAAAGGGAAGCCGGAGCGAAACCCGGACAATCCTGGCCTATGATGCGCTGAAAGCCATGCCCCGTATGGAGGAAAGTGAATTTCATGCGCTTGCCCTTCTTCTTTTGTTCCATTATTCCAGGAATACGGACAATTATGATGCAAAGCATCTGAAAAGCTATGCAGAAAAATATGTGGCACCGTTCCTGGCGGCGCTTCCCGATGAATACACCGGCTACCAGCAGCTGGAATACCTGCACTGTATTTCTCTGGAAAACAGGGATACGGCTTTCGGGCAGGTACTCCATGATTCCTACCCGCTGATCTTTGCATTCCGGGGATGCGCCAAGGCGGAACTTATGGCACTGAGCGGAAGCTGGCCGGAAAGTGCGCTGGCGGAAAGTCTTTATAATTCTTATTACAAGCTTGCCGCAGTGGACGAAGGCAGTCTCTTTGCGCTGCTGGATCGGCTGGGACTGCAGGATGAAAATCTGAAAAAAGAAATTCTGGCGCTTCTGGAATCCCGTCCGGTTGCCTATGACAGAAAAGAACTGGCTTATATTCTGGGGAAAGTATCTCCCTATCTGGAAAAGGTGCAGGCTGCATGGGATACCAGTCTTCTCCGCCGGGCTTCCCTGACGCTGATGGGCATGTATATTGCCAAGATTTGTATCCGGGAAATGATCGGCGAGGATTTCGATCTCAGCCATTGGATGTAAGGAAATCGGCCGGCCGGGGCAAAAGGCAGTTTCCTGTCCGGATCTCCGGCCTGCCGTGTGGATCTTTATAGGAGGCAGCATGGGTATTTTTGATATTATCGGACCGGTCATGATCGGCCCGTCCAGTTCCCACACCGCAGGCGCGGCGCGGATCGGAAGAGTAGCAGCTCATATTCTGGGGGAACCGCTGAAGGAAGCGCATGTTACCCTGTACGGCTCCTTTGCCACGACCGGAAAGGGGCATGGTACGGATCGGGCGCTGGCGGCAGGATTGATGGGATATGCACCGGACAGCGGAAGCATCCGGGATGCTCTGTCTCTGGCAAAGACAAAAGGGATTCCCATTGTTTTTTCCGTTTCGAATGAGGACATGGGCCATCCCAATGTGGCTAAAATTGAAGAGATCGGAAAATCCGGGAAAAAGGTGACCGTAGTCGGACGGTCTCTCGGCGGCGGCCGTGTCCTGATTACGGAAATCGACGGCTATGCAGTGGCGGTTAACGGGGAGGAATATACTTTCCTGACCCGCCATCATGATGTACCGGGAATTGTAGCGGATGTATGCGCTATTCTGGCAAAAAACCGCATCAATATTTCCACGATGCGCCTTTTCAGGAAAAGAAAGGGCGATGAAGCGGTCATGATCATTCATACGGATCAGTATGTGACGCCCGAATTAACAGCAGATATTGTTTCCTCCAACGGGAATATCGTTTCGGCACTGTCTTTGGATATTATTTGAGGAGGTCATCTTGAAAAGCTATCATTCCATTAAAGAGTTGTTTCAGGCCTCTGAAGAAGAGCATTGCTCCATAGGAGAACTGGCCTGCCGGGCAGAAGCGGAAGAAAACGGAAAAACGGAAATTGAAATCTGGGCAAGAATGAGGAATATGCTTCTTATTTTCCGGGAATCCGTAAAAGACGGTCTGTCGGATACAAGAAAATCCCCAAGCGGCCTGGTGGGAGGAGACGGGAAGAAAATCCTGGACGGCGAGCCCCTGTTTCTCAGTGAGGTCTGCCGGAAAGCGGCGGCTTACGGAGTAGCCTGTGCGGAAGCCAATGCAAAGATGTACCGAATCGTGGCATGCCCTACGGCAGGTTCCTGCGGAATCCTTCCGGCAGTGCTGCTTGCGGTGGGAGAAATGCAGAAATCTTCTGTGCAGGACATGACCCGTGCGCTGCTGACTGCTTCTGCTTTCGGAAAGGTTGTGGCGGAAAATGCCTGTATTGCAGGCGCTGTCGGAGGCTGCCAGGCGGAATGCGGAACGGCCTGTGCAATGGCGGCGGCGGCAGTGGTGGATCTGATGGGCGGAACAAAGGAACCGATGGGCAATGCCTTTGCCTTGGCGCTGAAGAATATCCTCGGGCTGGTCTGCGATCCTCTGGGAGGACTCGTGGAAATTCCCTGTGTGAAGCGCAACGGATTTCATGCAGTCCATGCGCTGACAGCAGCGGAAATGGCTCTTTCCGGAGTTAAAAGCATGGTTCCTCCCGATGAAGTGATTGAGGCCATGAATGATATAGGACGGAGGCTTCCCACAGAGCTGAAGGAAACCAGCCTGGCAGGGCTGGCGATGACACCGACCGGTCAGCGTGTGCAGAAGGAACTGGAAGAACGGTCCAGAAAAGTATAATTTTACAGTGGATGAATCAGGAATAGGGAAGGGATTGCAATGAAAAGTACGGTAATCTTGGCATGTCCGACGCTGCAGGGAGAACTCAGGGCGGCTCTGAAAGAAGCCGGTTCGGATGCAGTTGTGTACTTCCTGCCGCCCGGACTTCACAGGGATCCGAAGGCGCTGCACCAGTATGTACAGAATACAATTGATCATTTTTACAATGCAGAACGGATTGTGGTATGCACCACGGGCTGCGGCGGAGGAAATATAGGCATCCGGGCGACAACGGCGGAGCTGATTTACCCGAAGACCAGGGACTGTCTGGATATTCTGATTTCAAAGGATACGCTGAAAACCATCAGAGCGGATCGGGATATGCGGGGCCTTTTCCTGACGGCAAGCTGGATGGAATTCATGAAGGAATCTTCCATTGACCGGCTCAAGCTGGAGGAAAAGATGGGCAAGGCAAAGGGAGATGCCTATCTGCAGGAAATCTATCATATGATTCATGATTTCTATATTATTGATACGGGCTGCTATGATATAGAACCGGTCAGAGAATATATACAGCCCTTGGTGGATTTGCTGGATGCAGAGCTTCACATCATTCCCGGCGGATACAGCGTGCTGAAAAAAATTGCCCGCGGTCAGTTTGATGAAGATTTCAATATTATCCCGAAGGGAGAAGCGGTGCCGTCAGATGCTTTCCCGCCGAATTTCTGAGAGCAAGAGCACGTCCGCAGGCCGGCAGGTTCCGGATTTGTGTATTTTCAGGAAATACTTGACAAAACGGTGACAGACCGGTATACTTAACGAGTAACTTAAATGCGGCCCGGTGGTGTAGTGGTCTAACATGCCGCCCTGTCACGGCGGAGATCGTCAGTTCAAATCTGATCCGGGTCGCCACTTTCTTTTGCCTCGGTAGCTCAGTTGGTAGAGCAAAGGACTGAAAATCCTTGTGTCAACGGTTCGATTCCGTTCTGAGGCACCATTCCTGCGGCTGTGGCGGAATGGCAGACGCGCTACTTTGAGGGGGTAGTGGACTTAAGTCCGTGTGAGTTCAAGTCTCACCAGCCGCACCAATTCTTTTCTTGAAAATCCCTCAGTGCTGTTGCAAAACTCAATATGCGGTCGTGGCGGAACTGGCAGACGCGCTATCTTCAGGCGGTAGTGGAGTAATCCGTGAGAGTTCAAATCTCTCCGACCGCACCAGCAAAAAAATCTCATCTTCGGATGAGATTTTTTTATTATATAAAATCCGAAAATTCGGCAGGTTCCTGCGGCGGGGATTTATTTTCCGGAAATACAAAGGATAAAATGAACCGGGAATCGGAAAGGCAGGAAACTTTCCGGGGAAGGATCTTCGGCAGACCGGTTTCCAGCTGAAAATCGAGGGATGAAAGATTTTCAGAGCCTTATCTGTCGGAGAGGAGGGCGCCGGGTTTCGGTGAAATTCTTATATATGGTATAATATAAGTAATTTTTATTGATTTTCAGGAGGCTCTTTTGAAAAAGGAACTGGTGCTCATTGACGGCAACAGCCTGCTCTACCGCGCGTTTTATGCGCTGCCGCTGCTGTCGAAAAACGGTGTGTATACCAATGCGGTGTACGGATTCCTGCGGATGCTCCTCAGCGTGTACCGCAGCCTGGACCCGGAATATATGGCGGTGTCCTTCGATAAGGATAAGAATACATTCCGTATGAAGATCTATGAGGATTACAAGGGGACAAGAAAGCCTGCCCCGGCAGAGCTGGTGCCCCAGTTCGGACTGATCCGCGATGTCCTTCGCGTGATGGGCATTGCGCAGTACGAATTGGCCGGGTATGAAGGCGATGATATCCTGGGGACGCTGGCGGCCCGATATGAGGGGGAACTGCCGGTGAAGGTCATTACCGGAGACCGGGATGCGCTGCAGCTGGTCAATAACCGCACCACTGTCCTTCTCACCCGGAAGGGCATTTCGGAAATGGCGGAAATGACTCCGGAAGCGGTAAAGGCAGCGTACGGCATCGTTCCCGCACAGGTGGTGGATATGAAGGCGCTCATGGGCGATGCGTCGGATAATATTCCCGGGATTCCCGGCGTGGGAGAAAAGACAGCTCTGAAGCTGCTCACACAGTACGGCACGCTGGAAGAACTCTATGCGCATGCCGAAGAGGTCAAGGGCAAGCTGGGGGAGAAAGTCCGCACCGGCAGGGATATGGCCTATCTGTCGCAGACATTGGCCCGGATTCGCCGGGATGTACCCGTAGAGGCTCCTCTGGAGGATATGCACCGTCCCGTGCATGCCGAGGAAATGACCGCTCTGTTCCGGCAGCTCGGCTTTGAACAGCTGGCTGCGGAATTCAGCGCTCTTCCCCGTTTTGAAGAACTGGCAGAGGCCGGGAAGACGGAGGAAAAGGTGGAAACGGAACGCTGGACAGGGAAGGAAGACCTGAGCGGCAAAACCTGTGCTCTTTCTCTGGCCCTGACCGGAGAAGCGCCCTTCTATCACTGGGACACGGCGGTGATTTCCTGCGGCGGCCGGTACTGGGAGGTTCATGCAGATGAAGCAGAGAGTGCGGCAAAGGCCCTTTCTGCAGCGGCGGCAGTGGCTGTCGAGGACAGCAAAAAGCTCTGGGAAAGCGGATTCCCCTGTGAAGGCATTCCTTTCTTTGACCTGACGCTTGCATCGTATCTGATGGACCCGGCCCGTGTGACCTATTCCCTGACCTTCATGGCGGAAATATTCGGCACCGACCCGGTCTATCCGGAAGAAGCGGGAGATGAGACCGCCCGATGTGCGGTTGCGGCGGGATTCCTGGAGAAAGTATACGGAACAGCCCGGGAAAAGCTGGAAGAACGAAAGCTGACGAAGCTCTTTGAAACCATCGAAGCGCCTCTGGCGCCGGTCCTGGCCGGGATGGAAAAGGCGGGCATCGCCACCGATCAGGTCCGCTGGCAGGAAGTGCGGGAAGACATGGCTGCCCGGGAAGAGCAGTACCTTCGCTCCATTTACGAGGAGGCGGGAGAAACCTTCAATGTGAATTCCCCGAAGCAGCTCGGACATATTCTGTTTGAGAAAATGGGCATGCCTGCGGGAAAGAAAACAAAGACCGGATATTCTACGGCAGCAGACGTGCTGGAAAGCCTTGCGGCAGATTATCCCTTCGTGAAGGAAATCCTGGAATACCGCACACTGTCGAAGCTGATTTCCACCTACCTGGATGCGCTTCCCCAGCTGATCCGGCCGGAAACGGGAAGGATTCATACTTCCTTCAATCAGACCGTGACGGCAACAGGACGGCTTTCTTCATCCAATCCGAACCTGCAGAATATCCCGGTCCGTACGGAGGAAGGACGGAAAATCCGCTCCCTTTTTGTACCGGGCGAGGGCTATGACTGCTTCATTTCCTCCGATTACTCCCAGGTGGAGCTCCGTGTGCTGGCCCATATGTCGGGCGACCCGGGACTGATTCAGGCCTTCCGGAATCAGGAAGATATCCATCGGAGAACGGCGGCGGAAGTGCTGGGCATCCCCTTTGAAGACGTCACCCCGGAGCAGCGTTCCCATGCGAAGGCTGTCAATTTCGGGATCATTTACGGGATCAGCGACTTCGGACTGGCGCGGCAGCTGGGAATTTCCCGGAAAGCTGCAGCGGATTACATTGCGGCCTATTTCGAAAGATATGCCTCCATCCATGCGTTCATGAACGAAATGGTGGAAAAGGCACGGGAAACCGGCATGGCATCCACCCTTTTCGGACGGTGCCGAGAGCTTCCCGATATCCGGAGCAAAAACTTCAACCGCCGTTCCTTTGCGGAACGCATTGCCATGAATACGCCCATTCAGGGAACTGCGGCGGACATCATGAAAATGGCTATGATTGAGGTAGACCGGCGGATGAAGGAAGCCGGCCTCAGGAGCCGCGTTCTTCTGCAGGTTCACGATGAACTGGTCGCAGAATGTGTTGCCTCGGAAAAGGAAACCGTGGCGAAGCTTCTGAAGGAAACCATGGAAGGCATTGTCACATTGGCGGTGCCGCTTGTGGCGGATATCAATGAAGGAAAGAATTGGGCAGAAACAAAATAGCCCTTGGAAAACAGGAGATCTATGTATCGGATAGGACTGACCGGCGGTGTGGGAAGCGGAAAAAGCACCGTATCGTCGTACATGAGAGAATTGGGAATCCCCGTCATTGACGGAGACCGGCTGGCCAGAGAAGCGGTTCGGCCGGGAAGTACGGCCATGGAGGAAATCCGCCGTGCTTTCGGAGATGAAATTTTTCTTTCCGACGGAACACTGGACCGTCAGAAAACGGCAGATATCGTCTTTAAGCATGAAGAAAAAAGACAGATTCTGAACGGCATTATTCATCCCTATGTCTGGCACAGGACCAGCGAAGAACTTTTGCGCTGTCAGGAAGAAGGGCATAATGTGGTTGTGCTCGATATGCCGCTGCTGCTGGAAATTTCCTGGCAGCTCCGGGTGGAATCCGTATGGATCGTGGAAATTCCCCTGGAAGCACAGATCAGCCGGGTAATTGAACGAGACGGAATGACGAGAGAGCAGGTCCTGGATCGGATCGGCAAGCAGATGCCCACCGAAAACAAGCTGAACTATGCAGATGTCGTCATCGACAACAGCCGTTCCGTGGAATATACCCGCGAGCAGGTACGGAAAGCACTCTCCCGTGTACCGGGATTTGTATGGCCAAAGGATAAGAAATGATGAGAACCGCACTGAAGCACAGAAAAAGAGAAGTATCTCGACATCAGGGAAACACCGGAGCCATGGTGTTTACTCTTTTTCTTGCGCTTCTCTGCATTCTGACACTGGTCATTATCCGGAACAATCTGCTTCTCCGCCCGGATGCCCGGGTCAGCCGGATCATTCAGGTAAGTGCCGCAGAGGAAAAAATTTCACCGGCTTTGCTGGAAGCGGTCATCCTCACGGAAAGCAAATTTGATGAAAAGGCCGTCTCCCATGTGGGCGCCGTAGGGCTCATGCAGCTCATGCCGGAAACCGCACAGTGGATTTCCGAGGAAAGCGGCCTTCCGGCAGATGAACTTTCACAGCCGGAACAGAATATTCCTCTGGGAGCCTGGTACATCAATTATCTTTTGAAGAAATATCACAACAACGAAGTCCTTGCGCTGGCCGCATACAATGCAGGCCGGGGCAATGTGGACGAATGGATACAGAAGGAAGGATGGAGTGAAGGATTTTCCGATCCGGATCGGATTCCCTTCCCGGAAACACGAGAATTTGTAAAGGCAGTCACTTCCTCCAGGGACCGTTTGCTGGAAGAAATGGCGAAGGAACAGAAAAATGGCGGATAAAGAAGACAAGCTGCAAAAGGAAAGAGCGGAACGAAGACAGAAGTTCCTGGACTGGGAAATCGAAAAGGAACTCCCGGCCGAAATCGGAGAGTACAAGCTTCATCGGATCGACCGGCAGGAAGAACGGATTTACTTTGCCTTCGGCTGGCAGAGTGAAGAAACGGGCTGGGAAGTCCGCATTCTTTTTGATGAAGAAACCATGGACTACATGGTCAAGATGTACCTTCGTCTGATCACGCTCACGGAAATCGAATGCATCACCGGCGATTTCGAAGAATTCAAACGGAATGTACAGTTTCTCACTCCGAAAAGCATCGAGAAGGAACTGATCCGCCGGGAAGAAGTTTCCATTATCGTTCGCGGCAGGGGATTTCTGGCATGGGACTATGAGGATTTCTTCCCCGAAACCATCGGTGCATACCGGCGGGTTATTGAGCCGAAGCGCCCCCTTCTCGGTCTGAACGGCTCCTATATAATCTGTGCCTACGAATGCCGGGAAAAAGAAACGGGCATTCTCTTCTTCTACAATATGTACCGTGATGAATACTACGGCGAACTCCGCGCAGGGGGCATCCCGGGAATCATTCACCAGTACGATGCAAAGACCATCCCGCAGTTTGAGGAAACCCTGAGAAAGCATCTGAAAAAGGATCTGGAAGATCTGTACAACCATCCCATCATTGATGACTGATGCGAAAATAAGAAATAAAAGAGAAGCTCTCTTTCTGAATGACAGAAAACTGTTTTCAGTAAGGGAGCTTTTTTGTATGGAAACAATATGCCGGGAATTTTATTTATAAAATGTTACAATTATAATTAAGAATTCAAAATGATAGTTCGACGTATAATGTGAAGCATCAGTTCACGAGGATGATTAGTTTAGTGTAGTATGTGGGGAATAAATGCTGTTACAGAGGATATTTGCGGTAATAAGAGAACAATAATCAGGTTTCAACATTTTGAGGCAAGGGAGAAGACCTTAAATGAAAGAATATGATGAGACGAATCCGAAATCCATAGAAGCTTATGGCAAAGAAATGATAGGGAAGACATTCCAAGATATTTGGGAAAATAATAAGAACAATAGAGAATACGGGGTGAATAATCGAGCGCTTCATGAAAGAACCGCTTCTTATCAGTATGCCAACAATCATACACGCAAGGAATACAAAGGAGGACTAGGGAATCTTGTAGAGGAGTGTTATTTTCAATACCACAGTAACAGTGATTCTGATCCGGATTTTCCCGAAGCCGGAGTAGAGCTTAAGGTTACTCCGTATAAGCAAATAAAGAACGGGATAGCGGCCAAGGAACGGCTTATATTAACGATGATTAACTATTTTAGTCTGATTAAAGAACCTAGTTTTGAGGAGAGTCATTTATGGCATAAAAGCAAATTGATGTTGCTGGTATGGTATTTGTACCAAAAAGGGATTCCTAAACGTAATTTTCATGTGGACTATGTGAGTTTGTTTACTCCGCCGCCGGAAGATTTAAAAATCATAAAACAGGATTATGAGAAGATTGTTGACAAAGTCCGAAAAGGAAAGGCACATGAACTTTCAGAGGGAGATACTCTCTATTTAGGGGCGGCTACAAAATCATCAGATTCCAGTACGCGCAGGAAACAGCCATGCAGTCCGGAATTAGCTAAATCGAGGGCTTTTTCTTTTAAAAACTCATATATGACGCATATCCTGCGGTCTTATATTGCAAATGGTTCCACTACGGCTGAATCGATTGTTCGGCATGGGGAAACAGTCAGTGATTTTGAAAAGTATGTAATTGATAAAATTCGTACACATAAAGGGAAATCAGTACCGGAACTTTGTCGGGAGTTCTCTGTCAATATAGAGAAAAAGCCAAAAAATCTGGAATCTATTTTGGCGTTCCGGATATTGGGAGTGAAAGGAAATCATGCAGAAGAATTCGAGAAAGCAGGGGTTGTGGTAAAAGCTATTCGAATTGAGGCAAATGGTAAGATTAAGGAAAGTATGTCGTTCCCAGTCATTGATTATCAGAAATTGGCTAATGAGACTTGGGATAATAGCTGTTTCGGCAATTATCTGAGGGATACACGGTTCTTTTTTGTTATATATAAACGTGGTGCGGACGGGAAACTATATTTATCCGGAAGCCAGTTTTGGAATATCCCGCAAAAGGATTTGGAAGGGGATGTTAGGGAAGTATGGCAGGAAACCCATGATATTATCGCGAGCGGACGCTTAACGATTTGCATCGATGAAAAGGGCGGTATAAGGAATAATCTCCCGAAAATGAAAGATCATCTCATCGCTCATGTTCGACCTCATGCCAGAAATAGGCAGGATATGAAGCCTCTTCCCAAAGGGACGGATATACAGTTGGACAAAGCATCGAAGCAGAAGTGGAAATATGGAGCGAGATTTATTAAACAGTGCTTTTGGCTGAGAAATACATATATATTGAGTCAAATCACTCCCGAAAATAGATAAGCCTAAAAGAAATCCCCTGAAGACAGAGATTGCTGTCTTCAGGGGATTTCTTCTTTTTAGGGCTCTTCTTCGATAATTTTATCGAGTATGCGACCCATCCGGGTAATCATGGTGACTACAAGGGCATTTCCCATACAGAAATAGCGCATCCGGCGAGGCATCTTTTTCCCGTTGGAAGTGGTAATGCCTGTCCATCCAGGTGGGAATCCCTGTAATTTTTCAGCTTCTTGAGGAAGAAGAAGACGGAATTTTCCGGTCCCGGGGTCGTTTACCACATGGGTACTGCGGTTCAATGTACTTTCACTGGTGAGCATGGTTCGAGCGGGTTTATCCCATGTATCGGGAAAAGCAACCGGACCTTCGGAAAATACATATGCATGTCCGCTTGCTGAGATTCGGGGAATTTTTTTTGCTCCTTTCAAATATGTCCATTTTTGGAGTTTTTCTGCATCGATGTACAAATCTTCATATTCTTCTGTACATTTTTCAAGGATTTGTCCTAATACGGTAGGAGGATTCCCTTTGATTTCCACATCTGTTGTATATACGCGGTGGCCTTTTAGGTATCCTGCACTTTTGAATGGGAACGAAAAGTTATCGGATACTTCAATCAAATCTTCCGGGATGGGTGCTGATGCAACGGGACCGAGTGCTTTTACTGGGAAAGCTTGTGCCATGAGTCCTTTTTCTAAGAGGATTGCTTCCGGGGATTCATCCGACACGGTTTGGCTATAATGAGTAGTATTTCTGTATGCAAAAATGAAAGTGCGACGTCTGCGTTGGGCAGCCCCGTATTCTGCCGCATTGATGACACGCCATTCCACGGAGTAGCCTGAATCTGCCAAACAGGAAAGGATTATGCCGAAATCCCGGCCACGTTGTTTTGCAGGAGATTTCAATAAGCGGTCGACATTCTCAAAAATACAGAAAGGCGGATGTTTGGCGAGAATAGTATCACGGATTTGCCACCATAATACCCCCTTTTTCCCTTCAATGCCCTGAGAGGAAGAAAGGGAGTGGGCGACAGAGTAATCCTGACAGGGAAAGCCTCCGACTAATAAAGTGTGGTCGGGGATGGATGCTTTGTTAACGGTAGAGATATCCTCTCCCGTGTGATATTCTCCATTCAAGTCAGGGCTTTCCCCGAAGTGAGCGACATAGCAATCATGGGCCCATTGTATCTTTTTACCCGGTTCCCATTGTGAGAACCAGACGGTCTCCCAGCCGGAATGGAGGGCGTCGAATCCCAGACGGAATCCGCCAACTCCGGCAAATAACTCACAGATTGTTTTTTTCACAATAAGTCCTCCTTGGTTCAATTGAACCATCTCACTTGTATTTGTCGGATTAAAAAACTGGTAACACTGTCTGATGACAGATCGGAATCCGACAGACGATTGTTATAGGATTACTTTCTTTTCTTTATGTAAGGCAAATCAGGCAGAAGAGAAAGAACCTCATCAACACATGCATCCAAGTTGCTGTTGATTTGGTGCTCCCAGAAATGTAAGGGGAGCCAACCTAATTCAAGAAGCTGATCATCGTAGAATTTATCGCGTTCGATGTTCTGCTCGATTTTATTGATCCAATAATCACGATTCGATTTTATCTTGCACTTTTGTTCATCCCATTGGTAACCGTGCCAAAAGTCACTATCACAGAAAATGGCGATACGGAACCTCGTGAGGGCAATGTCTGGGCTTCCCGGAAGCTGTTTATAATTTTTGCGGTAACGTACTCCGCAATGCCAGAGTGCCTTTCGTAATTTAATTTCGATTTTTGTGTCTTTGCCACGAATCTTGCTCATGATGGCAGAGCGTTCTTTTGTTGTCTTGAATTTGTATTTCATATACAAAACCTCTATTCAGACACTAATCCCATACATGATAACACATATTGGGTACCAATGTCCCATATCTTAGGGCCTTTTGTGCTCCTGTTTTCTTGCGCCCTCTTTACAGGGTGTGATATAATGGGATTGATAAGATTGTATGTATTCTATAGAGTTTCCTGTGGAGTGAGCTTCGGCTCACTTTTTCTTATATTTGAAGGTTGGAGGGATTATGGCACACAAAGAGATCGAGGCGGAAGCTGAGCGTTTGCTGGAACCGGTCCTGGAGAAGGACGGCATTGAGCTGGTCGATGTGGAGTATGTCCGGGAGAGAAATTGGATTCTCCGGATTTATATCGACAAGGAAGGCGGCGTGGATTTGAACGACTGCCAGACAGTCAGCGAAAAGGCGGGAGCTCTGCTGGACGAAAAAGATTTGATCCCCGACAATTATATGCTGGAGGTTTCATCGCCCGGACTGGACCGCGTTTTGAAGAAGGATAAGGATTTCATCCGCTATACCGGCGAGGATGTAGATGTCAAGCTGTTTGCGCCCCTGGAAGGGACGAAAACGAAAGAGCTGACGGCTCGTCTGGACGGACTGGCTGAGGACGGAAGTCTTCTTCTGACCCCGGAGGGCGGGGAACAAATGACTCTCGCAAGAGATAAGATTTCTCAGGTACGGCTGCATTTTTCATTTTAATTCCAGGAGGAAACAGGTATCGTGAACGGCAATTTAATCGAAGCAATCAAAGGTTTGGCTAAAATTAAGAAGGTGGATGAAGAGGTTATTTTTGACGCTCTGGACATGGTCCTTCTGACAGCATACAAGAGAGAATCCGGAAGCAATGCAAAGGCTTCCGTATCTCTGAATCGGGAAACCGGCGATTATCATATTTATGAAGAAAAGATCGTAGTGGATGAGGTCAATCCCGAATCGGAAGAATCGGTCAACCAGATTTCTCTGGCAGATGCCAAGAAAATCGACCGCTCTTATGAAGTGGGAGATATGCTGCAGATCGATGTAACGCCGAAGGATTTCGGCCGTGTGGCAGCACAGGCCGCCAAGCAGGTCATGATCCAGAAGCTCCGTGAAGCGGAAAGAGGATCCATTTATGAGGAATTCTCCGGCCGTGAAGGGGATGTGGTGACCGGCACCGTGAAGTGGTCCGAATCCAGGACGATTTTCGTAGATCTGGGCCGCGTGGAAGGCATTCTTCCTTATCAGGAACAGATCGAGGGAGAGGTTTTCCATCCCAATGATAAAATCAAGTGCTATGTCTATGAAGTGCGCAAGACAACCAAAGGACCGGAAATCATTCTTTCCAGAAGCCATCCGGGCCTGCTGAAGCGTCTTTTCGAGCTGGAAGTACCGGAAATTTACAGCGGTACGGTAGAAATCAAGAACGTAGTCCGCGAAGCAGGCTCCCGTTCCAAGATTGCCGTATATGCCATGGATCCGAACGTGGACCCGGTCGGCGCGTGCGTAGGACCGAAGGGCCAGCGAGTACAGAATATTGTCAATGAGCTGCATGATGAAAAGATCGATATCGTCCGCTGGGATGAGGATCCGGCGATTTTCATTGCCAATGCGCTTTCTCCGGCAAAGGTGATTTCCGTATCCGTATGGGAAGAGGAAAAGTCTTCCTACGTCATTGTTCCGGACTATCAGCTGTCTCTGGCGATCGGCAAGGCCGGACAGAATGCCCGCCTGGCAGCAAAGCTGACCAACTGGAAGATCGATATCAAGAGCGAATCTCAGGCTAACGAAGAAGGCTTCGGTTCCGAAGAGGAAAGCGCCGATGAGGATATCCTGGGCGATATCATTTCCGACGACGCAGAGGAGGCTAAGGAATAATGAAGGTCAAGAAGATTCCTATGCGCAAGTGCGTGGGATGCGGGGAGCTGAAGGCGAAAAAGGAACTGCTCCGCATTGTAGCGCTTCCTACGGGCATCATCGAAGTGGATAAGACCGGAAAGAAATCGGGACGCGGCGTGTATATCTGCAATGATCCGGAATGCTTTGCCAAGGCTTTTGAAAATCACGGATTGGAACATTCCCTGAAAAGACCTGTTTCCCGTGAGGTCTATGACGCACTGAAGGAACAGATTGAAGGAAATGGATGAATCGGTTTATCGTTTCCTGGGCCTGATACAGCGGGCCGGGAAAGCACTCTCGGGAAATCTCCAGCTGGCTGAGGGATTGAAAAAGGGAAAAGGTGTATTTCTGCTGATTGCGGAAGATGCATCGGAAAGAACAAAGGAAGATTACAGAAAATCCGCGGAATATCATCATATTGCCTGCCGCACAGCCGGTGAAAAGGGAAAGCTGGGACGCGCCCTGGGCAAAGGAGAACGCAGCGCGGTATTGATTACGGACAAGGGCTTTGCCAAGGCTCTGGAAAAGAAACTGATGTCCGAAAAATAAATAGGGGTTGGGAGGCTGCTTATGCAGAAGAAAAAATACAGAGTTTATGAATTAGCAAAGAACCTGGGCAAGACCGACAAGGAAGTCATTGAAGTATTGAAGAAGAATCATATCGATGTGACCAGCCGTCTTTCCGGGGTGGATGACAATGCGAAGGCTGTACTGGAGAAGGAATTTGCTTCCGCACCGAAAAAACCGGCCAAGCGTCCGCCCATGAGAACGGTTCGCTTTGACCAGCAGGGCAGACCGCAGGGGTCCGGTGCGAAGAAGGTATATTCTTTCTATTCCACGGCAGATACGAAGGAAGAGCAGAAGGCAGAAGCAAAACCGGAAGTGAAACCGGCAGAAACAAAGCAGGAAGTAAAAACGGAAGTGAAGAAGGAAATCCGTCCGGAAGCCAAGCCGAAAACGGTCCGTACGGGAGACAGACCGGCAGGAAGAGACGGACGGATTGAAAGACGGGACGGAAACCGTCCGGACAGAAGCGGCAGCAGAGACGGACGCACAGGAAACCGGGACAGCAGAAACGGAGAACGCAGCGGAAATGACCGGACAGGAGACCGTTTCTCCCGGAATAAGACGGAAAACAGAGGCGGCGGAGATTTCCGCAGCAAGCCCGCAGCCCGTGCTCCGCAGCATATGGCTGTTCCCGAAGCGGAAGGAAAGCCGGAAATTCCTGCACAGAGACGGGAAAAGCCGGTAAAGAAAAAGACGAAAAAGGATTGGGAAAAGCAGAGAAGAGAGAAGGAAGGCGGCTCTCTCATGGCCCGTTCCCTGAACCAGAAGAATAAGAAGAAGCACAGCAACGAAAAGAAGCAGGCTGCTGCATACCCGACGGAAATCACCCTTCCGGGCACCGTGACGGTTAAGGAACTGGCAGATCTGCTGGGGCGCGAAGTATCCGAGGTCATCAAGCATCTGATGATGGACGGCGTCATGGCTACCATCAACCAGACTCTGGACAAGGATACGGTAGACATCCTGGCAGAAGAATTCGGTGTCACCGTCAATGAACCGGAACAGGCTGCAGATCCGACGGAATACACTCCGGCTCCGGATGATCCCCGCTTCCTGAAGCCGAGACCGCCTGTTGTTACGATCATGGGCCACGTAGACCACGGCAAAACGACACTTCTGGATGCGCTGCGCCAGACCAGTGTAGCACTCCACGAAGCAGGCGGCATTACCCAGCGCATCGGTGCTTACCAGATCCGTTACAAGAACCAGAAGATCACTTTCCTGGATACGCCGGGCCATGAAGCCTTCACGGCTATGCGTTCCAGAGGTGCACAGCTTACGGATATCGCCGTACTGATTGTTGCTGCGGATGACGGCGTCATGCCGCAGACCGTGGAAGCAATCCACCATGCAAAGAACGCGGGCGTACCGATTATGGTTGCTATCAATAAGATTGATAAGCCCGGCGCCAACCCGGACCGCATCAAGGAAGAGCTTTCCAAGGAAGGCCTCCTGGCAGAAGAATGGGGCGGCGATGTCATTATGACCCCGATTTCCGCAAAGAAGAAGATCGGCCTGGACGACCTCCTGGAAAATATTCTTCTCGTAGCGGAAATGCAGGAACTGAAAGCAAACCCGAACCGTCCGGCTTACGGCGTTGTCGTAGAAGCACAGCTGGATAAGGGCAGAGGTCCGGTCATGAGTGTCCTCGTACAGAACGGTACTCTCCATGTGGGCGACAGCATTCTGGCCGGCAAGAGCTGGGGCCGTGTCCGCGCTATGACCAATGAAAACGGACGCAAGCTGAAGAGCGCGGAACCGTCCATGCCGGCGGAAATCCTGGGTATGGACAGTGTGCCGGAAGCAGGGGACCACTTCTATGTAATGGATGAAAAGCAGGCCCGCAGCATTGCGGAACTCCGTGCATCCAAGGCGAAGGAAGCCGAACAGAGAAGCGTCCAGAAGGTTACACTGGACAACATCTTCGAAAAGATCAAGGAAGGGGAAATGAAGGAACTGGATGTCATCATCAAGGCCGATGTCCAGGGTTCTGTAGAAGCACTGGTGCAGTCTCTCCAGGGCATCAAGAGCGAAGAAGTCCGCATTTCCATCGTCCATTCTGCAGTAGGCGCCATCAACGAATCGGATGTCATGCTGGCAGCCGCTTCGAATGCGCTGATCATCGGCTTCAACGTACGTCCTGACGCCAATGCAAGAGCAATGAGCGAGAAGGAAGGCGTGGATATCCGTCTGTACCGTGTCATTTATGACTGCATTGATGATGTGAAGGCCGCTATGGCAGGTATGCTGGCACCGACGATCCGGGAAGAAGTTCTGGGTCATGCAGAGGTCCGCCAGGTTATCCATACACCGAAGATCATTGTAGCCGGTGCTTATGTCCAGGACGGAAAGATCACGAGCAACTGCCAGCTCCGTCTGATCCGCGACGGCATTGTAGTCCATGAAGGAAAGATCGGATCTCTCCGCCGCTTCAAGGATGACGTGAAGGAAGTCACCGCAGGATTTGAATGCGGTCTTTCCATCGACGGCTATCGGGATATCAAGGAAGGCGACCAGATGGAAGCCTTCGAACTGAAGGAAGAAGCAGCAGAACTGAAATAAGCGGTCCGCGTTCGATAAACTGCCGTTTCGGCAGAGTGCAGGAAATACAGGAGGGGTGCATCAAGACTGTTTGTCCGTGCACCCTTTTCCGTTTTTCAGGGCAGAAAGCCCGTTTCGGAAGAGGTGAAAGAAATGTCGGAATTACGAGTAAGAAAAGTACAGGAATTCATTAAGCAGGAAGTAAGCAAGATGCTTCTGAATGAACTGAAGGACCCCCGCATCGGATTTGTGACGGTTACGGAAGTCAGCGTCACCGGGGATCTGCGGGAAGCTACGGTTTATGTATCCCTTTTCGGCAAGCCGGAGGAGAAAAAGCAGACTCTGGAAGCACTGAACAAGGCAAAGGGCTTTGTCCGCACCGAGCTGGGAAAGGTTCTCAAGATTTACTACACACCGGAAATCAGCTTCAAGGAAGATTCTTCCCTGGACTACGGGATGCACATTGACAGCCTGCTGAAAAAGATTCAGAAAGAGGGAGACAAATGAGCCTGGAAATCGGACACGGAAAAGAAGTCGGCAAGGAATTTGCCTGGGATTTCCTCCGGAATCACAGCCGGTTCCTTCTTGTCGGTCATGAGCATCCGGACGGAGATGATGTAGGGGCCATCTGTGCACTGCACAATGTGCTGATTTCTCTGGGCAAGGAAGCGGATATGCTGCTTCCCGATCCGGTGCCGCAGGTATATCGGCTGATTCAAACAAGCGGGCAGGTCATGACAGAGCTGCCGAAGGACAGGGACTATGACGCCATCGTGTTTACCGATCTGTCCAATCTGGAAAGAGGCGGGAATTTTGATTTTCCGCAGGACATCGATTCCCTGTCCATCGATCACCACAGCTCCAATGAGCGGTTTACGGATTATCTGTATCTCCGCAGCCATTATGCGGCAACGTGTGAAATGCTGGCGGAAATGTTCTTTGATGAAGAAATTTCCATGGACAAGGATACCTGCAATGCGCTGTACATGGGAATCGGAACGGACAGCGGGTTCTTCAAATTTTCCTGCACGTCTCCCCATACGCTGCTGATGGCCTCGAAGCTGGTGGCCATGGGGGCTGATCCTTCCTATATTTCCAACCGTCTGGACGAAAAGAGCGAGGAAGCGATGAAATGCTACCAGAGAGTAGCGGGAACGGTTCATTCCTTCCTGGACGGGAAAATCGTGATTGCCCGTATGGACGAAGAAGCTATGAAGCTGGACGGAGAAAATTCCGATTATTATGCGAGCATTCCCCGCAGCATCCGCGGCTGTGAAATTGCCATGCTCCTGAAATACCGGGGCGAGAAGGAAACGCGGGTTTCCTTCCGGTCCAAGGAATATGCCAACGTGGGAGAGCTGGCAGGGGAATTCGGCGGCGGCGGCCACTGGAAGGCTGCAGGCTGCACCATTCGGGATTCCTTTGACCGTGCGGAAGAGATTCTGGTCAAAGCAGCGGAGAAGTATCTCTGATGGACGGGATCATCAATGTCCGGAAGCCGAAGGGATGGACTTCCTTTGATGTGGTAGCAAAGCTTCGGAAAATTTACGGTCAGAAAAAAATCGGACACGGGGGAACACTGGACCCTCTGGCGGAAGGAGTCCTCCCTGTTTTTCTGGGCCGGGCGACCCGGCTGATTGAATATGCGCCGCTTCACCGGAAATCCTATGAAGCAAAATTTCTGATGGGCGTTTCTACGGATACGGAGGATATGACCGGAACCGTTCTGGACCGTTCTCCTGTCGAGGAGGACCGGGCCGTATGGGAAAAGGCCGCGGAAAAATTCCGGGGGGATATTCTGCAGGTGCCTTCCGCCTATTCAGCGGTCAAGGTCAATGGAGAAAGAGCATACAAGCTGGCCCGGGAGGGAAAGGAAGTTGCTCTGAAAGCCAGACCGGTCACGATTTTTGATCTGCAGATTACGGAGTATGCGCCGCCTTATATTTCCCTCTCCGTGACCTGTTCCAAGGGGACCTATATCCGTGCCCTGGGACGGGATCTGGGGAAGGAAGCGGGCTGTTTTCTGTCTATGGAGGCTCTCGTGCGGACGGCAGCAGGACCGTTCCTGCTGCAGGACAGCCATTGTATGGAGGAAATCGAAGAGAATCCGGCAGGCTGTCTGATTGCCGATCTGCGCCCGGTTCTGGCAGAGCTGCCGCAGCTGGAAGTTTCGCCGGCACGGGCTGGAGATTTCCGGACGGGGAAGCGGTTCCGTGTTTCCGGCAATGATACGGAAAGCGCTGCCGTATTCAGCGGTTCGGATTTTCTGGGAATCGGAGAAGTCCGGAAGGGGATTCTCCATCCGAAAAAGGTTTTTTTGTGAGGGGTTATGGAAATCATACATTCTTTGGAAGAAATCGGAGACAGAAGGATTGTCCTGGCACTGGGGTTCTTTGACGGCTGCCATCTGGGACATCAGGCTGTACTTTCCGCAGCAAAGGAATTGGGCCGGGAAAAGAAAGCACAGATCGGGGTCTGTACTTTTTTTCCGCATCCGATGAGTCTTCTTTTTCCGGAAATGAAAATCCCTCTTCTCCAGTCGGAGCCGGAAAAGGAAGAAATGCTGGAGTCGCTGGGGATGGAGCTTTGTCTCTGCATCCGGCCGGATCTTTCTTTCCTGAATGAAAGTGCAGAGGATTTCCTGCGGAGCCTCCGCCGTCTGCCCGGCCTTGTCGGTCTTGCGGCGGGAGAGAATTTTTCCTACGGCAAAGGGGCTTCCGGAAATATGACGGAAATGAAACGGTTCTTTGCAGGAAGCCGGGTGGAGGTACGGGAAATTCCTCTCCTTTCCGGCGGAAAGGAAATCGTATCCAGTACGGAAATCCGTGAGGCGGTCCGGGCAGGCGATATGAGGAAAGCGGCTGCTCTTCTGGGGCGCAGCTATACCGTTTCCGGGGATGTTGTCCACGGATTCCGGAGGGGAAGCGATATCCTGGGATTTCCTACGGCAAACCTGTCTCTCCCGGAGAATCGGCTGCTGCCGAAGGACGGCGTTTATGCGACCCGATGCCGGGTGGGCGGAGCATTCTATCCGGCCGTGACCAATATCGGAACCAATCCCACCTTCGGCAATACGGAGCGGACTGTCGAAACCTTCATTTTTGATTTTGATGAATCGATTTACGGGAAGGAATTTACCCTGGAATGGGTGGAATACCTCCGGGGGGAAATCCGATTCGAAAATTTCGAGGCTCTGAAAGCCCAGATCGAACGGGATATCGAGCGCGCGAAAAAAATATTGGGATAAAAAAGGCGGTGCCGGATAAAACGGCGCCGTTCTTTTTTATTGCACGGGTAAATCGATAGACTGCCGTGTATGAGATAAGGGCGGAATGATTTCCGGATAATGGATGGCGGGAAATCAATTGCCCGATGCAGGCCAGAAGGCAAGTCTCAGTTCCTTTTCATCATTGCCGGGGATTCAGTCAGACAAACGTTATAATTTATAATGCATGAGTTGCAATGAAATCAAAGAAGAAAAAATAAGAAAAGAAATATTGGATAAAGGGGTATAAAAGATTTATAGTAGTACAGGATCAATCAGGAGTTCATACATTCGGAGGAACGAAAATGAAGGAAACTGTGCAGGATATCGAAATCAGAGAAGAAGAAAGAAACGAAGAAACCATTTGCTGGGCATTGCTGGAACTGCAGAGCCTGGCTGAATAAGTCCTGCTTTTGAAGCCGTCCGCCGGGACGGCTTTTTTGTTTGCATGAAAATGGATTTTCGGATATGACGGATACGGATCTGCTGTATCTTTCGGGAAAGAAAGATTTTTTTATTGCTTTATAAATTGACATAAAAAGCGTAAAAGATTTACAATAAGTGCACATATTATATTTGCCTTTGGATCAGTAGGATAGCAGGTCATTCGCAGTATAATAAATAAGAGGCCGGGGGAGAAAGCCCGACGGCCGAAAAAGGAGAGATTTTTATGGCAATCAAATTTTCTGAAGTCCTGGAAAAAATGAAAGGTTCTGATCTTGGTCCGCTGCTGGCTCTGACAGCACAGCCCGATATTATTTCCTTCGCCGGAGGACTTCCGGCTCCGCAGACCTTCCCGCTGGAAGAACTGACGGAAGTCGCAATCAAGGTCAGAAAAGAAGATGGTGCAGGTGCTATGCAGTACGGCCCGTCCCTGGGCTTCATGGGACTGCGCCAGGCTATCGCAGACCGTATGAACCGCATGTATGTTCCGATGGGAATGACAAAGCTGGAAGCAAAGAACATCATGATCGTTACCGGTTCCCAGCAGGGCCTGGATATTACCGGCCGTGTATTCCTGGATAAGGACGATGTAGTCCTCATCGAAAGCCCGTCCTATCTGGGCGCAATCGGTGCATTTGCGCTGGAACAGCCGAAATTCGTAGAAGTTCCGACCGACGGCGAAGGCATGATTCCGGAAGAACTGGACAAGATTCTTGCTTCCACGCCGAAAGTAAAATTCATTTATGTCATCCCGAACTACCAGAACCCGACCGGTATCTGCTGGTCCCTGGAACGGAGACAGAAATTCATGGAAGTTGTCAGCAAGTACGAAGTTCCCGTATTTGAAGATAACCCCTACGGCGATCTGCGTTTTGAAGGCGAAGAAATTGCTCCGCTCATTTCCATGGATCCGAAGCATCTCGTTATGTACTCCGGCACTTTCTCCAAGACCCTGGCTCCGGGCATGAGACTGGCATGGATGGTCTGCAATGATCAGATTCTGGCAAAGATGGACCTGGTCAAGGGTTCCACCGACCTGTCCACTCCGTCCGTTACCCAGAGAGAAGTCGCAGACTATATGGCTGACTATGATTTCGAAGCTCATGTTCAGGACAACTGCCGTCTGTATGCACACAGAAGAGATGTTATGTGCGAAGCCATCAAGAAGTATTTCCCGAAGGATGTGGAATGCACCTATCCGCACGGCGGACTCTTCCTGTGGGTTAAGCTTCCCGAAGGCTGCGATGCCCGTGATCTCTTCCAGTATGCGATTGAAAGAAAGGTTGCTTACGTACCGGGCGATTCCTTCTTCCCGGCTTCCGGAAAGCGCAACTATTTCCGCATGAACTTCTCCTTCAATGATGACGACGTCACCGAAGAAGGCGTAAAGAGACTGGCAGATGCACTGAAGGCTTATCTGGCAGACAAGAAATAAGAAGCATGGTAGAAACAGAATAAAGATACTGCAGCAGGGCCTCCCGCAAGGGAGGCTTTTGCTTTGGAATTTTCACTGCAGAAAGAAACAAAAAAGAAGGCCCCGGAGGACCTTCTCATCGATCAAAAACAGAATATCAGGTGCGCTCATAGGGCCAGGCAAGGAAGCCGCCCTTGAGATTGTAAATCTCCTTATAGCCCATGGAAGCAAGAATCTTTGCAGCCTTGACGCTCCTTACGCCGCTCCGGCAGTAGACCAGGACCGGCACGGAGGGATCGGGAAGGACTTCTCCTGCCTTTTCGGAAAGAACGGAAAGGGGAAGCAGGACTGCGCCCGGAATGTGGGATTCGGCGTATTCCGAAGATTCCCGCACATCCGTAAGGACAGCTTTTTCTTCCTGAATCATGACGAGCGCTTCTGCGGGAGTAACATCGGTATAGGCGGATTGAAAAAACATATGGGTCTCCTTATGCAAAAATGATTTTTATCTGGAATGAAAGAAGAAATTCTTGATGCGCTGCCACAGGCTCGGCTTTGCTGCGAGCTGTACCGGCTTTTTCGGTGCGGCGGCTTTCTGTGCGGTCCGGACCAGAGTCATGTTCCGGTGCGCGGTACGGGTGACAATTCTCGGCGGAGGAGTAAAGGTTTTCTTCTCGGCCGGTTCCGTACCGGTCTTGGTGCGGGAAACGGAAGGCACAGAGGCACGGACGGCATGGATGGATCTTTTGCCGGTGAGTCTGGCTGCAGGAGCAGCTGACGGGAACTGTGCCTTCGGCGGAGCGGGAAGCTTATCCGTTTTTGCCGCAGCCGGAGCGGAGGAAACGGCGGGCCGGCCTGCTTCCGGTACGTTTTCCACGATGCGGCCTGTTTTCAGATCAAATCTGGCAAAGCCTGCCTTTGCCGAAAAAGGATCATTTCCGAAGCTGCGGGCCGGTGCCTGCGGGGCTTCGGTTCCCTGATGCTGTTCCCGTTTGAGCTGGCGGATGAGCCGGCTGCGGGAGCGTGTATCAAAGGCGGGTGTTTCTTCGGCCCAGAAACCGGACTGCTGGATTTTCCGCTTGTCCAGGTCATAAGGGATGCGGGCGCCGCAGCGGGTGCAGCGGACGGTTCCTTTCCGTTTCTTTACGTCCAGATCGAAAAGAGAAACCTTCTGCCCGCAGGCATGGCATATGAGAGTAAAAGCCATAGAACTACCTCCAATCTCTTTCAGTATAACACATAAGGAGAGATGGATTTTCCTTCTGCCCTATACAGGGGAAATCACTATGGTATAATAAGAAACTATGAGAGGAACGGCAGAAGAATTTTATTTTCTCCGCATTCCCCATTTGCGGTTGCAATCCGGAAGGGGGCATTCAGATGTTTGCTTATAAAAGAAGAGTTACCTTTTACGAAACGGACGGCATGCAGGTCGTACATCATGCCAACTATCTCCGCTTTATGGAAGAAGCCCGGGTGGAATATTTCCGCGCCGGCGGGCTGGAATTGAATGATTTGATGGAAGAGGGAATCGTATTCCCCATCGTGGAGGTGTCCGTGAAATACCATAAGCCGGCCCGCTATGATGACATCCTTGTGGTGAAGGCTTACCTCCGCCGGCTTGACCGGGCCCGTTTTGATTTTGACTATGAAATCATCAATGAAAAAACGGGAGATCTGCTGATTACGGGACATACGGTGAATACCTATACGGACAGGAAGACCGGACGCATTGTGCGTCTGCCGAAGGAAAGACTGGAAAAGCTGTTCGAGCTTTCCGAAGAGGACAGAAAGAATGGATAACAGACCGATCGGCATCATGGATTCCGGCATCGGCGGACTGACGGTGGCGAAGGTACTTCATGAGCAGTATCCTCTGGAAGGCATCTGCTTTCTCGGAGACAGCCTGCGGAATCCTTACGGAGAGAAGACGCAGGAGGATATTGTCCGGTATTCTTTTGCCATCAGGGATTTTCTGCTGCGGCAGAATGTAAAGATGATTCTCATCGCCTGCAATACGATTTCCTTCAACGTGCCGCCTTCCTTCTTTGCGGGAGATATTCCCGTGGTGAAGATGAGCATGGATGTACCGGCGGAAAATGCAGGGAAAATCGGAATCTTTGCAACGCCGGCCACCATCGGGACGCATGTGCATAAGGAGTATTTCCGGAAGAAATACCCGGACAAAGCGGTGGCGGAAATCCCCTGTGAAGGCCTGGCAGCGGCAATCGAGCGGAATGAGGGGGAGAATGTCATTTCCGCCCTTGTAGAAAAGGCGCTGAAGGAGTATCATGCATTTGATATCGATACAGGGGTCTGGGCCTGCACGCACTATCCCCTGATCGGAGATATTTTCCGGCGGCTGCTGCCGAAGGTCTCCTTCCTGAATCCCGCTCTTCCCACAGTGGAACAGGGAATGGAAATTCTGAGGGCGCAGGACCGTCTGGCTGACAGGGCGCAGGAAAAGCGGTTTTATTTCACCGCTGATCCGGAGCATGCGGAACCAATCGTGGAAAAGATATTCGGCCGGGTAAAGACGGAAAAAGCCGAATTGACAGGAGTGTGAGAAAAATGACGATTATTTTGGAAATTGCAGCAGTCATCATACTGCTGATCTGCCTGGGCTTCATTGCCTACTGGGCAGTGGCTGTCATCAAGGGGGATGCAGTTTTCCGTCTGGAGAAATCCAAACGGTCGGAGCTGAAGGTCATAGATATGGGCCGGAACTATGTGAAATTTTCCTATACGCTGCCGATCCGGAATACAGGCAAGCAGCTCGGAACGATCATGGATGCATTTCCCCGGGTATATCTGCCTTTTGAGCAGTATGATAAGGCGTCCGTAACGGCACATCTTACCGACTTTGATACGCCCCGCGATGATGATTACTGGCAGGCTTTCATCCTGGATCCGGGCAAGACGAAGAAATTCCTCATTACGCTGGATATAAAGGGAAAGAGTGAAAATATTCTCCGGGATCTGGAAGATCTTCCGGAATTTGCTATGGATGTCATTTATCAGATTGTAGCAAGAAGCGATTATTACTATGCCAAGGGCCGGATTGTAATTACCCGTGAAGAAGTAAGAAATGCGCTTTATACCTATACAGAGGAGGCGGGAAATAATGGCAGAGCTTGAATTGATCCCCGTTCATACCCGGATTCTGACTCATCACGATAATATCGTGGAAGCCATCAAGGAATATGCCGGCGATCAGATCACCGACCATGATATCGTCTGTGCGGCGGAATCCGTCGTGGCCATTACCCAGGACCGGTATGTCCGTCCGGAGGAGCTCCGTGTATGCTGGCAGGCAAGACTGATGAACCGCTTTGTCCCGTCCGCCGGTTCCATGGCAAGCATTTACGGCATGCAGGCTGCTATGGATGAAGAGGGAAAATGGAATATGCTCTTTTCCTTCATCGTCGGTGCCGTGGCCAAGGTTTTCGGAAAGAACGGTGTCTTTTATGCCCGCTGCCGCCAGGCATCCCTGATTGATGATGTCACCGGCACCATGCCGCCTTTCGATAAGTGTCTCGTTTACGGCCCGGCGGATACGGACCATGTGTGCGAGGAAATCAGAAAGGCTACCGGCGCTTACGGCGCAGTCATCGCCGATGTCAATGATCTGAAGCGTTCCGCTGTTCTGGGAAAGAGCCGCGGTCTGGATCCGAAGCAGATTGCCCGGATTCTGATCGACAATCCTTTCGGCAATGATAACCAGAAGACGCCGATCGTCATCATCAAAAATTTTACGGACATGATGGAAAAATCCGATAAAGAATAAGACGGATATAAAAAAGACCGATGGAAGTCTGCACGGAAGCAGACAGTTCCATCGGTCTTTTTGTTGGATTTTACAGCCGGGCACGCAGGCTGCGGTCAGTAGCCCTTGCTCTTGTCGACCAGATTCAGAAGCTTTCCGCCGGAAGCGAACAGTTCAAAATTCGTCCGGAGGAGAGTGAGGAGGTGTTCCCAGAAGTCGGGAACCATGGAGGCGATATGGGGTGTCATAATGACATTTTCCATATCCCAGAACGGATGCTCCGCAGGGAGCGGCTCTGCGGAGAAGACATCCAGGCAGGCACCGGCAATTTTTCCTTTCTTCAGAGCGTCAAGAAGTGCATTTTCGTCCACTACGGATGCACGGGCGATGTTGATAAAGAGGGCAGAGGATTTCATGGCAGCAAATTCTCTGGCGCCGAAGAAGTTTTCTGTTTCCGGCGTGGCAGGAAGAGCGGCAATGACGATATCCGCTTCCGGAAGAACGGACAGGATTTCATCCTGGTTGTATACATGATCGGCAAAAAGCTCCTGGGAGATGTGCTTCTTCACGGCCAGGATCTTTGTCTCAAAAACTTTGGCGCGCTGGGCAATGGCCCGGCCGATGCCGCCGAAGCCGACAATCAGGATGGTTTTTCCGAAGAGGGTCTGTCCCCTGGGGCGGATCCATTCATGGGCGGACTGGTGGCGCACGGCATCGGGAATGCGGCGGTACCAGGAAAGAAGCATGGCCATGGTATGTTCGGAAACGGACCGGTCATGGATTCCGTGGGAATTGGTGAGAAGAATAGGCCGTTCCATCATGGACTTTGTAAGGAGCCGCTCTACTCCGTCGGAGAGGGAATGGACCCAGCGTACATGGGGAGCTGCCTGGAGGAGCGGTTCCGCATCCTGAAAACCCCAGAGGGCGATGGCATCCGCATCCTCTACGTGGGGAAGGGCTTCTGCCGGGGACTTGTACGCTTCAATGACAGAACCGGGGACGGCTTTCTGCAGTGCCTCGATTTTATCCTGCGCCAGTTTATTGACAACCACAAGCTTCATAGTTAAGACCTCCTGTCATTTTTGACTTTTCCTTTATTATACCATTCCCGGTACAGCCGGAACGGAGATGAAACCGAAAGAGACGGCACTTCCCGAAATCTGTTATAATGAGAAGAATTTCAATGACCGCAAATACAGCAAGGAGATCCATTTATGCCTTATAAAAGAAAGCGAACAGCCGGACCGTCTTCCCGTCGGACAAGGCGGCCCCGCAAAAAGTCATCCGGTCATCCCTGGCTGATGATTTTTTTCATTTTCGGCCTTCTTCTGGTTTCTGCTTATGTGACAGACCGGATGACCAACCAGGCAGGCCCGAAGAACCTGGACAGCATCGCTGCCGTGCATCAGCTCTTTTCCGATCGGGAAGAGCAGGGCCTGGTTCCCCGGGAAGATCGGGGCACACCGGAAAGTGTGAAGGAAAAGCTGAAGGATGCCATGGACCGGATTCTTCCGGCGCAAAAGGAAGAGCGTACGGAAGGAACGAAAAAAACGTCTGATCCGCAGAAGAAAGAGGAGGAAGGGAGTGTTTTCTCTCTGTTCTCCAAAATGACAGGCGGAGACGATAAGGCGGACAGCCCGGAAAAGAGTACGGAATCTTCCTCCTCATCGGCCCGGAAATCCGCAGCAGGAAATGCTTCGGCACCGGTTTCCGGAAAAACGGGATCCGCACAGGCCGGCACGGCGGTGAGGGAAAAGTCTTCATCGGCCGCAACGGGGAAACTGGCCGTTGTAATTGATGATGCCGGGCGGGATCTGGAATCACAGCACATCTATGAAAATCTGGGAATTCCCATGACGCTGGCGGTTATGCCCGATCAGGTGCATACCCGGGAAGCGGCGGCCTCCTGGGCGGCTCACGGCCTTCCGGTCATTGTTCACCAGCCTATGGAGTCTGTGTCCGGAGTAAGGATGGAAAACAAGGCCATCCTGACGTCCATGACGGATTGGGAGATTTCTCAGATCATGAAGGATTCTCTGTCTCAGGTGCCGGAAGCGGTGGGCATCAACAACCATCAGGGTTCAAAGGCAACGGCAGACCGGCGGGTCATGAACGAAGTCATGAATGTTCTGCATAAGCGGGGGATGTTCTTCTTCGACAGCCGCACCAATACGGTCACGGAGGCAGATGCAGCTGCGGCGGCCTACGGGGTTCCTTATGCGCGGAACAACCTTTTCGTGGATAATTCCTCGGATATCGCCGATATCGAGGCGATGATCCGGGAAGCGGCCAACCGGGCAAAGGCGAACGGGACCTATATCATCATCGGACACTGCAGACCGAATACGGCAGCGGCTTTCCGGACAATGGTACCGAAGCTGGAGGCGGAAGGCATCCGGTTCGTTTACCTGTCCTCCCTTCTGAAATAGGGATGAAAAAAGAAATTTTCTGCGGAGGCAGATCGGTGTAAATACAGAGGAGGCATCATGACGAAAGTCGTACTGATTTCCGGCGGGACCAGCGGCATAGGACTGGCGGCCGCCAAAATCCTGGCAAAGGAAGGAATCCGTCCTGTTCTTTTGGGACGGAATGAAGAGCGGGGGAGAGAAGCAGAAGCAGCCGTTCCGGGCAGCCTTTTCATCCCCTGCGACGTGACTTCCTCTGCGGACTGCTGCCGGGCGGTGGAAGCGGTAAAAAAAATCGGACCGCTGACGGGGCTTCTTCTGTCAGCCGGCATCTATACGGAAAAGCTGCTGGAAAATACGACCGATGAGGAAATCCGGCATTTCTTCGAGGTCAATGTCTTCGGCGCAATGCGCCTGACAAGGGAGGCGATTCCCCTGCTGCGGGAAACCCGGGGAAGCATTGTGGCGATTTCCTCCGACGCAGCCCTGGAGGGCAATGTGCAGTGCAGCCTTTACGGAGCGACTAAAGGGGCACTGAATGCATTCATCCGGTCGCTGGCACTGGAGCTTTCCGTGGAAGGAATCCGGGCCAATGTAATCTGCCCGGGAGATGTGGATACACCTCTTCTGGAAAGACAGATCCGGGAATTCGGCGGCAGCCGGGAGGAGATGGGAGATTCCTATCCGCTGGGCCGTATCGGAAAGGCGGAGGAAGTCGGAGAGGTGGCGGCATTCCTGCTTTCCTCCAAGGCATCCTTCATGACCGGCGCAGTGATTCCCGTGGACGGCGGTCTCACGGATTGGTAAGAAAGCAGCGGGCGGAACCGCTGCTTTTTTGTGCGGGAAGAATCCTGTTTTCGTGATTTTTTTGTTTCCAATCATATAAATTTGCTATAATAGAAAAAGGATAATAATTCTGTATCGCGACATTTCTGGATGCATCCCCAAAAGGGACAGGAGGGTTATGATGAACGAAGAAAGAGAGAAGGTACCGGCAGTCCGGCCGGAAAATGCACCGGCGATCAAGGAAGAAGCACAGGTTCCCATGGAAAAACCGAAAGCACAGGTTCCTGCGGAAACAGCGGCACCGGAAGCTGCGGCCGGGGAAGCGGCAGCACCGGCAGAACCGAAAGCAGAGGAAAAGACAGTTCCGGAGGAAATTCCTGCAGAGCCCGCTGCGGAAGAAGAGGAGAAACAGGACGAGGTCCATGTAGGAGCACCGGAAGCGGAAGTGGAAATCCATATCATCGATGACCGGGATCAGGAAGCGGAAAGCCTGATCCGCTGGGCAGCAGCCCGCGCAGGTGTGATTGTAGTGACCCCTGTACTGGGAACGGCAGCTCTGGTGGCCAATGAGGTTTACATGATTTCCCGGATCGGCGCTGTATACGGAGAACAGCTCAATAAAAAGGCAGTACTGTCCTTTATCGGCTCCCTGGGAGCCACGGTAGTGGGCAGCACGCTGGCTACGATGATTCCGCTTTCGTTCATGCAGCTTCCCATCGGCGTTTCCGTAACCTACGGCGTAGGCAAAGCCGCGCAGAAGTGGATCAAGGACGGCATGCCCGATGATACCAAGCCCTACAGAGAGGTCTTTGAACAGGAAAAGGAAAAAGGCCGGAGCGAAGCGGAAGAGCTGGAGAACAATCCCCGGAAGGAAGAGCCTCTGGGGGATGAAAAGAAAGATTTCCTGAAGGATATGGAAAAGAACTGGGATGAATTCTACCCGGACAAGGCGCATGATGCGGTGGACCGCCTGGCTGACAAGGTGACGGAAACTGCCGGAGCATGGGGCGAAAAATTTGTTGCGGCCCTGAAAAAGGTCGGAGTCACGGATGAACAGCTGGAAAAAGCAAAATACATGGCTCTCGGCGCTTCCGAGGTAGCACAGGAAACGGCAGAAAAAACAGCCCGTGATCTGCAGGCTGTGGCACGCATTAAATCCAGAGAATTTAAAAAGGATGCGGTCCGCAAAGCGGACGAAATGCGGGTGCAGGCCCGGAATCAGATGAAGGTGCTCAAGAGCAAATCGGAGGAAATGAAGTACCAGTCCGAAATGCAGCGGCAGCAGATGAAACTGCAGTCGGAAAAACTTAAGGCACAGGCCCGCGTGCAGATGCAGGATGCGAAGATCAAAGCGCATAAGCTGCAGATGCAGGCAAAGGAACAGGCTGATCAGGCTCAGGCCAGAATGCAGGAAATCTCC
The DNA here is from genome assembly GCA_900557365.1 of uncultured Dialister sp. The sequence continues at coordinate 30,359 of UPXR01000001.1, read as the reverse complement.
GATAAGATGAAGGAAGCCAGAGATAAGTACAGAAGTGCCGCAGAGACTGCAGCCAAGGAAGCAAAGGAAAATTTTCGCAGCACAGCTGAGGAATACCGGGCAAGAATCGAAGAACGGGCAGAAGCGAAAAGAGCGGAAGCTGCCGGAAAGGAAGCACAAAACGCAAAAACTGAAGCAGTGGAATCCTCTGCAGCGGCTGAAAAGCCTGCTGGAGAAGGCAAAGAATAAAGTATCGGAAATCCTGATACCGCCGGCGCAGAAAGAAGGACTGTCCGGACTTCATAAGGAAGAAGCAGGCGGTGTCGTCCGCCGGGAAATCAGTCCCTGGGGCAGGCGGAGGATTCGGTACAGAAGAGCCAATCACCCCTGGGTGAAAAACAGAAGATGAAAAAATCCTGTGAAACCGCAGTGTTTCACAGGATTTTTTAGATTGGAAATATTTATCGGGTGCGGAGCCGGAGCGTGAAGGAAATATTTCCTTCCGCATAGGATACTTTCAGCGGCGTCTGCAGGAGCGCTGAAAGCTCCTGAGCGATGGAAAGACCGATGCCGTATCCGCTCTTTTTGCTGTTGTGAGACTCGTCCTTCCGATAGAAGCGTTCAAAGAATTTCGTATAATCGGCGTCTTTCCCTTCTGCGTAGCTGTTGGTGACAGACAGGAAAACCGTATCTTTTTTTCTGCCCTGACAGGCGGAAAGAGAGACGGTGCCGCCCTCATCACAGTACTTGGCGGCATTGTCCATAAGGATATGAAGCAGGGAGGCCAGATACTTCTGATCATTCTTTACCTGGATATCCTCCGGACAGGACAGAGTCAGATGCTTCCCGTTTTCTTCGATGAGAGGCCGGAATTCCTCCGCGACCTCTTTCATTACGGAAGAAAGGGGAAAGAGTGCCGGAGACAGCTGCTGCCGGGCGATTTCCTCAGCCTTGGAAAGGAGAATCAGATCATTGACCAGCTTGTTGAGCCGGGTGACCTGTTTCAGGATGGCTTCCGAAAACTGGGTCTTTCCGTTCAGCATCTCCATGGCTTCCGCATTGACGGAAATGATGGAAAGAGGCGTTTTCAGCTCATGGCTGGCATTGGTAATAAAACGCTTCTGGCTTTCCATGTTCCGTACGAAAGGAGCGATGGCCCGGTTGGAAAGAACCGCAAAAATAATGACATACAGAATGAGGCAGAGCAGGCCGAACCATACCGAGTAGGAAAGGAAGGTGTGCACATCGGCAAATTCCCTGGTGCAGTCCAAAATGCAGATGAGCGTGCTTCCGTCCTCATAGTGGGTTTTCAGGTAGGCATAGTGTACCTTGCCCCGGTAAAGAAAACCGGAGTCACTGGAAAGAAGATAGGCGGTCCGGGCAAACGTGAAGGCCTGTTCATCGGAAAAAGCAGAAATATTTTTGGCATTCACCCATACGGGCAGACCGTTCCGGTCCAGACGGATGGAAAAGTACCGGATCAGATGGGGATATTCCGGCGTATCGGAAAGGGGATTGTCACCGGATAAAAAAGGAAATTCCCAGAAATTGGTTTCGCTGTCCTGGGGAAGCTGAGAAGGAAGAGTCCCGTTATTTTCCGCAATATAGGACAGGGTGTCCATGCAGCGTTCCCGGACGGCATGCCATCCCATGAAATTGATCAGGGAAAGAGCACCGGCAATGATGATGAAAACGGCAAGCGTCGCCAGGAGAATGAAGCGGCGGCGGAGCTTTTTGATGACATTCATGGCCGGCCTCAGGAAAGTTTTTCAGTGAGAGTAAAGCTGCCTTCCTCTTCTCCCAGAATTTCCAGGTTGCTGCCGATAGAGGCAAGCTTTCCCCGCAGATAGGAAATATAAATCCATACTACGCTTTCATCCACATCGTTTTCTCCGTACCAGACTTTCTCGAAAAGGAAGCCGGTAGAAAGTGCCTTTCCCCGGTTGAGGAGGAAGAGCTTCAGAAGCTTGCTTTCCTTGCCGGACAGGCGGATGCCGTTCTGCGCGGACAGCTCCTGCTCCTCCGTATCCAGTGTGGTATTTCCCGCAGACAGGACCGAAGGGCTCATATCCCGGCCCCGGCGGGTGAGGGAGCGGATGCGCGCCAGCAGTTCTCCGATGGCAAAGGGTTTGGTGAGGTAGTCGTCGGCTCCTGCATCCAGTCCGGTGATGCGGTCGTCGACTTCCGTCTTTGCGGTGAGAAAAAGAACCGGTGTGACATCGCCCTTGCTGCGGATGGTTTTGACAGCAGTGATTCCGTCCATGACAGGCATCATCACGTCGGAAATGATGCAGTCGTAATTGTTTTCCTTCATTTTATCCAGAAGGATCTGGCCGTTTTCCGCCCAGTCGGTATCATATCCCTGATGCTTCAGAACCGTGGTGAGTACATCGGCCATGTCCTTTTCATCTTCGGCTAAGAGTAATCGCATAATTTTTTCCTCAGTGTTCCTTGTGAATGAGATCCCGGATGGTCTGCATGGATAAATCGCACGAAGCCAGCTCATCGGCGCAGCGCTTCAGCTCCCGTGTGATCATTTCCGGGTTCCGGATATTTTTCTTATACTTCATCTGATGCTCCAGACTGGCCCAGGAGTCCATGGCGATGGTCCGGAGCTGGATCTCCGCAAAATAATGGCCGGGATCTTCGCCCAGTACATCTTCACCGGGGGTTTCCACTTCCACGATGAGATGGTAGGAGCGGTAGCCGTTGGGCTTGGCGCTTCTGACATAATCCTTCTGCTGCACAATCCGGCAGTGGGGAAGGGAAGCAATGAAGTTCACAATATCGTAAATATCATTGAGAAAGCAGCATACGACACGGATACCGACGGCATCGTGAATCTCATGCAGAGCCGAGCGGGGCGTCAGGGGAAGGCCCTTGCGGAGACACTTCTCCCGCATGCTTTCTTCCGACTTGATCCGGAAAATCAGATGCTCATAGGCCGACTCGCCGGTCTTTTGCCGGATTTCCTCACTGTGCGTCTTTATGCAGTCCGTCAGATAGTGCATGACGGTTTCAAGGGTATCCCTGTAGTTTCCGTAAATGGATGATTCAGCCATAGTCCTTCTCTTTCTGACAAATTAATATCACCTTCATTATAGCACGAATCCTTTTTCTTATTTTCAGGAAAATATGCTATAATAAATTGTATTTCCTGACGAACAGGATTGTGTATCTGTGATATAATAAAAGGGACGCATTATTTATTGTACCCGAGGGGGAAAACGAAAGAAATGAAAAGAGAAGATATTCGCAATATTGCAATCATCGCTCATGTCGACCATGGTAAGACGACTCTGGTAGATGCAATGCTGAAACAGAGCCATATTTTCAGAGAAAACCAGAAAGTGGAAGAACGTGTCATGGACTCCAACCCGCTGGAACGGGAAAGAGGCATTACCATTCTGGCAAAGAATACCTCTGTTATGCATAACGGCGTGAAGATCAATATCGTTGATACCCCAGGGCATGCTGATTTCGGCGGTGAAGTGGAACGTATCCTGAACATGGTGGACGGCGTCCTTCTGCTGGTAGATGCTCATGAAGGCCCGATGCCGCAGACAAAGTACGTTCTCCGCAAGGCACTGGAACATAAGCTGAAGCCGATCGTTGTCATCAATAAGATCGACCGTCCGGATCAGAGAATCTCCGACGTAGAAGGAGAAATCCTGGAACTCTTCATGGAACTGGAAGCAGATGATGAACAGCTTGATTTCCCGCTGATTTATGCATCGGCCCGCAGCGGTATTGCCAAGCTCCATATGAATGATGAAGGAAAGAATCTGGACCCGCTCTTTGATGCCATCCTGAAATACTGCCCCTGCCCGGAATGCGATCCGGACGGCGGACTGCAGGTCATGGTAACGACACTGGAAGCGGATGACTACCTGGGCAAGGTTGCTATCGGCCGTGTTACCCGCGGTACGGCAAAGCAGGGCATGAATGTAGCCATTACCGACGGTGAAAAGATCCGCAGCGACCGCATCGGCCAGCTTTTCAACTGGCAGGGAATGAAGCGCACCGCTATCCAGGAAGCACAGGCAGGCGATATCATCGCCATGGCCGGCTTCAAGGATATCAACATCGGGGAAACCGTAGCAGATGCAGCAAATCCGGAAGCACTGCCGAAGATTCATATCGACGAACCGACACTGTCCATGGTATTCCATGTCAACAAGAGCCCCTTCGCCGGCAAGGAAGGCGACTTCGTGACTTCCCGTCATATCCGTGCCCGTCTGTACAAGGAAATCGAAACAAATGTGGCACTTCGCGTAGAAGACACCGATACCTCCGATGCGTTCAAGGTTTCCGGCCGCGGCGAACTCCATCTGTCCGTCCTGATTGAAACCATGCGCCGTGAAGGCTTTGAACTGGAAGTATCCAAGCCGCAGGTTATCTATAAGGAAATCAACGGCCAGAAGTGCGAACCGCTGGAACGCCTGACCATTGAAGTTCCGCAGGAATTCATGGGCGCCGTTATGGAAGGCCTCGGACCGAGAAGAGCGGAAATGATTTCCATGGAAGAACTCGCAGGCTACATGAAGATGGAATTCTCCATCCCTGCCCGCGGCCTGATCGGCTTCCGCAATGAACTGCTGACCACGACCCGCGGAACCGGTATCATGTACCATGTATTCCAGGGCTATGCTCCGTACAAGGGAGATATTCCGGAAAGAACCCGCGGTTCCCTGGTTGCTTTTGAAGCCGGCGTAACCACCGCTTACGGCCTGAACTCCGTTCTGGACAGAGGCGAACTCTTCCTGGAACCGGGCGTTGAAGTTTATGAAGGCATGATCATCGGTGAAAACAGCCGTGATCAGGATATGGATGTCAACCCGTGCAAGAAGAAGCATCTGACCAATACCCGTGCAGCCGGCTCCGATGACGCTATCAAGCTGCCGCCGTGCCGCAAGTTCACTCTGGAAAGTGCACTGGAATGGATCAACGATGATGAACTCGTAGAAGTTACACCGAAGTCCATCCGCATGAGAAAGATGGTCCTGTCCCGTCAGGCAAGATATAAGAACGCAAACATTAAGAAGAGTGCTCAGTAATCTGCACTCCGTAAAAAATCCGCCCTTCGGGACGGATTTTTTGTTTTGCCCGGCGGCTGACAGCAGAAGAACGGAGACGGCGCCTTTTCGGAAAGAACGGAGGCCGGGGGCGGGAAAACAGCCCGATGCAGCAGCTGCTCAGGCCGGGCAGGGGAGCCGATATTTCTCCTTACGGAAGAGAACCGGGCAGGGTATAATAAAAGAAGATATCATTTTCAGAAAGGAGGGAGTGCATGAATTTGCGTCCGTCAGAAAAGGATTCCGACGGAATCTTTTTTCTCAAAACGCTGATCAATCGCTTCCTGGACGATGATGTGGGAGCCCATGCGGCGGAATGCACCTATTACTTTATCCTGGGACTGGTGCCGGCCATGATCTTCCTGGTGCACTTCGTCCTCTTTTTTGCTGCGCCGCAGATTCAATACATCCTGCGCCTGCTGACCTATTTTCCGCCGGATGTGGCACAGGTTCTTCAGAATAATATTCTCCGCATCCTCGGGGCAAGAAGCTCCGTATGGATGGCTGTCGGTCTTGCTGCTGCCCTGTGGACTTCTTCCCAGAGTGTGGATACCATGATCCGCGCATCGGATAAAGCCTTCTGGGGAAACAGAAATATTCAGCACTATTTCTGGGTGAAGGTGAAATCCCTTTTCTTTACGGTGTTCATTTCCTTCGCCATGATTCTTTCCCTGGGGCTCATTGTTTTTGCCAATGCTGTGGTATATGCCGTGGATTATTACTTTGATGTGCCGCCGCTTATTCTTCAGGCGTGGACGATCCTGAAATTCGGCATTCCTTTTGTGATCGTTTCTTTTTCTCTGGCTATTTTCTACCATCTGGCGCCGGTCCGGCGGGTTATGGAGTGGAAGCAGGTCGTGGTCACGTCCTTTCTGGTGACATTGATCTGGCTCGGGCTTACTTACGGATATGGCTACTATATGCTTCATATTTCCTCTATGGGGATTACTTACGGATCTCTGGTCGGTCTGGTGGTTCTCTTTATCTGGCTCCACCTGACGGCGATGGTGATCATTGCGGGAAGCGAATTTATCATGACCTGGAAAGAGCTGCAGGAAAGGGAAAAAAGGAAAGAACAGGACGCCGGAAAGGCCGTTTCCTGAGGAGAGAAATTTTCTTGACAGAAAATGGTTCCCCTGATATAATTCCTAATCGTGCAAGAATGGCTGCAGATTATGATAGAAAAATTCAAATTTGTTTTCTTAATTTTCTGCGCAGTCTGTATTATAATGAAAGTATAAGAGAATCGAAAGACGGAAAGGAGGATTCCTATGAAAAAGTTATTGCTTTGCACCGCAGTACTGGCAGCATTTACCGGAGTCGGAGTAGCCCATGCCATGGGACTGGGCATTCTGGATACGGAAGTGGGCTACAGCTATAACGGAGCCAAGGACGGTATTCATGCAGCTCATATCGAAGTCACCCCTTTTGACAAAGTGACCGTAGGGGCTGAATTCCGTCATTGGAAGCATGCAGGGGATGAAACCGATATTTATGCCAAGTATCATATCGGCAAATTCTATGTAGGCCTGGGCAACCGTAATTACTATGACAGAGATGCGAAAATCTTCGGAATGGTAGGCGCAAAGACACAGCTTGTGGGACCGCTTGATGCGTATGCGGGACTGAAGGTTTCTTCGGAGGAAAGAGAATACAGAGCAGGCTTCCAGCTCGATGTAATTCCTTCCACCATTGATGTGGACCTGAACTACACCTACTATGACCGGGATGATACGAAGAATGAAGACGGCATCGGTGTAGGCCTCAATTATCATTTCTGATGACAAGAAAAAGAACCCGTAAGGATTCCGATGAAAAATTAAAGGAATCCCCGCGGGTTCTTTTTTTGCAGGAAAGAATACATGCAGTGAGACAACATAAAAAGGCGGGCTTCCGAAGAAAAATCCCGCCTGAAAAGAGCGCATCCGGAGAACGGATTTTTATTCCACCCGGTCGATATCAGGTCTTCTGTCCATAAATACATTGATTGTGGAGCGGACTTCCCGGATCACATCGGTATCGACCCGGCCGAAGGCGATTTCCTCATCATCTTCCAGATGACAGATGTCTTCGCCCCAGGGGTCCAGCAGGAGGGACTGTCCGGCAAAGAGGGTGTCTCCCGAACGGCCGGCCTGGTTGACCGCGGCCACATAGAACTGGTTTTCGATGGCTCTGGCCTGGTTCAGACGGACCCAGTGGGTGTTGCGGACCTTGGGCCATGCGGCGGGGATGAATAAAAGATCGCAGCCCTGCAGGGCATTCCGGCGGATCAGCTCGGGGAAGCGGATGTCATAGCAGACTGCAACCGCACAGGAAAGGCCGTCCAGAGTAAAGTGGGCAAGAGAATTTCCCATGCGGAAGATGCCCGGTTCCCCGGAAAGGGAAAAGCCGTGGATCTTGTCGTACACGGCGGCGACCCGGCCCTGACGGTCAAACACATGGCATCGGTTGAACAGATCGGGACCGATTTTGCAGGCCGTCGTACCGCCTACGATATTGACGCCGTACTGCTTTGCCAGGTTTCCCAGGAAATCTTTCACGGCAGTTCCGTCAGGATCGGCCAGCTCCGCCACATTGGCCGGGAAAAAACCGCAGTCCCAGGTTTCGGGAAGGACCAGGACGTCCGGTTCCTTTTCCATGGCCTGCTCAATCATGCTTTTGGCCTTGGCAAAATTTGCCCGGGGATTTCCCATTTCTACATTCATCTGCAAAAGCCCGATTTTGATTTTCATAGATGCCTCCTTTGCGGTGCTACATCATATTGGGATGCTTTTATTATACAACATGGCAGGGAGCGGGGAAAAAGAAAACGGACAGAGAATCCCTTTCTGCCCATCAAAAAACAGCCCCCGCGGGAGCTGTTTCTGACAGAGACCGGAACACGGTTCCGGGGTTATTCATAAAATTTTGCGGCTGCTCTGACAAGGTAATCCGTATCCATTACGCCGGCTGTTTCGTAGGAGGAATGCATAGCCAGCTGGGGAAGGCCGATGTCGACTGTGGGAACGGCCACTTTTGTATTGGAAATATTGCCCAGAGTGGAGCCGCCGGGGGCGTCGCTCCGGTTCGTGAACGTCTGGACAGGTATATCCGCATCCCGGCAGAGCTTTTTGAAATATGCCGCGGAAAATGCTTCTGTGGCATAATGCTGCTGTGCATGATACTTGATGACGATTCCCTGATTGATGACCGGCCGGTTGACCGGGTCGGCATATTCCGGATGGTTGGGATGGATACTGTGCGCATTGTCGGCGGAAATCATGAAGGAACGGGCAATCGCAGCCATGGTTTCATCATAATTCATGCCCAATACACTGCAGATCCGGGTCAGTGTATTGCAGAGGAAAGTGGAGCCTGCGCCGCAGGAGGTGCTGCTGCCGACTTCCTCATTGTCGAAGAGCGCATAAACGGAAATGGCTTTTTCCTTTTTGCCCAGTGTGAATCCGCGGAAGCAGGCAAAAGCACACTGCAGATCATCCAGCTTTCCTGAGGAAATGAATTCCCGCTCTTCTCCCCAGACAGTGCCGGGAACCCGGCTGTACAGATACAGGTCATGGGAGAGAATCTGTTCCGGCTTGATGCCTGCAGAGGCAGCAATGACGCTCATGAAGGGCGTTTTTCCGCCGGACAGTCCGTAGAGCGGAAGGAGATCCTGCTGGGCATTCCATTTCTTCCCCTGATTGACGCTGCGGTCCATGTGAATCGCTACGGAGGGGATGACCAGCATGGTGCCGTCTACGGCGACGAGCTTTTCTGCCAGATGGCCGTTTTCCTCATAGATGAGGCGGCCTGCGGCGGAAAGAGGACGGTCCAGCCAGGTGGACATGATCATGCCGCCGTAGCCTTCCGTATTGAGGCGGACATAGGGGCCGTCCTTCAGCTCCGGGTTTTCCTTGATTTTGAAAGTGGGAGAATCGGCGTGGGAGGCTGTGATATGGAATCGGTCAGCCCCTTCTTCCGGAATGGAAAAGGCAATGAGTGCTCTTCCGTCCCGGGTAACGACATACCGGCCGCCCTTTTCCAGCTCCCATGAATCCACTTCGCGGATTTCCGTAAAGCCTGAGTAGGTCAGGGCTGCTTTCATTCCGCGGACTGCGTGGAATACGGAAGGAGACTTTGCAATGAAATGGAGGAGATCTTTTGCAATATCCTCCGGCGTTTCCGGAGCAGCCATTATTTCTTATTGACCTTTCTCTGGTAAACGGCTTCCGCCATCTGCGCACGCTGACGAACTACAGGATTGGTGGAGTTGACAGAGGTGGGGGTGAAATTGCTGGTATAGTGCAGGGTATCTGTTTCCTTTTCCATTTCCACGATCTGAATGGTGCCGGCCGTGCGGTCATACGCATAGGTATAGGTGCATGTGCCGCCTTCAATCGATTCGATGGCTACAAAATGAAGGATCTCGTGACCGTTGGTGGTGCGGGTAATTTTTGTTTCCTGCATATCAATATTAATGGTCGGGCTGTATTTCCAATAGCTTTCAGCCGATACGGAAAGAGTTCCCGCTGCAATAGCGGCGGCCATGCCTAGGGCAATTATTGTTTTTTTCATGAAATCACTCACTTTCCGGAGAAAACCTCCGAATCAATTAAAAAAACTACTTTATTATACCATAATTTTTTTACCGGGAGAAATATTTTTGACCGCGCGTCATTTCAGGCTGCCGGATTTGATATAATACGGACAGGATTATCTGACGATCAAGGAGGAAATATGAACAATTATACCTTTCTGGTATGTTATGACGGGAGCCGTTATGAGGGCTGGCAGCGTCAGACGAGAACGGCAGAGACCGTTCAGGGAAAGCTGGAGAGCGCTTTTGAAAAACTCACCGGTGAGAAAGGACAGGTTATCGGAGCAGGCCGGACGGATGCAGGCGTTCATGCCTGGGGGCAGCGGGCGAATATTCATCTGTCTGCAGAACTTTCTCTTCCGGAAGCGGAAGAGGAAATCAACCGGCTTCTGCCTGACGATATAGGAATTTCCGGTCTCCGGCCTGCGGATGAACGTTTTCATGCCCGGTTTTCCGCTGTCCGGAAGACTTACCGGTATCGGATCCGGACAGGAAGCCGCAAGAACGTTTTTGAAAGGCGGTATGTATGGCAGCTGGGAGAAAAACTGGATGTGTCTGCCATGAAAGCAGGGGCGGTCCTGCTGGAAGGAACTCATGATTATACCTCATTCTGCGGAAATAAGCATATGAAAAAATCTGCGGTCCGCACGGTGGAACAGATCGAAATCACAGAGAAAGACGGGGTGCTGCAGCTGGATTTTACCGGAGACGGTTTTCTGCAGAATATGGTGCGCATCCTGGTGGGGACGCTGGTGGAAATCGGAGAGGGCAAACGAAAGGCAGAGGAACTGCCGGATGTCCTGGCTGCCGGGAATCGTGCCCGGGCCGGCTTTACCGCTCCGCCTCAGGGGCTGTGTCTGCTGCGGGTAGACTACGGAAAGGAATGGATGCTCTGACCGCTGCATGCTGCGCAGGGAAAAAGACAGACAGTAAAAAAGAGCCGCAGAATTTCTGCAGCTCTTCCCTGTCTTATGAGGCTGTTATTTTACAATCAGTACCGGACAGGTTACATGGTGGATGACATAGTGGCTGACGCTTCCCATGATGAAGGAGGAAAGAGAACCTTTGCCGCTGTTGCCCATAACAACCAGGTCGATGTTGTTTTCCGCAACCAGATTGGTGATTACATTCCCCGGAATGCCAATCTTGACCATAGCGGTGAGTTTTGTACCTACGGGAACCTTTGCTTTCATTTCGCCCAGAATCTTTTCTGCGCGGTCTTTGACAACAGCCAGACCGGTTCGATCCAGAGTGACCTGCATGACCGGATAGGCGGCTTCGCTCACATCGGCTACGTAAATGAGGAACAGTTCTGCATTGTACTTCTGGGTAAGTTCCAGACCGTAAGCAAAAGCATGATTGGCAGCGTCAGAACCGTCGACCGGAACAATGATCTTTTTGATGTCCATAGAAAAAACCCCCTTTTTTACTATGTATTGCGGATTTGGAATACAAATACGCTTCTAACTGTATTATATCATGAATGAAAATGAATGAAAACATATTTCCATTGATGAAAGGACTTTTCTCAGCGACGGAACGGGCTGAAATTTATACTTCTGGACAGCCGGGAATACAGGTATTTTTGATTTATGGTACAATTTGATTATATGATGGAATCATTTGACGGACTGACTGAAGATTGGTCCGGAAAGCAGGAGGCATAGATGAAACAGTTTTGGAAAACAGTTCTGATGGGATCTGTTCTTTTGGCGGGAATTTCCTTTTTGCCGGCAGCGGCAGCAGAAATGTCCGGACTTTCCGGGACAGAGAGTCAGGAGGCGGAGATTTCTCCTCAGTTCAGGAGTGAATCCCTGGGGTTCGCAGTGACGATGACAGCGAACCGGATGGAAAAGAAGGAAAACGGAAGCCGGATGTACAGTGCTTATTTTCCCGATTCGGAAATGGTGATGACTGTGGAGATGAATCCCCGCAGAGATTTTGTGAGTGCGGAAAAAGTAGCAGCGGACAGAAAGAATCTGGAGAATATGGTAGAGGATATCATGGAAAAACAGAATCTTTCCAAAGCCAAGCTGCGTCACGGGAAAGCCGGAAATCTGCCGGCAGTCATTGTCGATTCCGAAAGCGGAGAGGACTGGCTGACCCGGTACTATATTGCCGGGGACGATGCTTTCTATATCGTGGTCTTTTCCTGCCGGGCCAGGGATTTCAAGTATAACCAGAAAGAAATGGAAGCGATCATGGACACCTTTGAGCCTTTTATGCCCATGCAGACCATTCCCGTGCCGGAGTCTTCCATGACGTACAAGCTGCCTGCAGGAATGGCGGTTTCTTCAGGGAATCTCCCTTCCGTCCATTCTGTCATGGCGATGAATCAGAACATGATGTCCGGTGTTATCAACAAGCCGCTGGCGGAGTCGCCGTACAGCTTCCTTCCGGCATCCCTGTCCGGCCTGACCGATGCGCAGAAGCAGGAGGCGGAAAAGAATTTCCGGGAAGTACTGGAAAATGATCCTTCTCTCCCGGATGTGAAGAATATTGCCTTTGTCTGGGGCGCTTTCGGAGCAGAACCGCGGGACGGAGTGCGTGTGGATTACGACCAAGGAAGTTCTCATTCGGAAAGCTATATTTTTGTTTCGGACGGCCGGTTCATCTCCTATGCCTACATCTTTGATGCGGCGGAGAAGGATCTGGTGCAGCCGGTCATTGACCGTTCCGTTTCGTCCATTGTCTGGTGAGGGAGGCTTCCATGCTTTTTAACTTGTTCGGAAAAGGAAAAGAAAAGGAAATCGAGGAGTACGCCAAAATACTGGCAGATGCGGTCATCAAGGATGAGATGGACGGAGATCTGATGGAGGAACTCATCGATTTCTCCCACGACCGGGACCTGAGCAATAAACAGCTCGCCCGTGCGCAGGCCAAGGCATGCGATATCGTGTTTGAAGCTTTTTATCACGACGGCATCATGACCGATGAAGATTATGAGCAGTATGCACATCTCATTGAAATGTGCTATATGCTGAAAGATGCGGAGAAATACAGGTATACAACCATTGCAAGGCGGTGCAATGCTCTGTATAAAATCACGGAAAAAGGACTTCTTCCCACGATTCGGAAAGAATATGCCGCTGTGGATTACCGGGAGGGAGAAAACCTTCATTTTGCCTCGGCAGCGGTTCTTATGGAACCGGAGGGAACACCGGAATCGGGAAAAGGAATCCGCATTGAACGGGGGACTCCCTTCCTGACCGGGACGGAAGGAAAAGCCGGGAAGGACTGGAAGGAAAAGGAAAAAGGAGCTTTTTTCATTACGACCTTCCGGGCCGGATTCCGAAGCAAAAAAGAGGCTGTGACGCTGGAACTGGCGGATCTGGATTTTGCGGAAATACAGGAAAATGTTCTGTGCTTCTTCCTGAAGGACGGAAGGGTTTGTGCAGTAAAACTGGATGACCGGGAGCTGGCCGGCGCCGTTCTGTCCAATATCCTCAACAGGGATTCTGAAGAATAGAATACAGCGGAGAATCAGGGTTTTGCTTTATTCCGGAAACAGAGAAAAAATTTCCGGCAAAGTTCTGAAAATTGATTGACAGAGTTTTTCCGCGGTGGTAAATTAAAAATAACTTTTGACAGGGAAGAAAAGAGTAATCATTCCGAAGCGTTGCAGCGAGTCCGGACAGTGCAAGCGGACACGGGGAAGATGATGAAGTGCGTTTCTGAGTCAGGCGGGCCGAAAGAACAGTAGGTCTTCCCGGGAGCTCCCGATACAGAGCCGGGGTTTGTTGGAACCTTTTAAGGTATATCCGGTGACGGATGTATGAATTTGGGTGGAAACACGAAGCATAGCTTTCGTCCCTTAGGGGACGGAAGTTTTTTTTATGAATTTTTCAGAGAAAGGATGAGGAAGATGGGACAGCTGATTGCAAAAGAACTGAACGATATAAAGTGGGGTCTGGCAGGCTGCCTCCTGTTCCTCGGCATATCGTCTCCGGCATATCACAAGTTTTACCGGAAAAACGGCGGTGTACAGTAAAAAAGAAAATCTGAAAATCCGGACAGATCCGGCGGGATGCAGGGTCTGTCTTTTTTTGCGGAATCTTCCGGAAGGGGAATTTCTCCCTGTTTGTGGTAGAATAAAGAAAATCTGAACAGAAAGAGGAATGGAATGAAGAAACCCGTAATAGGAAATGTCCGGCTGGACGGATTTGCCCTTCTGGCGCCCATGGCCGGTGTAAGCGATCTGGCATACCGGGTCATTGCCCGCCGGTACGGCGCAGCGATGACCACAGCGGAAATGGTATCGGCTAAGGGGCTTTATTATAAAAGCGATAAGACCCGGGACCTGATGAAAATAGATCCGGAGGAGCATCCCGTAGCGCTTCAGCTTTTCGGAAGCGATCCGGAAATCATGGCTCTGGGAGCAAAGGAGATGGAAAAGGCAGGAGCGGATATCATTGATATCAATATGGGATGCCCGATGCAGAAGGTCGTGCGGAACGGAGACGGTTCTGCTCTGATGAAAAATGTTTCTCTGGCAGAATCGGTGATCCGGGCCATGGTGCAGGCGGTGAGCGTGCCGGTAACGGTGAAGATGCGCCTCGGCTGGTCGAAGGAAACGGAAAACTGTGTGGAACTGGCCTGTGCGGCGGAGGAAGCCGGTGCGGCAGCAGTGACGGTTCACGGAAGGACAAGAGAAGATTTTTATACCGGAAAAGCCGACTGGGAAAAAATCAGTGAAGTTGTGCAGGCGGTGAAGATCCCGGTCATCGGAAACGGGGATGTGACAGACGGGCCGTCGGCAAAGCGGCTGATGGAGGAAACCGGCTGTGCTGCCGTAGCCATCGGACGGGCTGCCTGGGGCAATCCCTGGGTTTTCCGGGAGGTGAATGCCTATCTGGAGCGGGGAGAAATTCTGCCGCCGCCCAGCTGGGAGACCCGTCTCGCTATGGCGAGAGAGCATCTCCACGGTCTGGTAAAGGAAAAAGGGGAGAATCATGCGGTTCGGGAAATGCGGGCCCATGCGAGCCGGTATTTCCACGGCCTGCCGAAGGCAGCAGAGCTGCGGCGGGAGATCATGAAGGCCCTTACGGAGGAGGCATTCAACGGTATCCTGGACCGGTACGAAGCAGAGCGGGGATTTACGGAGCCGAACAGAGAAGAAAATAAGTAAGGGCTCTTCCTGATATTATTAGCAATTATGAAAAGAAAACGCTGAAATTATAATTTGATAATTATAATCAGATTATAATTTCGGCGTTTTTTCGTTTTTAAAAGGGCTGAGACTTTCAATTTCGTTGACATACACAAAGGGAAATACTAGAATAAAAAGGTAATGTGAAGTGAACAATTTTTGAGTCCGGAGGCTTGTGCATGAGTGAGACAGCACGGGCTTTTTTATCTCAAAGAGAGAGGAGAATCTGTCGGCCATGGATCTGCTTGCGGAAAAGATGATGAAACTTTTCGGGTGCGGTATGGGCTGTGTTGTTTCCCTTGAAAAGGCTGAAATCGGAAATCATTTCAGCTGGGGAAGAATGGATTTTCTCCCGGTTCTTTCACGTGTAAGAATTGCGCTTCTTTTCGGAGTATGCCCTGAAGGGCTCTGAGAAGAAGTTTTTTGTTGGAATTTTATTGTTCAAAGGGAGGAAAAATCATGCATGTAGGTATTGTTATGGGCAGCGATTCCGATCTGCCGGTCATGAAAAAGGCCTGCGAAATCCTGGACGGCTTCGGCGTTTCCTATGATGTAACCATTGCATCGGCTCATCGTACGCCGAAGAAATTGGCTGAATTTGTAGCGGCTGAAGAAGAGAAGGGAGCTTCCGTATTCATTGCCGGCGCAGGTATGGCAGCAGCTCTTCCGGGAGTGGTTGCAAGCATGACGCTTCGTCCGGTTATCGGTGTTCCGCTTTCCGGTGCCAAGCTGGACGGCATGGATGCGCTTCTGTCCATTGTACAGATGCCTTCCGGAATTCCGGTTGCAACGGTTGCCATTGACGGTACGAAGAATGCTGCTTATCTGGCTGTTGAAATCGGTGCGCTTTCCGATCCCGCACTTTATGAAAAATATAAGAAGTACAGAGAAGATGCTGCTGCAGAAATCTATAAAAAAGATGAAAAGCTGCAGGAATCTCTGAAGAAGTAAAAGGCTATATTTTATTTATTACTTAACATATGAGGAGCAAAACAATGAAAGAATACAAACCCTTCAAATCCGGAAAAGTTCGTGAACTCTATGATCTGGACGACAGCCTTGTTATGGTCTGCACCGACCGCATTTCTGCATTCGACAACATCCTGAAGTGCCCGATTCCGGAAAAAGGCTGCGTGCTGAACCGCATGTCCAAGTTCTGGTTTGATTTCACAAAGGATATCGTACCGAACCATATGATTTCCATTGATACAAAAGATATGCCGGAATTCTTCCAGACCCCGGAATTCGAAGGCCGCTCCATGAAGACACTGAAGCTGGACATGATCCCCGTAGAATGCATCGTCCGCGGCTATATCACCGGCTCCGGATGGGAAGGCTATCAGAAGGACGGAAAGGTCTGCGGCATTGAACTGCCGAAGGGACTGAAGGAATGCCAGAAGCTTCCGCAGCCGATCTTCACTCCTTCCACCAAAGCTCCTGCAGGAGAACATGACCAGAATATTTCCATGGAAGAAGGAATTGAATGGGTAGAAAAATTCTTCCCCGGAAAAGGCAAGGAATATATGGAAAAGCTGGCCGAACTGACCCTGGCTCTTTACAACAAGTGCGCTGATTATGCACTGGAAAGAGGCATCATTATTGCGGACACCAAGTTTGAATTCGGGCTGAATGAAAAGGGCGAAATCGTTCTGGGCGATGAAATGCTGACTCCGGACAACTCCCGCTTCTGGCCGGCAAAGGGCTACGAAGCAGGCCACAGCCAGCCTTCCTATGATAAGCAGTTCGTCAGAGATTACCTGAAAGCAAATCCGGGAGATACCGTTCCGCAGGAAATCATCGACAAGACCATCGGTATCTATAAGGAAGCGTATGAACTCCTCACCGGAGAAAAGTTCTGATTGAACGAAAATGGCGCCGGAAACAGTGCGCTGTGCGGCGCAGCTTCCCGCTGCTTTATAAAAAATGAGGGAGGGCATCCTGCCCGAAGATTTCTAGACAGGAGAATGGAATGTATAAAAGTTTTGACGTATATGACGATAAGCCTCATGAAGAATGCGGCGTATTCGGCATTTTCGACCGCGAGGCTTCGGCCGTGCATGATACCTATTACGGGATTTTTGCACTGCAGCACCGGGGCCAGGAAAGCGCAGGGATTACTGTTTCCGATGGACGGAAAATGAATACGGTCAAGGGGATGGGCCTTGTCACAACCGTTTTCCGCAATCTTCCGGAAATGGTAGGCCATATCGGCATCGGTCACGTGCGCTATTCCACGACCGGTTCCTCGATTCCCGTCAATGTGCAGCCCCTCCAGGCAGAAAGCGTAGACGGCCCGATGGCGCTGGCACATAACGGCAACCTGGTCAACACGAAGAATCTGCGGAAAAGACTGCTGATGGAAGGATCTACCTTCAATACGACCATGGATACGGAAATCCTGATCAAGCTGCTGGCCCGTTCCCGTAGAGATCGGGTGGAAGACAAGTTCAGGGAACTTATGGATGAAATCCACGGTGCCTATGCTATCGTGTTCTGTACAAACAAGGTTCTTTACGGATGCCGGGATCCCTTCGGATACCGTCCGCTGGTGCTGGGGAAGACAGAAACCGGCTGGGTTCTCGCTTCGGAAACGGTTGCTCTGGATGCAATCGATGCGAAATTTGTCAGAGATATCCTTCCCGGGGAAATTGTTTCCATTGATGACGACGGCGTTCATTCCACCATGTACTGCCCGGTGGAAGGACATAAGCACGGCATCTGCTCCTTTGAATACATTTATTTTGCCCGTCCGGATTCCGTAATGAACGGACAGGATATCTACGAAGCCCGGCTGAACATGGGCCGGAAGCTTTGGGAAGAAACGCATTATGACGGCGATGTGGTCATGAGCGTTCCCGATTCCGGCAATGTGGCGGCACTGGGCTATGCAAAAGCTTCCGGAATTCCCTTCGTGGAAGGTCTCCTGAAGAATAAGTACATGGGCCGTACCTTTATCCAGCCGGGGCAGAAGAACCGGGAAAGAGCCGTCCGCATGAAGCTGAATCCGATCCGCATGAATGTGGAAGGAAAGCGCATCATTCTGATCGATGACTCCATCGTCCGCGGTACTACGAGCGGCATCATTATTGATCTGCTGAAAAATGCCGGTGCGAAGGAAATCAAGCTCTGCATCAGTTCTCCGCCTGTCAAGTATCCCTGCTTCTTCGGGATTGATACGGCAGAAAGAAAGCAGCTGATTGCGGCATCCCATTCTGTCGAGGAAATCCGGCAGAGCATCGGTGCGGATGCACTTCATTACCTGTCGCAGGAAGGGCTGGCGGAATCCATTTCCCATATCCGGAAAGAAGATATGTGCTTTGCCTGCTTTGATGGTTTGTATCCCGAACCGGTTCCGCACAACGGACTCGGCAGTATGGAAGATGAAGAATAAGGAGATATCATGACAGAAAAGAAAAAGGGCCTGACTTATGCGGAAGCCGGTGTGGACATTGATGCCGGCGAACGGGAAGTAGAGCTGATCAAGAAATCAGTTCAGGCAACCTATACAAAGGGTGTCCTGGGCGATCTGGGCGGATTCGGCGGACTGTATCGTCTGAAGGATGAGCTTTCCGAGGACCCGATCCTTGTTTCCGGTACAGACGGTGTAGGAACAAAGCTTCGTCTGGCCATTGAAATGGGAATCCATAACACCATCGGACAGGACTGCGTAGCCATGAGCGTAAATGATGTGCTTGTACAGGGTGCACGTCCGCTGTTCTTCCTGGACTATATCGCAACCGGCAAACTGGAACCGGAACTGATGGCGGAAATCGTCAAGGGCGTCGCCGATGCATGCATTGAATCGGGCTGTGCGCTTCTCGGCGGGGAAACCGCGGAAATGGCCGGCTTCTATGCAAAGGGCGACTATGATGTAGCCGGCTTTGCAGTGGGCATCGTAGACAGAAAGGATCTCATCACCGGAGAAAATATTGCAGAAGGCGATGTCATCCTGGGCCTGCCTTCCACAGGCGTTCATTCCAACGGCTACTCTCTGGTGCGCCGGATCATTCAGGATGAAAAACTGGATCTGAAGAAGACTTACGAAGGCTTTGACAAGCCTCTGGGCGAAGTCCTGCTGACCCCGACCCGCCTGTACCCGAGACCGGTTCTGCCCGTACTGAAGGGAGCAAAGGTCAACGGTCTGGTTCATATTACCGGCGGCGGCTTCTACGACAATATCCCGAGAGTTCTTCCGGAAGGAACCCGGGCGGAAATCGATGCCGATCAGTGGCCGATGCTGCCGGTATTCCCCTTCCTCATGAATCTGGGCGGCGTAGATCCCCATGAAATGTACCGCACCTACAACTGCGGTCTGGGCATGCTTCTGATCCTGGATCGGGAAAATGTGGAAAAAGCAAAGGAAATCCTGAAGGGAATCAATGAACCGGTTTACGAAGTAGGCCGGATTACCAAGGGCGACAGAGATGTTGTTGTGACGGGCGGTCTTTTCCATGAGTAAGAAGAAAATTCTGATTTTTGCATCCGGACGCGGCTCCAATGCGGAAGCCATTCATGAAGCCTGCGAAAGCGGTGTGATCAACGGGGAAATCGTCGGCGTGATCTGCGACCATGCAGGCGCACAGGTACTGGAAAGAGCAAAAAGATGGAATGTTCCTTCCGTTGTACACGAACTGAAAAGCTATCCGGACAAGGCAGCGTTTAATGATGCACTGCTGGAGGAAGCAAAAAAATTCGCTCCCGACCTGATCTGTCTGGCAGGGTACATGAGAATCTGCGGAGAAAACCTGATTCATGCTTTCTCTGGAAAGATTATGAATATCCATCCGGCGCTTCTTCCGAGCTTCCGCGGTCTCCATGCACAGCGGCAGGCCGTTGAAGCAGGCGTCAAGGTAGCAGGCTGCACCGTTCATTTCGTCGGAACCGGACTGGATGACGGCCCGATTATCACGCAGACGGCTGTGCCGGTTTACGATGATGACGATGAAGATACGCTTTCCGCACGCATTCTCGAGCAGGAGCATCCGACCTATGTCAGAGCCGTTGCTGCTTTCTGTGCGGATAAGCTTACGCTGAAGGAGCATCACGTTTCCGGAATGCATGCAAAGAAGTAAGAGAGAAAATCATTACGAATCATCGGGAGAGTCCGGTACGGCTCTTTCGGGTGATTCCTGTTCAGATAAAGGAGGAAAATATGACCATTAAGAGAGCGCTTATCAGTGTATCTGATAAGACCGGAGTCGTAGAATTTGCCAAAGGCCTCCATGACCTGGGTGTGGAAATCATTTCCACCGGCGGCACAATGAAAGCCATTGCAGATGCGGGAATTCCCGTAAAGTCTGTTTCCGAAGTGACCGGATTCCCGGAAATGATGGACGGCCGCGTAAAGACCCTCCATCCGAAAATCCACGGCGGAATCCTGGCTATCCGGGATAACCCGGAACATGTGAAGGCTATGAAGGAACACGGCATCACCGGCATCGATCTGGTAGCCGTAAACCTTTATCCTTTCCGGGAAACCATTGCAAAGCCGGATGTTACCCGGGCAGAAGCCATTGAAAATATTGATATCGGCGGTCCGTCCATGGTCCGTGCAGCGGCAAAGAATTACAAATACGTAGCTATCGTAGTAGATCCTGCACAGTACGGCGATATTCTGGAACGGATTAAGAACGATACCATGACGGAAGAATTCCGTCTGGAACTTTCCCGCAAGGCATTTCTCCATACCGGCCTCTACGACTGCGCAATTGCAGATTACCTGACCAAGGAAGTTACAGGCAATAAGGAAGCTATGCCCGATGTATTTGCGCATGCATATACCAAGCTGCAGGATCTTCGTTACGGCGAAAATCCGCATCAGAAGGCAGCTTTCTACAAGGACCCGGAAGCAAAGGGCGGCATTGCCTTTGCCAAGCAGCTTCACGGCAAGGAACTTTCCTATAACAACATCGTAGATATGGAAGCAGCATGGGATCTGGTCTGCGAATGGAAAGATCAGCCTGCCTGCGTCATCATCAAACACACCAATCCCTGCGGCGCAGCCCTCGGAAAGGATGCGGTGGATGCTTTCAACCGGGCATTCAATGCAGACAGCAAATCCGCATTCGGAGGCATCGTTGCCCTGAACCGGGAATGCGACAAAGCAGCGGCAGAAGCTATGAAGCCGATTTTCTTTGAAGTTGTACTGGCTCCGAAGTTCTCTGCAGAGGCTCTGGAAATTCTGGGCACAAAGAAGAATATCCGCCTGATTGAAGTACCGGCCAATGAAGAAGAAGAACTGCAGCTCCATAAGGTTTCCGGCGGTCTGCTGATTCAGACTCCGGACAACAGTGCAGAAACAAGAGAAGACTGCAAGGTTGTTACCGACAGAGCGCCTACGGAAGAAGAATGGCAGGCTCTGGAATTTGCATGGAAGATCGTTAAGCACGTAAAATCCAATGCCATCGTTCTCACCGGCAAGGATGTGACCCTGGGTGTAGGTGCCGGCCAGATGAACCGTGTCGGCTCTGCGGAAATTGCGATTGAAGAAGCAGGCGAAAAGGCAAAGGGCTCTGTTATGAGTTCCGACGCATTCTTCCCCTTCGGCGATACCATTGAAGCGGCAGGCAAAGCAGGCATTACCGCTGTCATTCAGCCCGGCGGCTCCATCCGCGACCAGGAATCCATTGATATGGCCAATAAATACGGAATCGCCATGGTCTTCACCGGCCATCGTCATTTCCGTCACAGCTGAGAGAGGATATACCCATGAAAGTATTAGTCATCGGAAGCGGCGGCAGAGAACATGCTCTGGCATGGGCTCTTTCCCGCAGCCCTTCGGTAGAACAGGTTTATGCTATTCCCGGAAATGACGGGATGAAAGATGTAGCAGACATTGTTCCCGTGAAGGGAAATGAAGATATCATCGATTTTGCACGGCTGATGGATATCGGTCTGACCGTGGCCGGTCCGGAAACGGTTCTGACAGAAGGCCTTGCCGATGAATTCGAAAAGCAGGGACTGGCATTCTTCGGCCCTTCCGCTGCAGCAGCCCGTATCGAAGGCTCCAAGGGATTTGCCAAGAAGCTCATGAAGAAATACGGGATTCCCACCGCAGCTTATGAAATCTTTACGGATGAAGAAAAGGCCGTGGAATATCTGAAGCAGAATAATACCTATCCGATTGTCATCAAGGCAGACGGACTGGCTGCCGGCAAGGGTGTTATCATTGCCATGAACGAAGAACAGGCCGTTGAGACTGTGAAGGATATGCTGGAAGGACACTCCTTCGGCAGCGCCGGAAGCTCTGTGGTCATCGAAGAATATATGGAAGGGGAAGAAGCGAGCATGCTCTGCTTCTGCGACGGCACCACTGTGGTTCCCATGATCTCCTCCCAGGATCATAAGAGAATCTTCGAGGGAGACCGGGGTCCGAATACAGGCGGCATGGGGGCATATGCGCCTGCGCCGGTCATGACAGATGACATCCGCACTCAGGTGGATCTGCGCATTCTCCGTCCGATTGTGGCGGCTATGAAGCAGGAAGGATACCCCTTCAAGGGATGCCTTTATGCAGGACTGATGATTACCAAGAACGGTCCGAAAGTGGTGGAATTCAACTGCCGCTTCGGAGATCCGGAGACGGAAGCCGTTCTGCCCCTCTTTGACGGAGACCTTGCACAGGTCATGCTGGCCTGCGCAAAGGGAACACTTCGGAAAGACATGGTGAAGTGGAAGGAAGGCGCCTGCGTGGATGTAGTCCTTGCTTCGAAAGGCTATCCGGGTTCCCATTCCTCCGGGGAAGTGATTACCGGCCTGGAAGAAGCGGAAGCGACAGGCTGCCATATTTTCCATGCAGGGACCAAGAAGGTAAACGGACAGTTTACCGTCAACGGCGGCCGCGTGCTGAATGTGGTTGCTGTAGCGTCTACTTTGGAAGAAGCAAAGGAAAAAGCCTATGAAGGCGTTTCCAAAATCAAGTGGAGAGGCATGCAGTACCGTCACGATATTGCAGACAAAGGCCTGAAGCACCTGAGAGAAAAATAAAGAAGAAATAAAAACAGCTCGAATCATTCTTTGGATTCGGGCTGTTTTTTGTTGCTCCTTCCGGCAGGCAGATCCGGCCCGGTGATTCCGGCTTTTCCGGACAGACGGAAGGGACGGGAACCGGGAAAGTACTTTTCGGACTTTACACTTTTTTTACAATTTCCACAAAAGCTATACCTTGTATTGGATTTTTCTTTTACACCCGGCCTTTACACTGATAACAGTAAAACAAATGTGAAATTTGGAAGGAGATCATTATGAGACTTAAAAAATGGATTGCTTTGGGACTTTGCGCAGCAACGGTAGGACTGGCAGCCGGCTGCGGCGATTCCGGTAACAAGGGCGCAGCAAGCAGTGCAGCAAAGGTAAGCGGTAAGGTTACCGTTTCCGGTTCTTCCGCTCTTCTGCCGCTGGCTAAGGACGCAGCTGCAAAATTCAAATCCGAGCATCCTGAAGTTTCTCTGACACTCAATGCAGGCGGCAGCGGCACAGGTCTGAAGCAGGTTGCTGAAGGTTCCGTAGACATCGGCAACTCCGATGTTCCCGCTGAAGAAAAGCTCCCCGCAGATAAAGCAAAGGGACTGGTTGATCACAAGGTAGCTGTTCTGACCATTGCTCCGGTTGTCAACAAGGACATCGCAGCACAGGTTAAGAGCCTCACCAAGGAACAGCTCCAGGACGTATTCACCGCAAAGGTAACCAACTGGAAAGATGTAGGCGGCCCGGATGAACCAATCGTTCTTGTAACCCGTCCGTCCACTTCCGGAACCCGTGCTCTCTTCACCGAACTGGCACTGGCAGGCAAGGAAGAAGCTTCCAACAAGTCCCTGGAAACCGACGACAGCGGCACACTGATTCAGAGCGTTGCCCAGACAAAGGGTGCTATCGGTTATGTAGCACTGTCTTACCTGGTGAACAACAAGGATGTGGAAACCATCGCTATCGACGGAGTTATGCCGACTCTCGAAAATACCTACAACGGCACCTATCCTGTATTCGGTTATGAACACATGTATACCAAGGGCGAACCGACCGGAGCTGTAAAGGCATACATTGACTACATCCTCTCCGACAACTACGGCAAGGAAATCGAAAAACAGGGCTACGGCATTGCCGCAAAGATGAAGAAATAATTCATTCGATGAATTCAGCAGGGGAAAAGAGCAGGGGGGAGTTGGCCTTCCCTGCCCTTTTCTCGCAGAAGAAATCAGAAACAGTGGGATCAATCTGTCGGTTTGTGACAGAACAGTTAATTATTTTCAGGCGTAAGGAGTTATTCATGGACAACAAACATATTCCTCTCTTTCGAAGGGAGTATTTGGGAAGAGGGATTTCCGCAGCATGCGCTCTTTTCCTGATCATCCTGGTGATAGGGATGGGATGCTTCCTCCTGGCAAAGGGAATCGGAACATTTACGGATTTTGGACATTCGGTATCGGAATTTCTTTTCTCTCCGGAATGGAAGCCTTCCGATACGGAAGCAGGCGGCGGAAAGGTTGGAGCGGCTGTATTTATCTGGGGCTCTATTCTGACCTGCGGGCTTTCTCTTCTGATTGCTCTTCCGTTTTCGATTTGCACAGCTGTTTTCATGACACAGATTTCCCCCCGCCTGGGAGAAAAGATCATCCGTCCGGCGGTTGAAATTTTCGTAGGAATTCCTTCTGTTGTATACGGCTGGGTCGGCCTGACAGTTCTGGTTCCGCTTCTGCAGAAAATATTTGATCTGCCTCATGGACAGTCGGTCCTGGCGGCAGCCATCGTTCTGGCCGTTATGATTTATCCGACCATTACCTCTGTATCTGCCGACTCCCTGCGGAGCGTCAACAAAAAGTATGTGGAAGGTGCTTACGGACTGGGAGCAACCCGGTGGCAGATGATTTATCAGGTGCTCATTCCGGCGGCTCTTTCCGGCATTCTCACCGCAGTCATCCTGGGACTGACCCGTGCTTTTGGCGAAGCTCTTGCCGTTTCCATGGTTATCGGCAAGATGAAGGCCTTTCCGGACAGCCTGCTTGCTCCGACCAGCAACCTGACCGCAGCAATCGCTTCCGATATGGGCGGCGCAATGGACGGCGGCGAATTCAATGCTGCTTTGTGGACCATGGCACTCCTGCTCTTCATCATTTCTTTCATCTTCATTCTTTTGATTCATAAAGTATCTGCCCGAAAAGAGGTTACAGCATGACCCGTGAAAATGTACTGCAGAAAAAGGACCTGGGAATCTTTTCCGGGGAGGAAAGAGGCCTGACACAGGCCAGAACTGCAGATAAGATTGCCACCGCTGCATTTTACGGAATCAGCGCTGCATTCGTCCTTTTATTGATTGCCTTTACTCTCTATGTAGTATGGGGCGGTGTGAAGGCCTTCAAGCCGGAAATCTTCTCCTTCAGTGAGACCGGCATCGGCAATCAGTTCTTCAATACGGTATACCTGGTTATATTATCCATTTTGATTTCTTCCCCGATCGGTATTATGGCCGGTGTTTACATGGCGGAATATACCACGGAAGGCAGAATGACACAGATGCTCCGCATGGCTATCGAAACACTGTCTTCTCTTCCGTCTATCGTTATCGGTTTGTTCGGCTACCTCGTTTTCATCATCATGGCAGGAGAACAGTGGAACCTGTTTGCCGGTGCGCTGGCCGTATCCATTCTTTCTCTTCCGCTCCTGACTTCCACGACCTATGAAGCAATGAAGGTTCTGCCCAAAGGCTACAAGGAAGGAAGCCTGGCTTTGGGCGCAACCCGATTTGAAACGATTGTCAAAGTTATGCTGCCGGCATGCATCCGTCCTATCGTTACAGGGATTATTCTTGCGGCAGGCAGAGCCTTCGGCGAAGCAGCAGCCCTGCTGTATACCGCCGGCATGAGTACCGATATTAACTGGCAGGTATGGGATATTACTTCTCCTACATGCCCTCTGAACCCATTCCGTCCGGGCGAAACCCTGTCCCTGGCAGTATGGGCAGCCCGTACAGAAGGTGTGGGTGCCTCTGCTGCTGACGTAGCTGCTGCTGCATCGGCCATCCTTATGCTGATGGTTCTTGTATTCAGCATCGGCGCCCGCCTGATCAGTGCTTATTTATCTAAGAAAACAGAAGGAGAACAATCATGACAGAAAACCAGTCTGCAGCACTTACTGCACCGCTTGGAGCATCCGCTATTTCCGTATATTCCGATATCAGCTTTGACTGCCGGAAGGTAAACCTTTACTACGGCAGCTTCCAGGCACTGAAGAATATCGATCTTCGAATTGAAAAAAATAAGATTACCGCACTGATCGGACCTTCCGGCTGCGGCAAGTCCACGTTCCTCCGTACGCTGAACCGTATGAATGATCTGATTCCCGGATGCCGGGTAGAAGGGGAAATCCTTCTGGACGGTGTTGACGCATACAATGCAGTCGATCCGATCGTTCTCCGCCGCCATGTAGGCATGGTATTCCAGCAGCCGAACCCGTTCCCGAAGAGCATTTATGACAACATTGCTTACGGCCCCCGTCTGAAAGGCATCACCAAGAAAGCAGAACTGGATGAAATTGTGGAAAAAAGCCTGAAGGAAGCAGCTATCTGGGATGAAGTCAAGGATCGCCTCCGCAAATCCGCTCTGGGACTCTCCGGCGGCCAGCAGCAGAGACTCTGCATTGCCAGAGCCCTTGCAGTACAGCCGGAAGTTCTGCTCATGGACGAAGCAACCTCTGCCCTGGATCCGATCTCCACGGCTCACATTGAAGACCTGGCCCTGAAGCTGAAAGAATCCTATACAGTGATCATGGTTACCCATAACATGCAGCAGGCAAAACGTATTGCCGATAAGACCGCTTTCTTCTATCTGGGAGAAATGGTGGAATACGGAGAAACTGAGCAGATTTTTGAAAATCCGCAGAAGGAAAAAACCATGCGCTATGTATCCGGCAATTTCGGCTGATGCCATGAATTTGTTTATTTTGACTTCTTTATCTTGTGGTAAAATAGAATAGCTAATCTGGAAGCCGGTCGTTTTCTTGAAAAGCGGCCGGTTTTAGTAGTTTTTTATCAGGAGGTTTCTATGCCCCTTATTTATTGTGTAGAAGATGACGACGGAATCAGGGAACTGGTGAGCTATGCCCTGCGCAGTCAGGGATACCAGGCGAAAGGATTCGAAAAGTCGGAGCCTTTCTGGAAATCGCTGGAAAAGGATGTACCGGATTTGATTTTGCTCGATATTATGCTCCCCGGAGAAGACGGCCTTGCCATTCTGAAAAGACTGAAAGATTCTCCTCTGTGGAACAGCATCCCCGTTGTGTTCATGACTGCCAAGACCGGCGAATATGATATCGTGAAGGGCCTGGATATGGGCGCTGACGACTATGTAAAGAAACCCTTCGGCATTCTGGAATTGATTTCCCGGATTCGCTCGGTTCTGCGCCGGAGCCAGAAAGGAAAGGAAAAAGTCAAGGAAGAATCCTTCGGCGCCGTAAAGATAGACCGGGATGCTCACCGCGTGACGGTGGACGGGAAGGAAATTCAGCTTACATTAAAAGAATTTGACCTTCTCTGCTATTTGTTGTTAAATAAAGGAATCGTTTTATCCCGAAACCAGATTATGCAGGCGGTCTGGGATTCACCCTTCGGTATCGAAAGCCGTACTGTCGATATGCATATCATGAGCCTGCGGCAGAAATTAGGAAAAGACGGAGCTGCTATTCATACTGTAAGGGGGGTGGGCTACCGCCTTTTAGATAAAGACTGAAGGAGGACCTCATGAGGACAAGAGTCTATAAAAACCTGTTGATTATGGGCATATTCTCTGTACTTGCCGCATTTATACTTTCGATTATTCTCTATTACCAGGGGCTGCAGGAACAGTTTTCCAAGGACCTGGAACGGATGACAGGAGATATGGCGCTTGCCCTTTCTGTGGAGGAACAGGACCGAGGCAGGGAATATCTGACACAGATTTTTGAAGCCCACGGCAGAAGAGTGCATATCGTATGGCTTGATGCGGCGGGAGAAGTCCTTTATGACAGTGACGGAGTTGCCGATGAAGACTATAAATCGGGACCGGAGGTCAAAGATGCCCTGGAGTATGGAAAGGGAAGCAATATTCATAAATCGGCGGAAGGCTATCCCAAGTCCTATTTTGCGGAAAGAGTGCCGGACGGATCGATTCTGCGGATTTCTGCATTCCGGGAAGTCCTGTTCCGTGACTTTTCCAATTATTTCCCGGAAATTATGCTTTTCCTTTTCGTCTTTTTTGCCGGATGCCTTGCAGCAGCAGAACGGCTGACCGAACAGGTCCTTCGGCCTTTCCATATGCTGGGCGAGCTGGTGCAGCAGATCATGGAGGGGAAAAATCCGTCGGATATGGCGGATTATAAGGAACTTCGCCCCCTGATTCAGAAAGTGGAAGAACAGAGAAACGATATCCAGAACTATCTGGAGGATATAGAAGAGGATCGGCATACCATCCGTACCGTTATCGATACCATTTCCGACGGGATCATTCTTTTGAATGCCAATAAGGAAATCCTGGATTATAACAAGAGTATCGAGGTATTGTTCGGGTTTGCGGAAAATAAGCGGTACCGCCGTATTTCCAATATGTATCATGATGAAGATTGGCTCCGGTGTATCGGGAAAGCGTTCCGGGAAGGCGGAAGATCCCAGTATACCATGCAGATCTCCGATAAGCCCTACCAGGTTATCATGAAAAGTATGGAAATCAATGAGGGCGAGAATGTGCTGCTCATCGTTCTTCATGATCTGACCGAAAGCTATGCGTCGGAAAAGATGAGGCGGGAATTCTCTGCCAATGTTTCTCACGAGCTGAAAACGCCGCTCACCTCCATCAGCGGTTATGCAGAAATGATTGCCAACGGCATGTATCAGAGCGAAGCCGATGTCAGAGTTTTCGGAAGTCGGATCATGAACGAATCCCAGCGCATGATGTCTCTCATTGAAACCATCATGCATCTGTCCAAAATTGAAGAAACGGAAACCACGATTTCCTGGAAGGCTGTTGCATTGGACAGTCTGATCCGCTATGCGGCAGATCTTGTCATGCCGCAGGCCAGTGCAAAGAATGTAACGGTCCATGTAGAAGCAGAACCTCTTTATACTTACGGCAATGCGGCTCTTTTGTCCGAGCTGATCCTGAACCTGCTGGACAACGGCATCAAGTACAACAATGAAAGCGGCAATATTCTGGTGAAGCTTGCCCCCGAGGGAGAGGATAAGGTCATTCTTACGGTTTCCGATACGGGAATCGGCATTCCGAAGGAAAAGCAGGGAAGAGTCTTTGAACGATTCTACCGTGCGGAAGAAAGCCGCAACCAGTCTACCGGAGGAAGCGGTCTGGGACTTGCCATCTGCAAGCACATTGTACAGAAGCATAAGGGAGAAATGTTCATTGCCAGCGAAGAAGGCAGCGGAACAACCGTTACTGTTATTCTTCCCCGGGTTGCCGATGCAGATGTATTTAAGGAAACAGAAGACTTCCGGGCAGCGCAGCAGGAAGCTGCCGAAGAGGAATCGGCATGCTTGGAACAGCCGGAGCAGGGACAGGATGAAGAATCCAAATCCCGCCAGGATAAGAAACAGGGAAAGCCGAAAAAGCTGAAAAAGGAAAAGACCAGAGACAAGAAGGAAAAGAAAGACAAGAAGAAAACAGAAAACAAACCGGATAAGGCAGAACATAAAGAAGATCATAAGGACGGACATAAGAAGTCCTGACGGTTTGATGAAGCCCCTGGAGAGAGCAGTATACTCTTTCCGGGGGCT
Source organism: uncultured Dialister sp. (assembly GCA_900557365.1). The sequence goes on along the minus strand of UPXR01000001.1, from coordinate 831 downwards.
TTTCCTGTTATTTCCTTTTCTCTGCGGCAGGAACGCCTCAGAAGACCGTATGAAGCGAATTTAAAGAAACAAATCAGGGATCGGGGATTGAAATCTGTATAAACGGGAATAAAGAAGAGCGGCTGTGCGGCAGATCCTGCAGGAAGAGAAATGAGATCCATAGAATCCGACAGGAAAGAATTGGGGAAACGAAATCAGAGAAACGGGGAAGTGCAGGGGGTAAAGTCATGCATGGGGATATCCGAAGACAGGGAAGGCAGCCGGCAGGAAAAAGAAAAAGAAGGCAAAACAAAAGAGTCTTAAATTATTTTAAGAGTACCTTTTAATATCAGCATCGAATGAAAAGTGCATGTTTACGAAAATAAAACGGGAATAAACAGTAAAGTAATAAGAAAACAAAAGAGGAAAAGAGGAAAAAACAGAGATCCATAGACGGAAAATCAATGATTCGCGAAAAGACAGCAGCGGGGAAAATGAATCATGACGTAAAATGAACCTTTGACAGAATGTATACAGATTGTTATAATAAGCTTGCTATCTGAACAGGATGTCAGGCCGGGATTCCAAAGAAGAACGGATTCGACAAACTTTGAAAAAACTTCAAAAAACCTGTTGACAGAATGAAGCAAAAATGATATGATTACACTCGTCGCTGATACAGCGGCGCCGCAAAACTCGATTCTATCGGATGTTTCCGAAATCCTTCAAAAAGATTTCAAAAAAACATTTGACAAAACCGAAGCGATGTGGTAAGATAATCAAGTCGCTTGAAGAGCGATGATTCTTTGAAAACTGAACAGTACAGCGAACGAATAACCGATGTGCGAGGTT